>JAEUII010000299.1 GCA_016795145.1 Planctomycetaceae bacterium
GGCAAATCAATGTTCAAAGGATCGAAACACAGCGGGACACTGCAGCGCTTGGGCTTTGGGTTTTCGTCGGTCACTTCGCCCAGCTGCAGGTAAGGTCCGAACGGGCCTCGCATGGAATAGATCGGTAGTCCTTCTTCGGGATGCATACCGATCGCCTGAGGACCTCGCTGCTTTTCTTCGATCAGACGGTCCGCAACTTCATTGGTGATTTCCCCCGGCGCGATGCTGTCGGGAATTGAAGCCGTCAGCTTTTCTTCACCACGAGTCTTCTCGAAGTACGGTCCATAGCGGCCGACTCGCACGGACGCATCGAGGCCATCAATCGACAGAGTACACGCGTCGCGCGGATCAATCTCACCCTCACGGCGTTTGACCTGTTCATCGAGCCCGTCCTGGCCGTGATAGAACTTTCGAAGGTACGGCAGTCGCTCCGCAGTTCCTGTCGCAATGTCGTCGAGCGTTTGTTCCATTCCCGCTGTGAAGCCAAGGTTCACCAGGTTGGGAAAATGGTTCTCGAGCAGCTTGGTCACAGCCATTGCTGTGAACGTCGGAACAAGCTGGTTGCCGTTCTTTCGGACATAGCCGCGGTCCTGAATGGTGCTCAAAATGCTGGCGTACGTCGAAGGACGACCGATACCTTCCGACTCCAGCGTGCGCACCAGAGTCGCTTCGGTGTAACGAGCCGGCGGCGTGGTTTCGTGAGAGATCGCCTCGGCGTTTTCACACTTGAGGACATCCTTTTCTTTCATTGCCGGCAGAGTCGAATCCTGGTCTTCGATCGCAGCTTCCGGATCATCGGAGCCTTCCACGTAAGCGCGGAAGAAACCTGCGAACTCAACGGTGCGTCCGGTTGCTCGAAACTCCGCGTCGCCTACCTTGATTGTCACGGTGTCGAAACGCAGAATGGCATCGGCCATCTGAGTCGCCATCGTGCGTTTCCAGATCATCTGGTACAGTTTGTATTCAGCACCGCCCAGCCCGATTTCTTCCGCCGTTTTCATTTCGGTACCGGCAGGACGAATGGCTTCGTGAGCCTCCTGAGCGCCTTTGGTTTTCGTTGAATACTGACGAGGTTCGGGGCTGAGGAAATCCTTGCCGTACAAATCGTTGACTCGACCTCGCGCTGCACTGATGGCTTCGCCGCTGAGGTTCACGCTGTCAGTTCGCATGTAAGTGATGTGACCATCTTCGTACAGACGCTGAGCAATCTGCATGGTCTGTCGAGCCGACATGCCAAGCTTACGGTTGGCTTCCTGCTGAAGCGTGCTGGTCGTGAACGGAGGGTAGGGCCGACGAACCTGCTGTTTCTGTTCGATCGTGCTGACCGACCATGGCATCTTTTGAATGCGTGCCAGGGTTTCTTTCGCCATGGTCTCGCTGAGCAGCAGCACATCGCTGCCGTCTTTGAGTCGGCCGGTGTTCTCATCAAAGTCGCGACCACTGGCGATTCTTCGACCGCCGAGTGTTTGCAATACCGCTTCGAATGGGGAACCGCTGGCCGCCTGCAGCATAGCCTTCAGGTCCCAGAACGTCCCGCTGCGGAACTTCATGCGTTCGATTTCGCGAGCCACCAGAAGTCGGACCGCGACACTCTGCACTCTGCCAGCCGACAGCCCGCGAGCAATTTTTTTCCAGAGCAGTGGACTGAGCGTGTATCCGTACAGTCGATCCACGACGCGTCGTGTTTCCTGAGCCTGAACCAGGTTTTCGTCGAGCGTCCGGGTGTTTCGAATCGCTTCGAGGATTGCGGGCTTTGTGATTTCCGAGAAAGTCATTCGGCTCACGGGCACGGATGGCTTCAGAACCTGAACGAGATGCCAGCCGATACTTTCCCCTTCGCGGTCTTCGTCGGTCGCCAGGACCAGTTCTTTGACCTTCTTCAGAGACTCCTTGAGTTCCGCGATCAGCTTCTTCTTTTCTGTCGGCACCACGTACAGAGGATCGAAATCGCTCTCGACGTTCACACCAAGGGTTGACCAGGACTCCTTCTTGAGGGCCTGAGGAATCTCGGAGGCACTGGAGGGAAGATCACGAATGTGACCCATGCTGGCCTTCACGATGTAGTCATCCCCCAAAAAGCCAGCAATTTTCTTGGCTTTTGCAGGAGATTCGACGATGACCAGAGCCTTTTTCTGAGATGCCATGTACGAGTGATTTCAGAGTTGAGGGAGATCAAAAAGGGTCGGTTTCTCAGGCTGGACCTGGAGTACAGCCGGAGGAACTGACCTTTTTCAAACCCAAAGTTGATATGAATCTGGAAACTGGAAGACCACCAGAAAATGGTGGAATCAGTGAGACAGGAGATCTGAGCCAATCGCCAGGCATCATGATGACCGGTTGATGGTCTGAAACAAAACGCCTTGGCACAGGAGCGAGACAAACCGACGCTGCGGAAGCCGTTTTATGACCTCCCGGTCGGACCAAATCACGGAAAACAGGTTTGGAAGGCCTGTCATAACGGATGTCGGTTGACCTTGCCTCACCAATGGTGACAGCTAGAATCCGCGGCTTTCCCCCTGTGGGCGGGACCTGCGGAGCTGGCCAAAAAGCTGGCCTCGCAGCTCAGTTTCCTGAACGCGAACGTCACCACTGTTGAAGCTGACAGTGCTGTCTGCCTCGCGTAATGGGATAAAGCATTGTTCCGACGTCTGTCAAGTCAGTCGCTCGAACGATTCTCCGCGAATACTTCTGGACGGCACGAGTTTCCGCAATGAGTTCTCCATTCACATTCTTCCGCCGTAATCAGCATGTCTGGATGGTAGGCATCGTCATTTTGTCGATGGTGGCCTTCACGATCAGCGACATGATGACTCAGACTTCCAGCCACTATGTGACTCTGGGAATTCTGCTCGGCGGCGGTGTCTTTGCGTTTCTGGGAATCAGCCAGGGGCGATGGATTCAGTACGGCATTGCCGGCGCGGTGCTGGGCGGCCTTTTCGGCTGGCTGCTTCCGGGTGCCATTAGTTCGCCAACCGGCTTTTATCAGACATCAACGATTGGTGCGTTCGACGACAAACGCATTCAGGAACTGACTCGCCGACGAATGATTGCCAATCTGTTCATGCAGCAGGCCTGTGCTCGAACAGAAACGCAGCCACGCCCGTTTGGTTTCGCTGGCAATCAGGTAACCGAACTCGATCTGATGTTCGGTGAAATTCTGCGAGCGGAAGCGAAGGACATGGGAATTGCCGTCACCAATCGCATGGTGACGGAGTACCTTCATTTCCTGACTCAGGACAAGCTGACCAGCGCGATGTTTGCTGAGATTCGCAGCGGCATGAACTTTGGCGGCGAAGTCGTTTCTGAGCCTGAGCTGTTTGATGCGTTCCGCCAGGAACTGGAAGCTCGCCTTGCCTATTTTCAGCTGACACCAAACGGCACCAGCCTGCCTCAGGCTCCTGGTGTTCTGTATGAACTGTTCAAGCGGTCTCGAGTCAATCAGCGACTGAACACGGTTCGCCTGGACGTCGACGCCTTCCTTCCGGAAGTGGAAGAACCTAAAGACGCCGATGTGGAGCGTTTGTTTGCCGAGTACCGTTTGAAGTTTCCAAACACCGATGAGCCAGGATCACCAGGATTTCGACAGCCAAACAAGGCCAAACTGGCTTACCTGGAACTGGGTTACAAAACCGTTGAAGCCAGCGTAACGCCTCCAACGGATCAGGAAGTCGAAGCCTACTACAACGAAAAGAAGGACCTGCTGTACCGAAAGGAAGCAGAGCCTGAGACACCAGAAAAGGCAGAAGGCGCTGCCCCTGCTACTCCGGAATCCGGAGCTGCTCCTGATCCAAATGCGGCTCCTGCGGCTCCAACCGAAGGTGCAACACCAGAGACGCCAGCACCAGATGCTCCAAAGACTGAAGGGGCCGCTCCGGAAGCTCCAAAGCCAGAAGGAACCACTCCGGCACCAGGTGCAGAAGTACCCAAGCCTGAAGCACCAGCCCCGGCGGCTCCGGAAGTTCAGCCCGGAACAACCGAGCCACCGAAGGAAGCTCCTGCGGCCCCTGCGGAAACTCCTGCCGAAGCCCCAAAGGCTGGCGAAGAGTGCTTCCCGTTTGCTCAGGAACCACAGCCAACAGAACCACAGCCAGCAGCTCCCGCTGCTCCTCAGGCAACGGAACAAGCTGCTGCTGCACCAACGGCCGCAGCACCAGCAGAAACGCCAGCGGCTCAGGACGCCAAGCCAGCTGATCCGGCAGCACCAGCAGCTCCTGCAGACCAAAAACCGGCAGAAGGACAACCCGCAGCCGCTCAGCCGGGCGATGCTGCACCACTGACGATTCCAGCTGCCGGACAGAATGGCGAAACGCCGGAATTCATCATTCCAAAGGTCGAATATCGTCCTCTTGATGATGAACTGAAGGCGGAAATTCGTGATCAGCTGCTGGACGAGAAAGTTCGCAAGGCACTTCAGGAAAAGATGGACAAGGTCATGGCGGACCTGCGATCGATCGAGCAGTCGCGTTCTGCGGCTCGACGTGAGATCGTCACGAAGGAACCTGACATTGCTGCCAAAGACCTCTTCGAAAGAATGCAGCCATTCGGCAAGAAGATGGTCGATGAAATGAAGAAGCTTGCAGAAAAGCATGGAGCAAGCTTCGTCGAAACGCCGCTGCTGAGTGACCTGGAACTGTACGAAGGCGAGTCCTATCCCATTGGTGGAGCGGTCGACATTTCGACTCGGACACCAGTGGTTGATGATGCATTCGCTTCGTTTTATTCCAGCCGCGAATTTGATCCTTACGATGACATCAGCCTGTATTCGAAGCGCCGAGCGATCAAGACAAGCCTTGATCTCGACAGCGAAGAAACTCAGTTTGCATGGTGGGTCATTGAATTCTCGCCAAGTCATGAACCAAAGCTGGAAGATCCAGGCATTCGCGATCAGGTCGTGCTGGCTCTGAAGCGAACGAAGGCTCGCGAAATTGCAAAGAAGCGAGCAGAAGATCTGGCCAAGGTGATCAAAGACGGCCTGGCAAAACCAGAAGGCGAGCGCAAGGACATGGCCGCTACTGTTGAAGGACAGACGCTAAACGGCAAGCCTGACTCAGCCGCGCTAACGCTTCGCCGCACTCAGATCTTCTCCTGGCTGGAACCATCAATGAATCCTCAGATGGACTTCTTCCAGCAGACACCTCCTCGTATTTCGCAGATTCAGTTTTCTGACGACGCAGGCGGCTCGATTCGTTATGCGTTCGACCGATTCATGAAGACAGTCTTCGAAGACATCGCAGCGAACGAAGTGGGTGTTGTTCCTGACGACAACCTTCGAAGCTACTACGTCGTTCAGCCGATCGACCGAAACTCGAATGAGGAAATCCTGCGACAGCAGTTCCTCACTGAGGGTAAGCAGTTTGCCTTCCGTTTTGGAACGCTGGCCAACCTCGTCAGTGCCGAGATCGCTGCTCCGGCCAACAACGCCTGGGAACTTGCGTTGTGGAAGAAGTACGGAATTGATCGGGAAGCTCCGCCAGCGGAGTAGTACTCAGCTTTCTGGGGCAATCGTTGCCCAAACCAGCGCATCAAAGGTGAGCGGGGGACGTCAGTCCCCTGATTTGCCTTGTGACGTCGGACAAGTGGTCTGGCTTCCCTCTGTTCACTGGGGTTCATCAGTGGGCACTGTCCGACGTGGGACGCCGGATCCAGGCCTGTGCAATGCGATCGTTCGCTGGTTGAGCCGTGCTGGGATTATCAGGGGATTGACATCCCCCGCTCGCCGAACTGCAACAATTGCGCGTTGGGAAAAATCTCGGCAGGCGGGCCGTTCAAACAGCGGGAACGGTTCCTCAGACCGGATTGAATGGATTCTCACGCAACTCTACAATCCGCCGACTTTGGAAAAGCTGGGAAGGCTGTGTCTGCTCAGCCGGGAAGGTCCGAAAGGTCTCATTTGACCGTTCGGCCGTTTCGACGATTTCCTCTCTCGGGAACTTTTCCAGGTTCGTCACCATTTCCTGTCTGTTCACCTCATCCTGCGCGCAAAATCTGCGTTTTTCCGACGGTTCGATGATTCTCGTTCACCCGAGGATCTGCAACCCTGGTCAGTCGCCCGGATTTCGTTCAGGAGTTCCGAAACCTGCACAGTTCGGAACGGGAGTCGACAGACCTTCCAGCGGATTTGTGGGTTGTCGGAAAAGAAATGGTGTCTTCAACGGGTCTGGGAACGATGTTTCCAGACGTGTTCGCTCGGCAAATAACAGGGACTCAGGGCCAAACCTGACGTTTCGATTTCTGTTTTGGGGACAAGAATGGCGGATCAGGCTTCGTTTGGAATTGCTCCGGAGGAACTCGAAGAATGGTACGAGTCGCTTGAGGACATCCTGCACCGCTACGGTGAGGACAAGCTGAAGTCGCTGCTGGTCTGCCTGCAGGAACGCGCGTATGCTCGCGGCGTCAAACTGCCATTCACCGCGAACACGCCGTACATCAACACGATCCATCACACCGATCAGGTGAAGTTCCCGGGCAATCGGGAAATGGAACGTCGCATCAAGAGCATCGTTCGCTGGAATGCGATGGCGATGGTCGTGCGAGCCAACAAATATTACGACGGTGTGGGCGGGCATATTTCAACGTTCGCATCATCTGCAACTCTGTACGAAGTGGCCCAGAACCATTTCTTCCATGCTCGTACCGCAGATCACACAGGCGACATGGTGTACTTCCAGGGACACGCGTCCCCAGGAATGTACTCCCGCGCGTTCCTGGAAGGCCGCATCAGCGAAGATCAGCTGATGAACTTCCGGCGCGAATTGCCAGCAGGCGTCGGTCTGTCCAGCTATCCTCATCCCTGGCTGATGCCAACGTTCTGGCAATTCCCAACCGTGTCGATGGGCCTTGGTCCAATCTGTTCGATCTACCATGCTCGCTTCCTGCGATATATGGAGCATCGCGGACTTCTGGATACGTCGAAGTCACGCGTGTGGGCATACCTCGGCGACGGTGAATGTGACGAGCCGGAATCACTCGGTGCACTGACGCTGGCTTCGCGAGAAAACCTGGACAACCTCACCTGGGTCATCAACTGTAACCTGCAGCGACTGGATGGTCCGGTACGAGGCAACGGTAAGATCATTCAGGAACTGGAAGCTGCGTTCCGTGGTGCTGGATGGAATGTCATCAAAGTCGTCTGGGGCTCGGACTGGGATCCGCTCCTTGACAAAGACGTCGATGGCAAGCTTGTGAAGCGCATGGGCGAAGTTGTTGACGGTCAGTACCAGAAGTACACCGTCTCCGACGGCGCCTACATTCGACAGCACTTCTTTGGTGCAGATCCTGATGTGCTGAAGATGGTTGAACATCTGTCAGACCAGGTCATGGAGAATATCCGCCGAGGCGGTCATGATCCGGAAAAGGTCTACGCCGCGTATCACGCAGCCGTGAATCACAAGGGCGCACCGACCGTCATTCTGGCGAAAACCGTCAAGGGTTACGGTCTTGGTGACGCAGGCGAAGGAAAGAACGTCGCTCACAACCAGAAGAAGATTGCCGAAGACGAATTGAAAGCCTTCCGCAATCGATTTGGTATCCCGGTCAGCGATGCAGAAATCGGAAAACTGCCGTTCTACAAGCCAGAGGCTGACAGTCCAGAAATGAAGTACCTGATGCAGCGACGTGCTGCTTTGGGTGGCTTTGTTCCAGAGCGACAGGCCTGCACGGAGAAGCTGGAAGTTCCTGCACTCCGTGACAAGATTTTTGACTCCAAGCCTCTGCTGCCTGGCAGTGATGGTGGCGAAGGGTCGACGACGTTCGCACTCGGTACGATCATTCGAGGCCTCATTCGACACAAGAGTGTGGGACCTCGCATTGTCCCGATCATTCCTGACGAAGCTCGAACGTTCGGTATGGAAGGCCTGTTTGCACTTTGCGGGATCTACTCCAGCAAGGGCCAGCTTTACGAACCGGTCGATGCCAACAGCACGATGTACTACAAGGAAGCTCGCAACGGCCAGCTCCTGGAAGAAGGCATCAACGAAGCGGGTGCGATGGGCTCCTTCATCGCGGCAGGATCAGCTTATGCCAACCTTGGCATGAATATGATTCCGTTCTATGTGTACTACTCGATGTTCGGTTTCCAGCGAGTTGGCGACCTGATCTGGTGCGCCGCGGATACTCGCTGCAAAGGCTTCCTCTGCGGTGGTACTTCGGGACGAACAACGCTGAACGGCGAAGGTCTGCAGCACGAAGACGGTCACAGCCAGCTGATGGCGTCCACTGTTCCAACGATTCGGTCTTACGATCCAGCATTTGGATACGAACTGGCCGTCATCGTTCAGGAAGGTCTGCGACGCATGTATGCGGAAGGTGAAGAGATCTTCTATTACCTGTCGGTTTACAACGAAGCGTATGCTCATCCTGCGATGCCGGAACGCGAAGGTGTTGTCGACGGCATTATCAAAGGAATGTACCGCCTCAGTTCGACCGACAGTGGCGAAGGGCAGCGTCATCGACCGCAGCTGTTCGGCAGCGGAACGATTCTGCGGGAAGCCATTCGTGCTCAGCAGATTCTGAAGGACAAGTACAACATCGGCTGCGATGTCTGGAGCGTCACAAGCTACAACGAGCTGCGTCGCGACGCGATGGACTGTCAGCACTGGAACGATCTGCATCCCGGACAGCAGGCAAAACGCAGCTTTCTGGAACAGACTCTGGACGGCGTGACCGGTCCATTCATCTCCACCAGCGACAACGTTCGTGCCGTGGCTGATCAGATCCGCGAATGGATTCCAGGAGAATACATCGTTCTGGGAACCGACGGATTCGGACGCAGCGAAACTCGACCGGAGCTGCGACGTCACTTCCAGATCGACGCGGAATGCACAGCGTATGCGGCTCTTCGAGGACTGTCCCGAATGGGTGCCTTCGACGCAGCCAAACTGCCTGGCATTCTGAAAGAGCTTGAGATCGATTCGGAAAAGATCAATCCGTTGAATGCATAAGGAGAGTCGTCAGTATTCAGTTTTCAGTGTTCAGTGAATCGCTTAATGACATTGCGTCGGCGATGGTGGATAATGAAGACCGAATGCTGGCACGTTGACCCGGCTTTTCTGAAAACTGAACACTGAAAAACTGAAACCTAACACGCCTATGTCTCTCGAATTCAAATTGCCGGAAGTGTCTGAAGGAGTCACCTCGGTTGATGTCGCAGAAGTGCGAGTCAAGGAGGGTGATGTCATCACGTCAGGCGCAGTCGTTTGCGAAGTCGAAACGGACAAGGCGGTTGCGGAGATCAACTGTCCGCATGCCGGCAAAGTTTCCAAAGTCCTGATTAAGTCGGGCGACAAAATCAGTGTTGGACAACCGATTCTGGTGATCGAATCGGCGGGTGCCGCATCGGCACCTGCACCAGCGGCCAAGCAGGCTCCTGCAGCCGCCGCACCGGCTCCGGTTGCCGCCCCTGCACCAGCATCTCCGACCCCAGCCGCGCCGGTTGCATCAGGACCAGTCGAATTTCGTCTTCCTGAAGTGTCTGAAGGTGTGACGAAGGTGGATGTGGCTTCTGTAGCCGTCAAGGTCGGAAGCACAATCACCGCGGGAGCAGTGGTTTGCGAAGTCGAAACCGACAAGGCCGTCGCTGAGATTACCTGTCCGCATGCTGGCACTGTGACGGCAGTCCATGTGACACCAGGCACGTCGATCAAGATCGGTGATCTGCTGCTGACCATCAATGCGACAGCCGGTGCTCCTTCAGCGGCCCCTGCTGCTCCGGCTCCAAAAGCCAACACTGAGGCGGTGGCACCAAAGGCATCGGCTCCTGCTCCGGTTGCAACGGCATCAGCAGCTCCTTCTGCGACCGGTGCTGCTCGCGCGGATGGACCTCCGGCACCTGCTGGTCCGGCAACCCGACGACTGGCACGCAAGCTGGGCGTCAACCTGAAACTAGTGAAGGGTTCTGCCGCCGGCGGACGCATTACCATCGAAGACGTTGAAGCCTACGTTCGCGATCGCATGGCTCAGCCTTCGGTTCCCAGCGCTGCGGCTGCCCCTGGGTTCGGAATTGTTCAGGCTCAGCCATTGCCGGACTTCAGTAAGTTCGGTCCGGTTGAAAAGCAGCCGATGAACAAGATCTTCCGCACGGCAGCCTCCAATCTGCATGCGGCCTGGGTCACGATTCCTCATGTAACGCAGCATGATCTTGCTGACATCACGGAACTGGAAGCGGCTCGCAAACGCTATGTGAAGGCCAATGCGAATTCACCAAAGATCACGATGACCGCCATCATGATCAAGGCGGTTGTTGGTGCGCTGAAGGCGTTCCCTAACTTCAATTCCAGCGTAGATATGGTTTCCGGCGAACTGGTCGTCAAGCAGTACTATCACATCGGCGTTGCGGTCGACACACCGAACGGTCTCGTAGTCCCGGTCATTCGCAACTGCGATCAGAAGAACATTCTGCAGGTCGCCGCGGAGCTGACAGAGATTGCGACGAAGGCTCGTGATCGCAAGCTGAAGACGGAAGACATGCAGGGCGGCACGTTCACGATTACCAACCTCGGCGGGATAGGCGGCACGGCCTTTACGCCAATCGTGAATTATCCGGAAGTCGCGATCCTTGGCATGTCTCGTTCGATCAATCAGCTTGTTCTGGAAAACGGACAGGTAACCGAACGCATGATGCTGCCGTTGTCACTGTCCTATGACCACCGTGCAATCAACGGTGCAGATGCCGCTCGCTTTATCGTGAAGCTGTCTGGCAGCCTGACAAACTTCCTCGAGCTTTTTTAGCCACTCCTGCGGATGATCGCAGCGGACATTGTTGACAAGTATCGACCTTGACCCGCGGCTAGCGCCTTGCGGCTCAACAGTTTGTCAGCTGATGATGTCGTGCACGATGCGGCCGTAGATGTCGGTGGGTCGGAAGTCGCGTCCGGCGTAGCGATACGTCAGACGTTCGTGATCCAGTCCCAGCAGATACAGCAGAGTCGCATGCAGATCGTGCATGTGGATCTTGCCATCGACGGCCAGATGTCCGATTTCGTCCGTGCTGCCCCATGAAAACCCGGACTTCACTCCGCCACCGGTCAGGAAGACCGTGAAGCCTCGTGGGTTATGGTCTCGCCCGTCGGCACCCTGTGAAAACGGCGTGCGTCCAAATTCGCCGCCCCACCAGACGATGGTGTCTTCCAGCAGGCCTCGCTGTTTCAGATCCGCCAGTAACCCGGCCACAGGTTTGTCGGTAGCTTTGGCGTGAACCGCGTGCTGCGGCATGTTGGAATGCTGGTCCCAGCGAGGATTCGTGGACTGGTCCGCGTAGTTGACCTGAACAAAGCGCACGCCCGCTTCGCAAAGGCGCCGAGCCATCAGGCACTGGCGTCCAAAGTCTTCGGTTTCCTTCTGGCCGATCCCGTACATCGCCTGTGTCTCTTTGGATTCCGTCGAGAGATCCAGAAGCGATGGCCCGATCGACTGCATGCGCCAGGCCATTTCATAATTCCGAATCACTGCCTCAGCATCACTGCGTCGCTGATGAGTCTGCTCGGCCTGAATGTGATTGAGTCGCTGAGTCAGTCTGAATCGTCGTTCTGTTTCTTCGGGTGAGAGCACCGGGTTCTTCAGATGTTCGATCGTCATCTGACTGGCGGGCTGGAACGAACGGCCGATCGAAGTTCCCTGGCAAACAGTCGGCAGGAACGCGTTGCCATAATTGCGAGGCCCGCCGTTCGCATCGGAGGGCTGCAATGAGACAAAGCCAGGAAGGTCACGATTCTCCGTGCCAAGCCCGTACAGGATCCATGATCCCAGAGACGGACGAACCTGAGCCGTTGCGCCGGTATGAAGGAACAGAGTCGATGGTCCGTGAGCCACGCCTTCTGTGTGCAACCCATGAAGGAAGCAAAGGTCGTCGACATGGCGCCGAATCTCGGGGAACAAATCCGAAACCCATCGACCCGTCTGGCCTGCCTGACGAAATCGCCACAGAGGTTTCATCAGCTTCTGTTTGGTGACCTGACCGAAGTCGCCAAATCGCACGCCCGTGAAATCGATCGCCTGCCCATCGCGCTTCAACAACTCCGGCTTGTAATCAAACGTATCAACGTGACTGGGGCCGCCCTGCATGAAGATAAAGATGATGCGCTTTGCTCGAGGCGTCACGACGGGCAGCAGTGGAGCCTGAACAGTGGTCGCAGCGGTCGCCGTAGTCCCAGTCGTCTCGGCCGACGCAGTTTCCGACACCATCGCCTGCAGCGCGAGGGCTCCGAATCCGCAACCAGCACGGGAGAGAAGACTTCGTCGTGAAGTGATCCCGGAAGTATCTTCTGGTTGCATACATGGCCTCATTTCAGCCCTTGAAGCATTGAATCAATCATGGCCGGTCAGGCTACCCTTCGCAGCGGCTTCAGTTTAGCCCTGCACTGACCCTCTGTCACCGCCCATTAAGAATGATCGGCGGAGATGTTTTTTGAGGTTCGCCTGGCGGGCGTTGTTTGTGCAGATTCACAAAAAATGTGAAGGAATTTCAGGGGTTTGGGAATTCAGCGGACGCCGTTCCGAGGGAATTCCGTCTGGAATTGCATTTCCCCGGTGCACCCTCATACTTCCGCTCAAACGAGTCACCAAGTGCCCCTCTGCGCGGGTCGTTCAACGCTTCAGCGTTCGAAGTTTGTCCTCGCGGAGATCGAATTTCCTGTCTATTCGCGGACCGGCGGATTTCTCTAATCATCGGTTGCCGCAGTCCAGTCAACACAACCCTAAGACACCAAGGGGACGGAGAACGATGTCAGCTGCCGAGTTTCCAATTCCGCTTCAGAACTACAAAGCGATTGCGCTCAATCCCGCGAATCCGAAACTGACGGCAGAACAGCGTGAGGTACTTCGCAGCAATATTCAGCTGTGTCGCGATGCCATCATTTTCTTTACGGCCATCGCTGACGCAAAGGGGCTTGGTGGTCATACCGGCGGCCCGTTCGACACCGTGCCGGAAGTCTGCATCATGCATGCCTTCATGAAGCATGCAGCCAGCGGCGGTACGCCCGATGTACTGCCGGTGTTCTTCGATGAAGCTGGACACCGCGTCGCAACGCAGTATCTGATGGCAGTGCTGGAAGGCGAATTGCCGATCGAGAAACTGTATCACTACCGCGAGTACCTTTCGCATCTGCCAGGGCATCCGGAACGAGGATTCACGCCGGGCGTAAAGTTCTCCTCAGGCCGACTGGGACACATGTGGCCATTCGTGAACGGCGTGGCGATCGCGAATCCTGGCAAGGTTGTGTTCATGCTGGGATCTGACGGATCACAGATGGAAGGCAACGACGCCGAAGCGGCTCGACTCGCAGTGGCTCAGAAGCTGAATGTGAAGCTGCTGATCGACGACAATGACGTCACCATCGCAGGTCATCCTTCAGACTATCTGCCAGGCTACTGTGTCGCAAAGACGCTCGAAGGACATGGCCTGAAGACCGACATTGGCGACGGCGAAGATCTCGACGCGCTGTACGCTCGTATGTGTGCGGCCGTTACCTCTGACGGCCCGATTGCACTCATCAATCGCCGCAAGATGTGCGTCGGCATCAAGGGACTCGAAGGCAGTGCTCACGGCCACGATGTGATCAAGGTTTCCGTCGCAAAAGACTACCTGACCGCGCGAGGCTGCACGGGGGCTGTTGAGTATCTGAACAATGTTGCAAAGGGACCATCCGGTCCGACGTTTGAAGGTTCCGATGCGAAGAGTGTCGGGCGCAACCGAGACTTGTTCGGCAAGATCCTGAATGAGATCCTGGACGGCATGACGGAGGCTCAGCGAGTCGCGACGGTTCGAGTGTTCGACAGCGACCTCGAAGGATCCTGCGGGCTGAATCACGTTCGAGCTTCCCATCCGGAAGTGTTCGTTCGTGGCGGTATCATGGAACGCGGAAATTACTCGGCGGCCGCTGGCTTCGGATATGAGACCGGCCGGCAGGGCATCTTTGCGACGTTCTCCGCGTTTCTGGAAATGGTTGTTTCCGAAATCACGATGGCCCGTTTGAACCAGGCGAATGTTCTGGCGCATTTTTCTCATGCGGGCTGCGACGACATGGCGGACAACACATGCCATTTCGGACTGAACAACATGTACGCTGCCAACGGTCTTCCGGACGAAGGACGCGATACGACTCGTTTGTACTTCCCGGCTGACCAGCATCAGTTCAAAGCCTGCATGAAGAAGATCTTCAATGACGCAGGGCTTCGATTCATCTACTCCACTCGTTCAGGCGTGCCTGACCTACTGAAGGAGAATGGCGAGAAGTTCTACGGAAGCGACTACACGTTCGTCACAGGCCGCGACGATTTGATTCGTGAAGGTTCCGATGGTTACATCGTGACATTCGGCGAGACGGTTTATCGGCCGATGGATGCCGTGATCAAGCTGAAGGCAGAAGGCATCAACGTCGGGCTTGTCAACAAAGCGACTCTCAACGTTTATGACGAAGCCATGATGGCCAAACTTGCTGCGGCACCTATGGTACTGGTGGCGGAGTCCTTCAATGTGAATACCGGCCTGGGTTCACGCTTCGGAACTGAACTTCTGAAGCGAGGATTTACGGGACGCTACAACAACATCGGGACTCACCGAGAAGGCTCAGGCGGTCTCTGGCAGCAGATGGGCTACCAGGGTCTGGATTCAGCCGGCATTCAGAACTCTGTTCGAACGCTGCTGAAGAAGTAAGAAACGATGGGGTATCTCTCCGGCGAAGAGACTTCGCCGGGGAGCTTCCTGACAGTCGAATCAAAGGCACAGGTCTGGCGATGTTTGAAAAAGGGTTCCTCGGCTATCCCACCACGTTCATGCTGGACTTTGTTGTCTGTGCACTGGTACTGGTTGTGCCGCTGATACTTTTGAGCCTGTGGCTGGTTAAGTTTCGCCGACAGTACCTGGCACACAAGCGCCTTCAGATTGTTCTGGGCGTCGTACTCCTTGCGGCAGTGACGGCATTCGAAGTGGACGTTCAGCTGGTGCACGGTGGCTGGGAGAAGATCGTCGCCAAGCAGAATCTGGAACCCGCCGCGCTGGCGGCGAAGATTGCGGCTGTGCGACCGTGGCTGCTGGTACACCTCGTTTTCGCGATCACGACTCCGTTTCTTTGGGTCGCCACCACCGTACTCGCTCTGAAGCGGTTTGGTGCGAACCCCGTCCCTGGTGCACACAGCAAGCTGCACTCCACACTGGGCTGGGCATCAACGGTTGATATCACTCTGACGTCCGTGACCGGCCTGCTGTTTTATTACGTGGCCTTCATGAAGTAGCGAACGTCCTCGACGGTGACGTTTCCTTTCTGACGATCGTATCGACATTGCCGCCTGTTTCGACTTTAGCGATTCCACGCGTTCCGGTGACCACGGAATTTGCGCGCTGTGGCAAAAAGACAACATGCCTTGAAGTGCGTGTGTCAGAGTTCGGCTGACGAAGCAGACTGGGACATTCCGGGCAGACCGGAATGATCGTCTGCGCTCAGACGAACAGGAAGGCCCGGCGCCATGTCGGCATTGGCTTACATACGACGCACAGATCTCTGGCTCTGCGCCACGCTGGGGATCCTGACGTACTTCGCCTTTCGCGATTCCCTTCATTACCAGTTTCTGAACTGGGATGACCCGGCCTATATCACGTACAACGATCTGATTAAGAACTGGTCGCTTCAGAATCTGAAGGGAATTGCGACGGAAGTTGTGACTCGCAACTACGCACCGGTCACGATCTTTTCCTTTCTTCTGGATCACACGTTCTGGGGCATGAATCCCGCCGGATATCGATTCACCAACTTTGCTCTTCACTTTCTGAATGGGCTGCTGGCGTTTCACCTTCTAAAGCAACTGGGCTGTTCGCGATTTGTCGCCTGGTCAGCCGCAGCGTTGTTTCTGATTCACCCCATCCAGATGGAAAGTGTCGTCTGGATTTCTTCGCGGAAGGGCCTGCTGTGCACCGCGTTCATGCTGAGCGCGGGCATTGTACGGCTTCGACCATCCAGCGAAGGTCGGCATGACGCGTGGTATCTTCTGTGGCTGGTACTGGCTCTGCTGTCGAAAGCACAGGCCGTTGTGCTGGCTCCCATGATTTTGTTCTACGATCTCGTCGTCACGAAGCAGAAGTTAGTCGATGCGATTCCGAGGCACTTCATTCCGGCGCTGGTTTCGTTCCTGCTGCTGCTGATGACAATGGGTGCTCAGAATACGGTCCTGGGCGGTGTTCGAGGACACATGTCGCTGGGAATTGTGCAGATCCTGGCAGTCGATGTGACAATCCTGTGGCAGTACGTGGGCAAACTGATGTGGCCGACGGACTTGTGTGTCATGTACGACCCGGCCACCAGCGGAATCGGGAAGCAGGTGCTTGTGGGGCTCGTCGGCTGGGCTGCGGTGGCCGCCTATTTGTGGAAGGTACGACGCTCACAGCCGCTGACGATGTTTGGTGCCGGCTGCATTGCTCTCTTGTTATTCCCCGTGCTGAACTTCTTCCGCATCACGACACTGATGAATGATCGATACCTGTATTTGCCATGCCTGATCGTGTTCGCGATGTTCTTTGGAACGCTGGATCGCCTGTTTCAATGGATTGCACAGCGAAGAGTATTCAGCGTGGTCTCGACGGCATTGCGAACTGCGACTGTCAGTGCGTCACTTGCCGGAGCGATGATTGCGGGAGCGTCTTACTTGTCCGTGTGGAACAGTCCGTTTGATCTGTGGACCTACACGCTGGGCCGTTACCCGAACATGCCGATTGCCCGTATTCAGATGGCCCTGAATGAATACGACAGTGGCCGAGTCTTCACGGCCGTCCAACAGATGCGCAGTGCGCTCCGGGAGTGTGAGCCGGATGAGCTTGATCGGGAACGGATGAACGTGTTCCTGACGGAATGGGAAAAGGACGCGTTGCAGAAGAAAGCCCCTGAAGAACCAGAAACGCCGGACC
>JAEUII010000115.1 GCA_016795145.1 Planctomycetaceae bacterium
AGCCTGTACCCGGAACTCAAAGTAGTCGATCGAACTGACACACCAATGCAATGCGATTTGTGACGATGGCAGTTTGAACACTGGAGTCGCCTTATTTGTGTGGATGCAGGAATGACTGGGCGATGCAGAATCTGCACCGAATAAACGTTGCCCACACCCGGTTGAAATGCAATTTGTGATTCGATTCGCTCGAACCGTCGAAAGTGGAAGCGATGCCACAGCCAATCAAATATCTCGAGCATCAGTTCAGGCGGCTCGGCAAAGATGACAACCCGTACCGACGTACTCACGCGATTCGGCAACATGTGTTCTGAACAGAGCCAACCACGGTTGAGAAGCCGTGATCGAACGCTGTCGCTGCATGAGAAAATTCTGGTCACTGAGTGCGGTGCGGCTCCCGGCGCTCAGGTTCCTATGGTGGATGGTAAAAAGTAAATCCGGCCTTCAGCGACAAACAGATGACAACAGACAACCGCTCGGTTGAAAACATACGGATTCCCCTGCATCATTCAGATGCCCCTTTTACTGCACCTCCGCAAATCGACGCATACAAAAAATGCAATGCCTTGTCATCATGCCTTTTCGTACGGAGTTTGATGCCGTCTTTGATTCCGTCCGCCGGTCATGGGACGCTGCTGCGATCGGCGAGTCGGTTGACTGCTACTGGCTCAAGGATCGGCATGGGGCCGGCCAAATCACAGACGAGATCGTGGAGGGCCTGGGAACATCGACGTTTTGTGTTGCGGACTTGTCAGGAAACAACCCTAATGTGATGTGGGAAACGGGATACGCGATGGCGTTGGGTCGCCCCGTTATTCTTATTGGACAGACGATCGACTCAATCCCTTTTGATCTCCGTGATCACCGACTCTTAAGGTACGACATCACTCAGCTCGACCAGCTGGAAACATCTCTGATCAAAGCAATCCAGCAAACAGTAACGCGATTCCGCCTGAGCCACATTCGCCAACGCCCCGCAAATCTCTATTGGCTCGGTCACGATCTGGCTCGCGCCATCCGCCTGGCGATGCATGAGGATCACAATCGCGTCGAACTAGAAAAGTGCCTGCTCTTTGGACTCAACCATCTCGACCAGATTGAGCTGCCGGCAAAGGATTCCCGCGAACTGCTTTTGCGGGCTCTGGCGCGTTGCCGAAAACCGGACCCCTTCACAGCGGCGGAACGAAGTCGGTTCGTCGGCTGGATTGCCCAGGCAAAGAATGATTTGGGAGACGGCATTGCGATGCATCAACCCGGCTTCATGGGTTACCCCACCGCTCTGCAGAGGACAAAGATACTTGAGGAGGCGGAGGAGCGGACGCCGCGCGAGGAATAGCGTCGCAGGGAAACGCTGGCATTCGAAAGCTCTAAGTGTGTCGACGCGGCGTTGAACGGCTCGGTATCTGAAGCCGCGGTTTGAGAACGTAAACTCTGTCCAGTTGCAGAACAGATTATCTTGCAACGGATTGGTCAACGACAAGCTTCATCCCAGGCGATTTTAGACGCAGTCGCCTGGTACTCGCCCGACCTTATAACTGAAGTCAATCTTTGTGTCGTGTAAGAGACGCAAGACTCTCAGTCGCTTGACGCACGCAAGGCCCCGCCGGACACTGGACCACAGACCGCTGCTGTAAACTTGCCCACCTCTGAATGCCGTCTGAATTCAGCAATCTCTCAAGGAAAAACACATGCGAATTGTGGTAGTTGGTGATGTTGTTGTGGATCACCACGTGTACGAAGGAGAGCGAAGTACTCCGGCGGCAACACAATCTCGTGGGGTTCAGGTCGTTCGCGAGAACGGTGGAGCCTATTCACTTTTTCGATTGCTCTCAGCTGTCTTCGCAGCGTCTCGAAAACCGAGTCAAACGGAAATCCAAAGCGAGCAGGAGAAAATCAAGCCTGATTCGATGGCCGGGGCTGATGTGGAATTTGGACAGACACTTCCGGATCCTAATGGACAACCCTGCGGTCATCATGCTCTGGCGGTGTTTCGCCAATATCCGAAGTATGCGCAGCATGCTGATCCGGATGAGGCGAAGAAGAAAGTCTGGCGAGCCGACTTACTGCTCGGATACGGACACGACTCGATGCGATCGAGCGATGCAACCGTACCTTCCGAGAACTGCGTATGGTTCGAACCAAAGTCGCTGACCGTGAATCCTCCCGATATTCTGATTCTGGATGACGCAGGATTCACTTTCCGAAATTCTCCCGCATGCTGGATGTTGCAAGCAGATCCCTCGACGGGACCACGATGGATTATTCTGAAGATGTCTCGTCCAGTTTGTCGCGGCGGGCTCTGGCAGGCACTTCAGCCCTTTCTTGATCGACTGATCGTGGTTGTGAGCGCCGCGGAACTGCGACATGAATCGGCTGCGATCAGCATGGGGCTTTCGTGGGAGCGAACCGTGGAAGACCTCGCGGTCGCGATCAAGTCAGACCCGATCTTGTCCCAGCTCTCCCGTTGTCGACATCTGGTCGTAAACTTTTCCGCGGATGGAGCCTTGTGGATTGACAATCACGGGAAACCCATTGCCCATAGCAACACGTGTAGTGGAGCGGAGTTAATCTACGACGCTGGCAGCATTGAAGGTCAGTGGTCTGAGCAAACTCAGGGAGAAGTGTTTGGCTACATGTCCTGCATGGTCGCTGCGATCACGGGCGCCGTGGTGCAGCAAAAGTTGGATGCTGAACCGTCCGCCAGGGACCTATCGTCCGGCGAGTCCCAGCGGCCCGTCCTTGACCTCTCTGCGGCGATCGGCAGCGGTCTGGCCGCGATGAGGAATCTTCGGTTGTTCGGTCACGGTGAAGTGAACTCGACAAGCCCGACGGGTTACCCGGTCGCAAGGCTCGCAGAAGTCCTCAGAACTACGGCTCGTGCCTTTTCTCGCTGCGGCGTCCCATGGAGCCATCTCATGGAAAGACGCTGTGGTGGGCACGAACCCTGGTCGATCGCTGTCCAGTCTCAACTGGCTTCTGAAGTGGGACTTGCCCCGGTGCCGTTAAGTGGTCTGGCCTATCAGGTCGTCCAGCGGGGACGCCGCATGTTGAGCCATTTGCCTCACGCAAAATTTGGCAACCTGTTTTCGATCGACCGCAGTGAAATCGAAACGCTGCGAACGCTGCGGAAGCTGATGCAGACCTATAAGAAAACGTGTGGTGCGGGTGGCGCGGCCGGGAAGCCTCTGTCTGTAGGTGTCTTCGGGCCTCCGGGAGCTGGCAAGTCATTTGGCGTGAAACAGATTGCCAATGAGATCTTCGGGAAGGCCGCATGGCTGGAATTCAACCTGTCGCAGTTTGCGGACTCCGATCTGATCGGAGCCCTGCATCAGGTCCGGGATAAGGTTCTGGAAGTGGGTATCCCGGTTGTCTTCTGGGATGAGTTTGATGCGAGGCAGTATCACTGGCTGCAGTATCTGCTCGCACCAATGCAGGATGGCCGATTTCAGGAGGGGCAGCTCAGCCATCCGATTGGGCATTGCGTGTTCATTTTTGCCGGGGCGACAAGCCACACATTTCAACAGTTCGGTCCGCCTCGGGTTTCTGCGAGTTCAACGACGGAGCAGAAAGATGCGTGGAACAAATATGTCCTTGCCAAGGGGCCTGATTTCCTGAGCCGTCTTGATGGTTACTACAACGTCCTGGGGCCAAACCCACGCAAGGTGACGGATGCTGCCGGCAATGTTGTGGATGACCCCACGGACACTTCCGCGCCTGTCCGGCGAGCACTCCTGCTGCGTCAGTTCTTCTGCGGGAATCAGGGCCATCGATTGAACATCGATGCAGGTTTGCTTAGCGCATTGCTGGAGGTTCCATCTTATCGTAACGGAGCACGTTCTTTGGAGAAGCTTGCGTTAAGCCTCAGACCGGTTGAGCCAACCGCTGCGATCCGCCGTTCTTCGCTGGGATCTCCAGAGCAACTGGCGATGTTTGTGGAATTTCTGCCTGCCACTTCCAGCACTCCGATCGCGTCAAGTGCGTCCTGGGCACTCACTCCTGCTGAGATCTATTGTCGATTTATGGAACTCTGTCGTCAGCATGAACCATTTCAGACCTCCGAGATTATTGAATCTCTTGCGGCGTCTGTGCATGGATTCTATCAGCCCCTTGCCACGCAGCCAGGAATGACAATTCAGGACATCAACAACCGGGAATACGCCCTACTCCCCGAGGACTCAAAAGAGTCCAATCGAGCCGCTGCACGACGGATTTTTGAAGTGCTGGCGGTTGCGGGGCTGAAACTTATCAAGCAGTCCGAAGCCTCGGGTCTATCCGCAGATCACGATGTCATCATTGCTGCCCATATTGAGCAACATCTCGAAAACATGGCTGAGCTTGAGCATGATCTCTGGTGTGAAGAACGCCAGAGCCAGGGCTGGCGACAAGGTTCACCGCGAGACAACGCTCGGAAGATACATCCTCTGCTGATTCCATACATGGAGTTGCCGGAAAACGAAAAGGACAAGGACCGCAATCAGATCTGCAACTATCCGGAGATCGTAGCCCGTGCGGGATTAAGAATCACGTTTGTGCGTTGAACGAAGCTGACTTGAACAGGACTTCAATGTCGCTTGACCTGTTGAACAGAGTTCAAATTGATGGTGATCGACTCCAATACTCGCCTGCGACCTGTAATTCGGCTCTTCGTCAGTTCAACCTTCAGCGATCTGAAGCACGAAAGGAACGCTCTGCAAGCGAACGTCTGGCCTGAACTGGAACGCTACTGCCAGTAGCGCGATTTTCGGTGGCGTGTTGACGCTGGGCTCGAGAATCGCGAGGCCGCAGGTGGACACAATCAACTGCGACCCGATTAGCCATACCCTTGGCGAGTCCTTTAAGACGCTGTTTGCAAGAATCACAGTTTGACCTGATCGTGCCTTTGGAGACACCATGGATAATAAATGGGCTATTCCAATTCTTGGCCAGATGTTATCCGCTCTGCTTCTGGTGTTTGGCTACGGAGGGCCGCGCTGCGCCTGGCTAACTCGATTAGATATTGCTGTGGCCCTTTTCTGCTTCGTACTTACCGGCGTATGGCTCTTCAAAGGTGGTGTTTTGCCCGGCCAGTCGTCACCATATCTCTATCTGGCATTCGTTGTTTGGGGTTCCGGCGTCCTAATGATCGCAACCTATAGCAGCGTTTATGCATGGGTGAGCAGGCTACCGAAGCACCTGGCGTTTCTGGTCGAAGTCACGTCTCAGACCTCGATTCTCCGCTATCACTCCCGCCTTACAGCGTGGGCAGGGAATGCTTGTCTACTGATGCACTTGCTGCGCAGTCCAGATTCAGCAATCTCACTTGCTGCAATCGGGGGTGGAGTCTTGATCTTTCCCGTTTGGTTGGCTACCAGGAAGCTCATGCAGCAATCAGTTCAAAGGCATCGATGTGTTGATGGTTCCTGTCCGTTTGCGAGTCTGTCAACGGGATCAACATTCGACGTGTTCGTCAGCTATCGCAGCCTTGATTCGAACGTGGTTCGGGAAATTGTAGACGGGTTGATCGCACATGGCTGTAAACCGTGGTTCGCGGAGTACATGATCAGGTTCTCTGGGCGAGACCTTTTCGATGCTGCAATCATTCAGGGAATCCGCAATAGTCGTTACGCTGTGCTGTTTACAACGGATGCCTACCTGAATTCAACCCATTGCTGTGATGAGCTGAAGAACACTCTGAGCCAACTTGGTGCTGACCTTACGCAACTAGCGTCGATTGAGCATCGAATCCTGGAAATCCCTCTGGAAACGGATTGTAAATCCCGAACTCGTTTTAGCAGTGAACTTGAGATCGTTCCATTGCTCAAGTTTACCACTGTGAACGAAGTTATCGACAAAATCTTGCAACAATTTCAGTTGCGCACGCGTCAACGACACTTACCATCGGACGCAGGTTGGGCTGCAAGCGAGCACTGCATACCTCTGCAGGAATCAATCGACGACGGCATCTGCACAGTGAGACTGCCCTTGGCGGACTTGCAAAATCCTCACGCGGTGCACTTTCGGCTGAGAACATTGTCGGACTTCGACACGATCTCCCGGGTGCGGTTGGGTGACTCCAAGGCGCAATGTCTGCAACTCTTCAAGAATGCGCTTGCTACAAGTGAGGCGGCAAAAGAAGACCGCTGGCTCGGAGACAATCTCCGAGACACGATCATGATTGAAACTGCAATCCTTGGTGCAGAGTGTTTTGGAGTTCATCTGCTTTGGTTTCAGAATCGACCTCAACTGGTCGCTACGATGTGGTCCCAGGACCAATGGGTGCGCCGATACCTGATCATGCTGACGCCGCGGGGACCGCTATTGGACTTCGCGTTTGGGCTGAATGGCAGTTTCGCCAGTTACTGCACGTTGGCGCATCAGATGGATCACGTTATGGCCAATCTGGTTTGGGAACCGCAAAGATCCCGGAGCAGGGTGCCTGAACTGACAACTGCTATCAGCTTCACGCCAGACCTCAGTGCCTCCCGACCTCTGGTCTTTGATCCCGTTAAAGGTGACAACGTCGAATTGCTTATGAATGAGGCATTTGCGATTGTTCAGCAACTTCAGCGGAACGACCCAGAACAATCAGAAAAACTCGTCCAGGCACTCGGCTTGCTGACGCGGGCATCTGGTCTCCGACCGAATGATGCTGGCATCTGGTACCAAATGAGTTCGATACAGGCGAGGCTCCGCCTATGGTCTGAAGCAGATCGATCTATCCGACTCGCTGTCGAATGCGAACCAGACAATGACGAATATCGAATCGCACAACTTGAAACGTGGTTGGAATCGCATTTCGACCGCGAGTTCTGCGTTGGTCCTGGTGTGCCGTCCATCTCAAGTATCAAGGAACGGATCGACAAGTTCGCCCTGCAGAACCCGGATTCTCCGGCACTTTACGGATTAAGAGCAAAGATCGCAGCCAAACTGAATTGGACGCAGCAAAGCGTTTGGGAGCAATGCCTTAGTGAGATGGCAGCCGCTTCACGGCGCGTCTGGACAACCACAGGTATCCCAGCGGGCAGCACTGAAGATGTTCTCGGCCTAAATATTCTAGGGTACTCGTTGGAATGTCTGCATCTGGCGAGTATGGCAGCGATTGAGGATATTCGGGTCCGCAAACACGGCAGTTCGTCACTGCTTTCACCTGAATGAACTATCGCCTCATCAGTCAACATCTCTGATTCTGAACAATCTAAAGTCCCCATACCTCGAAGAGGACTTCCAGAAGAACGGATTTCCGTTTCAGGCTATTGATTTGCGATCGGTAGTCTCCTTGGAAGCCGGGTTGAACCATCTGGCGATACAGATTATTTGAATAGCTGCGACGGTCACAGCACGTTTCTCCCGGACCGAACTTTCTGATCCTGCCGGGGAACCGCAACCTGAAGGAATCTGCTCCAGCACCGCAGAGTCAGTGATGCTCGCAGCGATTTCAACCGAGCGTGAACCGGAGATTGAGCAGGACGCGCATCGTTGGTTTGCGGATGAACGCGGCTCGCGGATAAAATTCGTCCGTCGAGAGGAGCTACATGTGGTCTTGGAGCATATCTGTCGTACCATTCGCGTCTATCGAATTCTGGAGATTACTGCGCCAGGACACGCAAATATCGAGTTGACCCATTCACCTTGAACTCTGACAGGGTACAACATGGAAGCGAATATGGTGCCTTATTGGCCAGGGAAGTCTCCGGAGCCGGAGGATGGGCAGGGAAAGCGGTACGACGTCTTCATGAGTTACAAGAGTCAGGACTCTGACTTAGTACGGGCAGTTGCCGAATGGCTAATGGCAGCGGGATTGCGAGTCTGGTTTGCCGAATATCAAGTCTTACTCCGCGAACGCGATCTGTTTCAACGGGCGATTGACATTGGGATTGCCATGTCACAATGGGGAATCGCTTTCACGAATCCAACATACATCACGTCCGAACATTGCCAGAACGAGCTAAAGGCACTGGCTTCGTCAACCGGTGGCGATCCAGAACATCTGCTGGAAATTGTCCTCGGCGACGCTCCGCTGGCGAAAGAGTTTCTCTCAGAATGCCGGCTGCCATGGGTAACCGAGCCGCATTTGTTCACTGGACTTCCGACGTTGTTTGAGTGGTTGAGAACTCAGCTTGGCATCACAAGTCGTGAATCGATTTCGGCAGCCCCGCCGTCAGGCACAAACGGCTATCGGGGTATGGCTGACAGCTACTCCATGGATCTGTCCCGCTGGGAACAAATCTCGGACGAACGGGGATGGCAGTCGAACAGCGTCTTCGATGGCCCCGCTTTTCGATTGGTGTCGCAGAATGCAATGGAAGGAAAACTCACAATCTCATCCGTCCGGGGTATCGATCGCAAATCTATGCAGTACGGAACCGAAGTGGCCTTTCAGCGCAACTACTTCAATGCACTGATCGGATTTGCCCAAAGTGAATTTGCCAGCACGAAGAGGACCTGCATTGGCGTTCACCTTGTCCACAAGGATGATCAGGTTCACTTCTCGACCACGTCGTGGAATGGCGACAGGTGGCAGCGCGACTACTTCATTGAGTCCCCCGATGCCTATGGCAACGGACTCGAATTCTCATTGCAGTTTCGAATGGACGGCACGTTCCAGGACTTCTGCCGCTGCCTGCCTGCAACAGACGCACTGGCACAATCACTCTGGTTCGATTCGACGCTCCGCTATGCCACGGTCATCGACCTTCAGGCTCGCGAGTCCGTATCAGATCAGAAATTCCGATTCACGCTGGCACCTCCTATCGGATGGCGAAGAACCGGATTGAGTGTATCGAGCAGTATCTGCGACATTGATTTTCGCCCATATTCATCTGGTTTGCTGGCACGGCTCTGGAACCTCTTCTTCGGACGACGCAGCGAAACGTCGCGTCAGAAGATTCGCAGAGATTCATACACGGCCAAAGATCTCCTTAATCTTCAGGTATATCCGCTTCCGTCCGGGTTTGGCATTGAGCAACTTGAGCAGCGCGTCATGCGGACAATCGCCAAAAACGGCGGCGTACTGACGTTTCATCTCAATGGGAACCGACACGGTGTAAGGACATATGAATGCCTGTATCACTGGAAGCGACGTGGACATGTGGAGTATGGATTTCAGGTTCACTTTATCCTTGTTCATCAGATCTTCTCTCTGCAGATCAATTCTCTCACGGAGATTTCCAAAGGCGACGAACGACTCATTCTCGCCAGCGCGTTCGCTGACGGCATACGAGTTCCGGATCTCGATGTCGGCCACGAGCCGGAACGGAAAAGGGAGGCCGAGAGAATCGACGACGGGGAATCCGCCGCTGCATCGCACTATCGCGCAGTGCAAATGACTGTCCGACTGCCCAAATGTCGCTTGACGCTGGTCGCCGCAGAAGTTGAGGGTCCGAATGTCCACCTGACATACCATTGGAGCGAAGACCTGTCGCATGAACAGGCCGACAATTTAGACACGTGTATGCGTGCGTTTATTAACAGCAGGATCGGCGACGTCGCTATGCACAGTGACATCCCGGTTCGTCTGAACTGGGGCACAGAAAGCCTGAAGGGTGTACCCATTCCGTTGTGGCAACTTGGTCACCGTGATCAAGCTACATTTGTCGTCAACTCTCAGTTCGATGTTAATGAGAAACTGATTACATTGACGGTAGGCAGCCGATTTGTGCAACTGCAATTCAACGATGGCTCGCACGACCAGGTATCGATCGGACTGTACAAGGGATTCCTGAGTCTGCTCACTGAAATTGAGATCTGTCCATCGCCGTGAGACTGACAATGCTCGCTGCAGTCGCAGACGTTCTCTGATTCAGCGAGGTACTCCAGAAAGAAGGGAAGTCGCGTCAGTGCCGTAGAGGATCTTTTCTTTAGCAATCTCGAAAGCAGATTTTATAGATGATCCGTGAGCTTGCCGTTGCAATGAGCAGCGTTCTTGAGTCCCTGCCGGAAGAGCATCCGCAACGCGAGCTACTGAGACGGCTCGACGCGGCCATCCAAAGGAACTGGCATTTCATAGAGGGCGACCAGGAATCGTTGTTTCAGTGCTTGTGGAATACCTGCTGGTGGTACGACTGTCCCGAGCTGACCACGCACTTGACACACTCTTTTTCAGAGAGCATGTCGTGGAGATTTTCGAGGCTATGGTACTATTGGTGCGGTTGGCTCAACATTGAACCGGGACCGCCAAAACTCCATACACTGCTTGAAAACTGGCGACGTCAGAAGGAACAGCAGACGCCCGGATTCCGGTGGCTTCGGACTCTTCGTCCGCCAGCGACATCGCTCGACGGCCGAGTCAATTTCTTGCTCGGACTGCGGAAATCGGTGCACTGTTCCTCTGCCGATCCCGGATCTGACGGACGCTTTCACCTATCGCATCGTGATCGGCCAGAGCCATCACCAAACAGACAACGAACGACATGCGATTCAACGTCACCGCCGCGACGACCTGCGAATTCGCAGCTTTGACTGGCTGATTGAAAGGCCGACGCACTACTAGCCGTCGGAACTCTCGTTCCTCGAAAAACTCCATCCCGCCAAGGCTCCAGGAACGTAGTTCAATGCGATCAGATCCCTCGGGGGGGCGGCATCGGGGCATCAATCTGCGAGAGTCGACTGCCGTCGGTGCGACGCGGTGCGACGGAGGGGCCAATTACTGCCGCAGTTGCCCTTGACGACCATGGGGAAACCCTGACTCTCGTCGGTTGGGCTTGTGATCTAAATGGCCGACGCAATTCCTCGCCGTTCCTGCGTCAGTCTTACTTCGGACTGTTGACCGGCGATGGCACTGCAGATTTCAACTTCGATGGAGTACTTTTGACATCAGTCGCTGAAGTTCGAGTGTCGGCCTGTTCAGTGACTTCGCGAGTCTGGACGGCCACATTGCCGGGCTGCCTCTCAAGGAAATCGGCAGCCCAAATGATTCCGATGACGGTCAGTGAAACCGGGATCGAAACAGGTTGAGGTGTGGATGCCATTGCAAGTCTCGCCGCAATCCGAAGTGTGATGAGTCTTTGAAGGGTAGCACACAGAGCGATCACCGGAGATCCGAATCTCTCAAGAATGCAATACCGCAATCGTTGAACATCGTTCCGGTGACCTCAACGACACACTGGAAGTGAAGGTCTGGCTTATTGGTCCAGGTCAACAATCACTCCCGGATGAACCCGGCCACAAGTCAGGTCGCAGCAGGCGCAGTTAATGAATTGCGTAGCGCCGCGAGTGACTGTCCCGTAGTTGCGGATGCCGGGTTCGTCGTGAATGTGACCGAAGGCATGAATTCGGGGTTTGATACGTTCGTCGACATGTCGCATCAGCGACTTTGAGCCCACGTGCACAGGTTCTCCCGTGTACAAATCCGCCGTCTCGTCCAAGATTCCCTTCGGCGGCCCGTGCGTGATCAGAATGTCGATGTCATCAGGGATCGACTGCCAGACGATATCCAGTTCCGATCGAGCCTTCATGTAGGCCCAGTCAAAGAAATCCGGCGTGTAAGGTGATCCGAAAATCTTTAAGCCGTTCCATTGCATAGACTCATGAATCAGAAACCTCACCTTCGGATAATCAGTTCCACGAATCAGCCCCTGCTCAATGGCCGTTGAGTGATTTCCGGGGACGAAGATCTTTGTTGGGATCTCCAGTGCAGAATACCAGTCAAAGAACTCTCTTGCCTCGGGTTCATTCATCCAGGCATTACCATGATTCGATTCATCGCCGCAGTGAATCACGACATCGACGTCAGGAACCTCAAGGTTCTGATGTTCACAATGCGTATCCGAGATGAACCA
>JAEUII010000133.1 GCA_016795145.1 Planctomycetaceae bacterium
TTCTGGCGGCTATCGCAGCGTTTGAAATTCCAGTTGTGACGTTCACTCCGGCCCAGATCAACCGACTTCTGACAGGAAGCGGCCGCGCCCCCAAAGAACAAATGCAGCACGCGATTCGTGCAGAACTGAAACTCAAAGAGCTGCCGGAACCGCACGACGTCGCAGACGCTTCGGCAATCGCTCTTTGCCTGTATCATTCCGTTCGATTCGCCGCCTGAACACCGGACAAACCGAATTCATTGCCCTCATGAAAGCACAAAGATGATTACTCGCATTACAGGACTGCTGGTTGGCCTGAATGATGTCTGCGCCACGATTCGGGTGGGTGGCTTCGACTATGAAGTACTTCTTCCTGATATCGTCAGGCGCCAACTGCAATCGAAACTCAACAGCGAAGTCAGCCTGCGGACGATCCAGTATCTGGACGGAAATCCTCAGCAGGGGAAGCTGACACCGCGGATGATCGGGTTCATGAATGAAGCAGAACTGGAGTTCTTTGACCAGGTGTGCTCGGTCGACGGCGTCGGTGTCAAAAAAGCACTCCGGGCAATGGTGCGACCGGTTCGGGAAATTGCGGTTGCGATCGAAGAACAGGACGTCAAGAACCTGAGCACATTGCCTGGGATCGGACCAGCGATGGCAGAGCGAATCGTTGCGAAACTCCGTCGCAAGATGACGAAATTCGCACTGATGATCGCGACCCGGATTCCTGAAGCCGCCGATGTGCGATCTGACCTGATGTCGGAGGCCTTTGAGGCACTCCTGAGTGTCGGACATTCTCAGCAGGATGCGAGGGAGAGAATTGAAACCGTGATGAAGCTGGGCAAGAAGTTCAAATCAGTCGAAGATGTGCTGACTGAAATTTACCAGCGACAGCGTGGCTGACGGTTGAATTCCGCGGAGTGTTTGCGAAACGAAACGTTTTGGCCGCACGATGCCCCCTTTTGCGGCAGTCATGCATCGCGGATACGAACTCAGCTCCCACGAATGACAGCAGAATTCATCAAAAACACACACTTTTCCGCACAAAACAGCAAGCGGCATGCTTCTTGCTTAGCCAACAAAAAACCAGTCGAATTTTGAGCAGTGCGCCGTTTGCTCACTTGCCTTTATGTACACCGACTGGTAGAACCGCCGATAGTTAATTCTGGATGAAGAAAACAGGCTTGCTCTGCGACATTCCAATTGCCTGGAATGTCACCGGGACCGGAGGGGCTTGGCACTGTAGATCTACTTTGCGTTCTTCGTCTTAGATGCCGCGATCTTGTGTTTCCGTGTTGTTTTTCTTTTTTTTGGAGCTGTGTCTATGAAAAAGATGCTTGGACCAGTTGAGTCCAGGAATCGACGGGGTGGATTTACCCTGATCGAACTCCTCGTCGTGATCGCAATCATCGCGATCCTGGTAGCGTTGCTGCTGCCTGCTGTTCAGCAGGCTCGTGAAGCTGCACGCCGTACGCAGTGTAAGAACAACCTGAAGAACATTGTTCTTGCTCTGCACAATCACCATGACGTGAAGAATCGTTTCCCAGTTGGTACCAGCATTGGTCGTAACTGGTGGGCGAGCATGACTACGTCGCCAACGTTCTACGATCCGCCTCCGGGTGGGTATGCGAACCCAACGACCAGCTACCCAGCAGAAGGCCCTTGCTACAGCTGGGCATTCTACATTCTGCCATTCCTTGAGCAGGACAACATCTATAAGCAGATGAATCCGCAGCTCCTGAGTGCTGCCTGGCCTTGGTGGTTGATGATGAGTGACGGAAAGCCAATCGTTGGTACTCCGCTGCCAATCTTCATGTGCCCTTCTGACCCGAACGTTGGTAGCCCATGGGTTGACCCAGGTAATGCAAATTACAAGGCCGCGGTCAGCAGCTACCTCGGCGTGATCGGAACGCATACCTTCAAGGTTGCTCCGACCTCAACGATTGCTGACCCACGTGGCGGTAACTTCAAGAACCAGATTGGTCAGGACGGAATGTTGTTCGTCAATTCCAAGACGAACTTCCGCGACGTGACCGACGGTACCTCCAACACTCTGTTCATCGGCGAACGATGCGTTCCAGACGGCAAAGAATACGGCTGGATCTTCGCAGCCTGGGGTGCTGATGGATACGGCTTCGGCGTTGGTGACTGTCTGCTGGGTATGGAAGAGCGATACGCTGGCGTTACAGCTGCTCCTTCTTACTACAAAGACGGCAAGCGAAGCAATTTGAACGACATGTTCCACTACTGGAGCCAGCACTCTGGTGGTGCTCAGTTCGCAATGGTGGACGGTTCCGTTCAGTTCCTGTCCTACAACATTGACAAGACGATTTCTCTGGGCCTCTCAACACGAGATGCTGGCGAAGTCATTTCAGCATTCTAATCCGTGTTCGGTTGAACATTGCTTGAATGCTCGCTAATTATCGCTGTCACAGTTGATTCTGTGGCAGCGATTTTTTTTCCGCTAACTCGGCTGTGAAACGGCCAAATTCAGGAGCAGTAAATGAAGTCTTTCATCCTTTCGCTCAGTTTGTTTGGGTTCGTCATGATCGTTGGCTGCGGCACTTCGGAGCCAACAGCAGCTGACAATGGTACCCCAGCAAAGGTAGAAGCCGGAGCTCAGGAGCCACCAAAGCTCCCAAGCAAAGCAGCTGCTGCCCCAAAAGAGTAGTTTCAAAACAAGAACTGCGTCGTTTCGTGTGACTCCGAACGAGTCCCGACCGAAACCAGCAGGACCAAATAAAACCCGAGGCACAACCTCGGGTTTTTTGTTTTGCTCCTGCCACCAGCAGTACGAGACGTAATCAGTGCCAGAAGTATCAGCGACTCACTTCCGGTTCCGGCACGCCATCGACTTCCTCCCGAAGCCGGACGTAGGCAATTGTGAGGCCACAAAGCCAGACGCCCAGCTGCAAGGAAGACAGCAGAACGGAATCGTCCCACGGAGTCCTCGACGGTACCAAATGGAGTCTTCCTGAGTGCAGAACAACCGACGCCAGGAGACCAAGGACCCAACTCAACACGGCAGTGGTCGCAAGCATAAAAAGTGCGAGACCGGGTCGTGAGAGCACATACGAAAGCCCACGACTGACACCCTCTGCCCCACTGCATTCATCATAGCCGATCGCCACGCAGGCCAGTCCCATCGCAACAACAACGACCATTGATAAAATGATGAAGATCAACACGCCGGTCGGAGCAATCACTGAACTGACATTGAACGCAGACGCCAGACTCAGAACAAACCACAGAAGAATTCGGCAAAGGACGATGAGACAAGTTCCAATTGTCAGCACTTGCAGCAACGATCTCCATGAGCGAAAAGTGAATCGAAAACACTCCAGCAATGAAGAGCCTTCACCACGAAAGAGTCGACTTCCGGTCAATCGACAAACGACGGTCGCCATCACGACCAGGCCGACGATTTGCGCTGCATAGTACGGGAGATGCTCGGTCCATCTGGGTCCCTGATTCAGTATCAGGATTGCACCACGGCTCATCCATTGCACCCCATCAGTAACGGGCAATGGCAGTAATTCCACGGACATTGACAACGGGCGGCTCACAGGCGATCGCGAATCGAGCTGGCCGCAGATTACAGACAGCACCATCAAACACCCGATCGTGCGAAACCTCATCGCGGAAATCGGGGCGACCATAATTCGTAGATTCGGAAAGACTCGAAGTAGATTCACTCTGCCCAATACCTGCGGATCATGATTCATCGTCTGTTCGTCCCTTGTTGTAAATCCACAAATTGCAAATCCACCAGACGTCACGGTGCTGCGGCCAGCGAGTGATAAGCCCGCAAAACAGCATCCCAAACCACCCAGACAACCCGCTCCTCCAGAGCAAGCTCGAATTTACATGAATCCGCGTTTCGGAAAAAGATAGAGTTTCAGTGACCCGGAATCGCTCTGGGCGCTGGGACGGGAATGTCTTACACCCCGACGTACAAGGGAATGTCGGAAGTGGCGAAGAAGGATCGATGAAAGATGAACACCGCGGTGCAGAAGAAACGCCAACCTGTCTTGTGGTTGATTGTGGCACTGATCCCAGTCATTTTGAGCTTCGCGGTCCATCTGATGCCGGCCGCCACTCCAGCACTCGTAGTGTCGAAGGACAAGCCAGCTCTGATTTTTGAATCGTACCTGATCGACCGCAGCCAAACAAAACCTGAGATGCAGCCGGTCATCTCCGAGGATTTCTATTTTCGAAACATCGGTGATCAGGATGTCGAGATCACTGAACTTGTTCCGAGCTGTGGCTGCCTTTCTCCTCAGGTTTCATCGCGAACACTGAAGCCCGGTGATGCCGGGAAGCTCACGATTCCCGTGAAGACAGCCAGCGAACCTGCTGGACCGCGAGAGTACCTGGTAACAGTCAAATACACCGACCCGGACCCTCGAGAAGTTCTGGTGACGTGGAAGGTACAGATGCCTGAGAAACAGGTGGTTGTCGAACCACGAGTTTTGATGGTCCTTGGTCAGGTCAATGCCGGTGAGGAGCATCGAATTCAGATCGTGGACTATCGCCCCTCTGCCAAAGATCAGCCGATGACGATTGAAGAAGTCCAGTCATCAACCTCGTTGTTTACTGCAGAGCATGCAGGTTCAGTCACTCAGGAGGATGCTGTTCGGCAAACGATTCGATTGAAACTTGCAGACGCCTTACCTCCCGGACAACACCGCGGTGTTGTGTCCGTCATCACCAATGACGCTGCATACCCGGTTCTTCAGATTCCAGTTATTCTTGGAAGTAACCGTCGATCCGACAGTGCCAGCGTTTCGGTAACGCCAGAACTTGCTCGCGTCGTGGTCAACACGGGAGACCCCAGTCGCTCGTCGGGCATGACAGTCAATGTTGAAGTACCGGGGGACTGGAAATTCAGCCATGCCGAAGTGTATCCGGCACCGCTCGAAATCAACGTCAGGGAAGTCAGCCTGGGAAATGGTGAGAGGACCGCATTGGCGGCGGTCATCTCCGTGCCGAGTTCTCCACGGGCCGGACTTCAGCAGGGTGCTGTGACTTTGCATTGCATGCAGGGTGAAACACGTCAGGTTGTCACTGTACCGCTTTCGATTGTCTGGAACCGCACGTCGCCGGAAGGCAATGCAGGCGAATAGACACGCGTCGATTTTCGACATGTTCTTCAATCATTGATGCAGAGCTTCACGTCATATTGAACACGGATGTTTCTATGTCGATCGCCCGATCCCTCCCAATAGCTGTCGTGTCCGCACTGGTCTTTTGGGCTCCACTGAAGGCCGATGATGCACCACGGCCTACTGTTGAGGCGGCTCTTCATCAGCTCAGGATTGAAGGAGCCGACTCCTTCTCAGAAGAGTCGATCCGTACCTCGCTGAAGGAACAGCCACATCTGAAGCTGCGACGAGACGAATCCGCCAACATGGAACGGATACGCAGTATCGCGATCAAACATGTGCAGGATGGTTATCTTTCCAGTGGCTTTCTTGACGCAAAGGTCGAAGGCATCGTCAAAGATGCAGGTCTCCATCTCAGAATCACTGAGGGACCGCGTTACACAAAGGGAAAGATCGTCATCCGGGGTCTGACTTCGGAAGAGTCGCTCGATCTGGAGGAGACTCTTTCGATCAATGCCGCTGACCATCAGACACCACTGCTTGATGCCAACGGCAAGATTTCGACTCGCTACATCGCTGTCTGGCGAAGTGGAGCAGCCACGGGCAACCAGGAACATGCGATCACTCTGGCCAGGACACTCGTCCAGAACTGGCTTTCCGATCGCGGCTACGGTTTCGCGAAAACAGACATCACGATCGCCAGGTCAGCTGCATCCTCAACAGTTGAACTGCTCGTCGTTGTTGACAAAGGAGTGAAGACACAGATCTCAGAAATTCAGCTTGAAGGTCTCGATCGCCACACGTCAGAAGAAGTTCTGAAATACCTCGATCTTCCCACGGCCCTTGAAGATTCTGAAATGACCCGGCGGATGATTCGGAATCGACTGCTGGCCAGCGGACGGTTCTTCAATGTCGAGGTCTGGCCGGAGGCACCGTTTTTTCAGGAGCAGGCTGTTCCCCTTCATGTTCGCGTCCATGAATACCTGGGTGTCCCCACACTCTCAGAAGCTCTGAACGAAGAACAGCAGGCCATCGTCAACCTTGGAAACTGGCTTAGCGAGTGGCATCAGTCCGACGAGGATCTCGTCGCCAGCCTGAAGCTCTATGGGATCGTTCGCGACAAGGCGCCCGCATTCAGTGTTATGAGCATCGTGAATCAGCTGATCTGGGCAACGCCACGCCCGGATGAGTCAACCATCTCAATAATCGTTTCTCCTCGGGGCCTTGCAGCCGTGACGGTCAACTCAGTCGACACGAATGGCTCAAAGGGCGGTTTGAGAACAGCGTGGATCGGGAAGGGAGAAGCGGGCGTCCATTTTGAAGACTCCAACCGGTGCTTCTGCCTACAGAACCTCGACATTGGTCTCGCGGTTGCCGCACTCTTTCGTGCCGGGGATATCGACCCCACGGGAGAAGTGACAACTCGTTTTGATTCAGGCTTCAAGATGGATACGGGAAGGCGTCCCGCATTCGCGTGTGAACTCAGTTTTCCACCGGCTGTCCTTTTGAATGCCATAGAATCGATTCAAAAAATCGATGAAGGCATTTACGAGGTCATCCTTCGGGCGGACGGGATCATTATCCAGTTTGAAGGCAAGTCCGGCCGACTGCTGAAACTCTGGCACATGGATGAAGACCATGAAGTTGTTGCGAGCCTGCAAAGGGACGCTGTTCAGGCAGTGATCACTTCTGTCAAAGCGACCGATCATCGCGACGCGATGAAGGACGACGTTTTTCTTCCGTTCGTCCGCTTCCTGCTGCTGCAGTATGCCAACGGATTGGCGCGGTGGGGAAATCACGATGAGGCGTCCATCATCAGCACGCTGCTCGAGGGAAAGCACTGGGACGAATTCCAGTCAGCCCTGGCCGAACACGACTCGAAGGAGACGTTTCCCGGAGCATCTGCGACGCCGTCCATCCCGGTCAATCCAATGAACCCGATCGAGAGTTTGACTCAGCAGGGAATCGCAGAAGGACGGAACTGGATCAAAGGTGAACACGTCGTCGCCGACACCGTTCAGGATTCACTCACAGATCAACAGGCTGTCGAGATTATCGAATCGATCTTCGAGGAACACCCGCAGAGCATTGCATTTCTGAATTACCTGACTGGCTCTCTCCGGGCACTGAGTGCCAGTGCAACAGAACGACTTGCTCAGGCTCTTGAGGCTGGTGAGTTTGCCACAGTTGGGCGAGGATGGAACGCAAGGCCTCTGTTCCAGGTTGTTCGAACAGACGCGACGGACGATCCCCGGGAGATTCGACGCAGGCTGTTTGAGTTCGCGTGGATGCTCTACCTGAAGACGAACCTTCAGATTGAAGTCGTGAACGTGAAGGACGAGAAGCGAGTTCGCTGGTCTGTAGGGGCGAACACCGCAGGAACTTCGGACGCAGGATGGACGTCGGCCCGGTTTCTGAACGGCACATTCGAGCAGCTTGTGCCCGGGACCGAGGCATTGATGGAGGCACCGAAACCGCCCGAGCTGAAGAATCCATTTCTCCCGGTCTCGAATCCAGAACCGAAATAGAAGTCTGTTGCCCGAACGTCGTGCGACTGTCACTTTCCAGGCTGACGTCACAGAGTGTCAGCGTGTGCTCCGTCAGAACAACGGGTTCGTCCTTCCTGCGCAGGGTAACCCAGCTTTCAACGTTCTGGGTTCCCGCCTGCGCGGGAATGACGGCTAAACCAAAATGACGGCCAAACCCAGATTGTTGATGTGAAAAACCACTAGATTCGCGTTCTGGGCATCACAACAGGCAGTCCATCGAACCCATCGGCTTGAGCAGCTCTGGGAACCGGAACCACTTCGGCAGGAGCCTGGCGACGTGGCCACTGCGGTGGTTCAACCACTCGACGCGCGGAAGGGGGAACTGTCGGAATGACCGGTACGCCAGGAACTGGCGATGTCGATTCTGCCGGAGCTGGTTCGGGCACTGGAACTGTATTCTTCGGCGCCGGCTGATGTTCAATCACGTGTTCATCAGCTTCCTGCAGTGGATCCGCCAGGCAGCGATCCGGGCTCCTATGCGCCTTTCGCGGCGGCTTCACAACATCGCCGCAAACGTCACCACAGTTCACGGGGGCATTGCAGATCGGGGCCTGGCAAGACGGCTCCAGACCACAAACATCTTCATCGCTGCATGGCAACTCAACGTCGGAGCAGGCGGGAACCGTGCAATCCGGTTCAACGCACGACGCGACTTTCTTCTTTCGCTTGAACAAACGCCCAAGACCATCGGCCAGTGGGAACCGAGCACGTTCGCGTCGAGGAGTGTCGCACGCTGATTCACCAGAACATGTTTCGGGCGCACAGGACTCCAGTGGAGTGCATGCACCAACCGGAAATTCCTGTTCTGCACAATCAGACGTACAGGAGCGAGAGTTTTTTCGTTTGGTCAGGTCACGCAGCCAGCCAACACTCTTGACGTTTGAGACGCCGAATGCAGGCGGAGCAGGCACTGGCTCGGTTGGAGTTTCGCCCGACGACGGAGATTCCTCTCCTTCGTAACTTCGTGGCGAGTATTCGTGATCGTGCGATGGAGGGATCGACCGCGAATCATCATGTGTTGCTCTCGCCGCGCGGTTGGCAGAGCAGCCTGTCAGAACAGACATTGACAGAATGCAAAGCAGCGAAATCCGTTCGAGTCGCATACGACATCCTTCCAGCGTTGACGGACGAGCATTCCGGCTCGTCAAAGATCCGTTATCTGTTCGATCGGCAGCTTCTGCAGAATGGCAAACTGTTTCCTTTCAGATTGCGAATCCGGGCCAGGAAAGTCTGCAGGCATGCTCAACCTGTCGCCATTTCCGATCTCGCGCCCTGTGCGCCCTGAGCCAGTCGTACCGTCCGTGCAGTCGAACGCATCTGCCGTCGCTACTGCAGCTACAGAGGTCAATCTTTCCGCAAAGCTCCCTGTCAGACGGATCGACATCAGCCGTGCAGGCTGAAGCACAATCCGGAAATCTTGCCATTCACGACATTCTGCCTCGGTGTAGATTTGCGTGAGACAATTCGGTGACAGGATCGGCACATCGTTCGTCGGAATTCCCCATGGCTCGACAAGCAACCAACAAGAAGAAGTCCGCGAAGGCACCGGAGCCAGCGGCACCGGTTCGACCGTCGATCAGATCGCGGCTATTCCGCCCGTTGCCACTTTGTGTCCTTGCCGGAATGTCCCTGTTCGCAGTGATGGCACCAGCGATTCGTCGAACGATTCCGGACCTTTCGGATCGGCCGGAATACCAGTTGTCACTGGAGAAAATGGCCATCACACCGGCTCCCGCATGGATCCCACAGGACATTGTTGAGCAGGTGTTTGATCGGGCGGAGCTGTCAGCCAGACAGTCGTTGCAGGATGATCAGCTGACAGAACGCGTTGCCGCGGCTTTTCATACTCACCCGTGGATTGAACGAGTCGTCAGCGTCCGAAAGTCATGGCCGCCAAGGCTTCAGGTGGACGTCATTTACCGTGAACCAGTCGCGATGGTCCGAGGTGTTGACGGTTTCTACCCGATCGATCGAAATGGCATTCTTCTGCCGTCACAGGATTTTTCTCCGGCTGACGTCGAGCGGTATCCGGTGATCGAACGCGTCGCAAGCGTTCCACTCGGAAAGCTTGGTGAAGCCTGGGGTGATCCAGCGGTGACAGAAGCGGCTCAGATTGCTTCCGTTCTGCTTGAGAAAAAGGAAGGACGATCCTGGTGGCAGCGTCTGGAGTTAGCAGGAATCCAGGTACCCCGTCATGTTGCAATGCTCGGCGATGCGGATGAAATGGAGTTTCAGCTGCGAACACAGGGAGGCTCTGAGATCCTCTGGGGACGCAGCCCCACATCAAACCACCCCGGTGAACTGACGGTTGCCCAGAAGCTCCAGCGACTGGAGGACTTTCAGTCTCATTACGGCGGACTCGACGACGAACATGGTCCGTACCAGATCGATATTCGACCGTGGCAGGGAATTCAGCGAGGGTTGATTGCTCGTGAGCCGCAGAAAAACTCGCTTCGGTAAGCGAGGCAAAGTGAAGACAGACCTCAGCAAATACAACAGGGCTGGATCTCATCGATCCAGCCCTGTTCGTTTCAGTTTCGAGCGTCCGTGACGTTACTGCTTTGGCTGTCCTGCAGCCGCAGGAGGAGTTTTCGGAGGTTCCGGTTCTCCTGGGAAATCGAACGCCTCCCATGGTTCATAACGAAAATCGTCCAGAACCTTGATCGCGTCTGCATCCAGCATCGCATAGTAGATTCGAGCGATTCCGGTGTACGGTGTTTCGCCGCACTCCGTGATGACTCGACGAAGGACCGATTTCGCTTCCTTCAGATTGCCTTCTTCGATACGAACCATTGCCAGGACCAGAGCGATTTCCGATCGGCTGGATCCGGAACTGCTGATCAATTCGTTCGAGTTCATGCAGGTTCTGACCGGCCAGACAGGAAGCTGTCCATTGATTTCAACATTGGCGTCTGCCACCAAAGGCATTGTCATCAGGGATGACAGGTAGACAGACGGCGAATCAAGTTGCTTTTCGATGTCCTTCAGGGACGTCAGCCAGGTTTCACCAGCACCAGCGTAGTCGCAGGTGGCAAGCTGAGAAGCAGCGACAGGCAGCTGCCAGTCCATTCCCTGGAAAGAGGCCGGGGAACGCAGAGCTTCCTGGCTGATTGGGAGAAGCAATTGATGAGCTTCTTCCACTTCGCCAACCTCGAGCATCAGCTGCCCCATCATCAAACTACCTTCGGGTGTCGCCTGCACTGCAGCCGCATGATCACGCAGAGCCTGCAGTGCTCGAACAGGTCGGCCGGCAAGGTTACAGACCATCGAGGTCAGCATCGCATCCCGCGCTTCCTCGATCGTTGCCTGATCCACTGCGGATTCTTCTTTGTTTGCCGGTGACTCCATCTTGGGCTTATTGGCAAGCGCATTTTCAATTTGGCGATCAAGAGCTTCGTCAGCTTCTGCGAGCTGGTCTTCGAGTTCACGCTTTCCAGCGTAACGACGGGTACGTTCTTCCGCGAACGCTTCCCTCTGCTCCGCAGAGACTCCTTCCGCCTTGTCGGCCAGCACCAGCCATTGTTCCAGCGCTTTCAGAAGCAGGTCCTGTCGCCCCATTCGCTCGTAGACAGCGATCAGGCCATTCCAGGCTTCAATCATTTCCGGGTTCATCTTGATCGCCTGCCAGAACGCAGACGAAGCCTGCAGGTTGCGAATCTGACGCATGCGAGGAACGACGTTGCCGCCATTCAGCATCTCTTCCATCATTCCCAGACGCAGATAGGCAACACCAAGACTTGCCATCGTGACTGGATCGTCTGGGGTCGTCTGTAGCGACGCGTTCAGATTTCTGATTGCCAGTGTGAGAAGGGCGAGCGAGTTCATCGCCTGTTCCGGAGACTGCGGCTGCGGTACGGCGAGAAACAGGTAGTGCCCCGCCAGCCGGGATTCCTTCAGGAGCGGTCGTCGACGACGGTAAATGTGCTTTTCGGCGAACGTCGGTGCCGTTGCAAACTGGCGCAGGGTCGGCGGATTCTCAACCTCGTCCCGAAAAGCCTTCCTGATAAAGTCCGGAGCCTTCTGACCAATCTCTTCCGGAGTCGCATTCGGAGCAATACGTTCCATGAGAGCCGCGGAAGCCTCGATGCTTACGGGCAGGAACTTGCCGGTCGCTGCGAGATTTCGCATGGAGGCATAGTCGGGACGGCCCGGAGGAGCGAGTCGGACCATGATGTGCGTGATCTCGAACGTATCCAGAGTCGCGCTGGCATCGGCCTGGTTCTTCTGCATTTCCTGCTCGTAACGTTCCTTCTCCTTTGGATCCGTTGTGTCCGTCGGAGGCTGAGGTGGCTGAAGCACAGTCTGAAGAACATTCGAATGCTGCCCGAAGATGGAGTTCCTGTCGCCGGGTCGTCCAAACGGCAGAACTCGGCTGTCAATGAAGCTCTTACGGCCATTCCAGATCAACAGGTCGCCATGTTCGAGACGTGTGTGAAGCACATGGGCAGACTCATCAAGCGACTTGATCTGGTTCGAAACCGTGTCGATCGTGATCTGAGTGTCCTGATCAAAGCCAATGCCGAGTGGAGCTGCCCCGGGGAGTCGGGATGCCACCACACAGAATCCAAGCAGTGCCATTGAGAGAACAGTGACTGCTCGACCGCCACGTGAAAACAACAGCTCCCGCGAATCGGTGGAGTACTTCATGGAGAAGCTGCGGCGATACCATTCCTGAGCGACAATTCCTCCCGTGACCGCTGCAACAATGGCGGCCGCCGGAAGTTCATGAGCTTTTAACAGCACCAAAAATGCAATGCCTCCCAAAGAAAACAACAGGGCGGCGTCGCGAACCGGTCTTCCGGAAATGATCGCCTGCAACAATAGAATCACTTTCAGAATACGACTTCCAAAAGGAACTCTGGTTCGATCATCCGATCCGCCAACGGCAAGAAAGACGATGACAAATCCAATCAGAAGAACAGCAATTCCAGCCACATGTGTATGATCAAACAAAACAACAGCATCTGGCGTCAAAATCGAAAAGTAGTCTACGCGATTGTCATAGGAAACGGTCGCCACTCCAGATGTCAGCGACTTCTGTGACTGCATCGCGGGGTATTCGGTAGAGTACGTCGTAATCGGCGTCAGGAGAGAAGCTGCAGGAAACGGATTCACCAGTAAGGCCAGCATGCACAGCAAAGCAATCATGCCAAAGGGCAATGGAGCGCGTTCCGAACTGCCATCAGATCGTAGAATACCCCGTCGCGTAACCGCATTCCCCAACGCGTAAAGAACAACTACGTAAACACCAACCCACGCCTTTGAGTCCAGGTTACACCAAACCGCAAACAACAGCGGAAGCTTCCAGTGCAGTGTGGATGAAGTTCCCAGTCGATGCTGAATCAGGAAGTGCATCAGCAGGGTCATACCGAGCACGGAGATGAGTTCGCTGGCGGGGATGTAGTCCTGAGAACACGCGACGACAGCCAGGGCCGCACAAATCGAACTCCACCACGTTGAGACACCCGGGATACTGATTCTGGTCAGCAGCCAGGCAGAGAGTCCAGCCAGAACCACCTTCAGCACAGTCAAACCCATCGGTCCGCCGGCAGACCACGCGAAGCTGACGATGTGGTCAAAGAGCCAGCTAACGTTTGCAAAGGGCTTGCCCTCAGCTGTCAGTGACAACTGGTCCGTGCGAGGAGGGAGGAAACCGTGTGACCGCATATAGTCACCCGATCGAATCAGAGTCAGCGGCTTCGTATCACTGATCTGGGTAAACGCCATCAGGACAGCAAGGAAAATCGTCGCCCATCGCAGCATGAAGTCGCCGCGGATCGCTTCTTCTTCGACAAGCTCTGGAGTAAGGGGTTCGTCATCCGGCAACTCCTCTTTGGGCTCTTTGCGTTCCGGGTCGTCGAACGCGTCAGAAAACACGGCTCGCCCCGGCTTCGCTCCTGGCCTGGAGTCTTCAGGTTTAGGCTGATTCAGTTCTTCGCGATTTTCTTCGGCAGACACTCGAGTGCTTTCCGGACTAGTGGTGGACCGTGAACGGTGAGAGAAGGTCTGGCGCCGGACGTTTGGATCAAGCAGATCCGGCACAACCGCCCCCTCGCAGCGGGTTCTTACGCTGACGGAACTTCAAGCGTTGGCCAAACTTACAGACGATCAAGCCATACAGGCAAGCGAAAACGACGGATCGGTCCGGAAACGCGCTCGCGTTCCAAAAACCCGCTCAGCCGAATCGGTTCGTAGCGATTGGGACAAATGAGCGTTTCTGTTGCTCAGCCCCCGCATCCGACCATCAGACTGGACACCTAAGTTGCTTGCCAGTCAACGATTTGCGGGGAATCTTTCTGGATGTTTGAGGCAGTGGCCGTCTCTGGTGGTCGCCTGCAAGTCGTTGGCAACGTCGAAAAATGAGTGGCTCTATGTCCGCAATTCCGGTTTCGCTGCTTCAGCAACTTCGCGAACATTCCCAAACACACCTGCTGAGTTTCTGGGAGTCGCTCTCTGACGCTCAGCAAAGCCACTTGATCGAACAGATCGAATCCATCGACCTTGAACGGCTTCTGCAGTGCTGGAAATCGTCCATTCATCCGGATCAGCCTGACGCCGAAGACCGCGCGGAAAAAGCACGGTCACCTCGTAACGTCATCCGTCAGCCCGCCACTACGGCAGAGCGTAAACTCTGGGCCGACGCAACCGCCGCCGGCATTCGAGAACTTGAGGCAGGGAAGGTCGCGGTGATCACTGTCGCCGGAGGGCAGGGGACTCGGCTTGGTTTCGACCATCCCAAGGGAATGTTCCCGATCGGCCCGGTCTCGGATCGCTCCCTCTTTCAAATCTTCGCCGAACAGATTCTCGCCCGTCGCCGTCGGCATAACGCGGCGATTCCATGGCTGATCATGACGAGTGACGCCACGCACTTGGAGACGGTGGACTTCTTTCGATCGAAAGCCTTCTTCGGGCTCGATCCGGATACTGTCCACTTCTTCCAGCAGGGGAGTCTTCCTGCACTGGACGCACAAACCGGGCAGATCCTGATGATCGCGCCAGACCAGCTGTCACTGTCGCCAGACGGTCACGGCGGACTTGTGCAGGCACTTTGCCATTCCGGCCTGCTGAAGAAAATGCAGCAACAGGGCGTTGAGCACTTCTTTTATCATCAGGTCGATAATCCAACCGTCATCATGGTCGATCCCGCGCTGATGGGATTCCATCTTCAGCATGGCTCGCAACTGACAACGAACGTCGTCTGCAAAACCAGCCCCACAGAACGAATGGGCGTGCTGGTGGACCTCGATGGGCAGACTCAGATTATCGAATACAGCGAGTTGACGGCGGACCAGGCGGCTCGAAAGGACGTTGCAGGGCAGTGGATCTTCTGGGCTGGCAATACGGCCATCCATGTCTTTCGACGCGACTTTCTTGAACATCTTGCGTCAGATGGCGGGCAACTCCCGCTGCACGTGGCCCGAAAGAACGTTGCTCATATTGACGAAAAGGGCCAGCTGCAGCAGCCGTCTGACCCGGCGAATCCGAACGCCATTAAGCTGGAGCGATTTATCTTCGATGCTCTGCCTCTGGCTCAGCAGACACTGATCGTCGAAGGCGATCGCGCCAGAGAATTCAATCCCGTGAAGAACAAGTCCGGCAATGACTCCGCCGACACATCACGCGCCGCGTTGATTCGCATCGCAGAAGACTGGCTTCGCCGAGCCGGGGCGACCATTGAGCCGGGCACAGTCGTTGAAATCAGTCCGCTTGATGCTCTGGATGCCGAAGAACTTGCGGCAAAGCTCCAATGTGGAACACTGCGGTTCGCTCAAAACAAAATCACCGCCGACTAAGCCCGGTGGAAGTCGGCGGTGAGCGTTGAGATTGAGTTTGTTCTGTAACCAGTCAGATCACATCGTTGGTCCGGCACATCGGATCAGATGGTCCTTGTCGATGTAGACCACTTCTTCGGTCTGGTCGACATGAGTGAACGGAACTGGCCAGTAAGATCGGATCACTTTGTCGTAGTACACCGTGCACTTGTAGTGGCAGTGATGCAGACGGCATGGTCCAACCAGAGGAATCACTTTGCATTCGTCGAGTCGGTCAACCAGAGGCTCAACAACGATCTTCACGTTGTTCATCTGAGTTTCCTGGAAGAAGGCAACGCCTCCTGCAGGGCTGTCTGGCAGAGCACGAATGATCTGGTCGTCGCTCGGTGGGTCCACGCAGAAGACGTCGCCTTCCACAGGATCCAGAACCGGGACGCGATTGTATCGCTCATCTTCCCAGAGTTTGTCTTCCATCAGCTGGCTGTGATAAGCCGGTACTGGAACTGGAGGAAGAGTCTTCCAGAAAGTCATGTATTCCCACATGACACCGATGAAGCCTCCTGTCAGCGTGCAACCGCTTGTGGAAAACGTCATCAGGCAGATCGCCGTCAGCACGACCCCGCGTCGTAGTCTTCTGCCAAACGTCTGCATCGTATTCTTCCCTGAAGGAACCGAGGGGATTTCCATGAGTCACATCCTCGCCGCATGGCCCGAAACCTGCGACTGCCTCAACTGTCGTATCATTGAAGTCCGCCGAGAACTCAGCGTCCTTTCTGATATCGATCCGACAATTCCGTTGACTTGTGAAAATGTTTCGATTTTGCGGACGGAGACGGAAGAATCGATTGCCCCGGTTGTGACAGCATCTCCATTCTTTGGCCGCGACGGCCAAAACCAGACCGGAACAATGAAAAAGCGTCTATCCTGACACATCTGTCTCATTCCAGGACGTCAGGCGAACAGCAGATCCTGCCGGACTTTCTGCGGCGAAGTTTCGCGGCTAATGCTGCAAAGGACTCCGGAAACACAGAAAGAGTCGCCAGACCAAAGCTCCCTCACTGAATTGCTCTCTTTAATCCGGAAGTCCAGAATCATCTGCCTGGCGAGGGCATCGCGTGGTAACTTTGAATGCCGCCACGATAGTCTTCTTAGTGCTCTGTCAGACCAACGAAAAGGGGTTCGTCATTCCCGCGCAGGCGGGAACCCAGCTTGCCGTTCTGGGTCCCGCCTGCGCGGGAATGACGGCTAATCCTAAATTGTTGATGTGACAAACCACGAGAGCCATGACTCTAGATTCAGGCATGCTCTGTCCTTCACATCTTTTGCAGCGTTTTACTTCGGAAGTGGTTCCATGATCGTCAAACTTGGACTCTGTCGGATGGAGTTCATTCAGGGAGACATTACTCAGCAGCACGTCGACGCGATCGTCAATGCCGCCAACAGCCAGCTGGCAGGCGGATCCGGCGTTGATGGAGCCATTCATCGAGTGGGTGGCCCGGCAATCATGCAGGAAGCACAGCAGAAGTATCCTGAAGGATGTGCAGTAGGAAAGGCTGTCGCTTCAGGAGCTGGGAACCTTCCAGCGAAGCATGTGTTCCATACCGTCGGCCCGATCTGGAAAGGCGGTCGTCAGTCGGAACCGGAACTGCTTGCATCGGCGTGTCGAGCGTGTCTTAATCTGGCGGTGCAGCATCATTGCGAGAGCATTGCGTTCCCTGCAATCAGCACCGGAGCGTATGGCTATCCCATTGACCTGGCAGCAAATAATCTCGTCAAGACCACGATGGATTTCGTTCGCTGGCACCAGAAACCTCAGCTCGTCCGCTTTGTGTTGTTTGACGCCGGAGCGTTTGGTGCATTTGCACGTGCCGTGGAAGAGGTGGTTCCGTGAGCCGGAGAGGTTCTGATTTGGCAAGCGAGGCGCGGCGATGACATCATCACCGTCACATTCTCTCCGCATCACCAGCCCGGACGTCTCTCCGGACTCTGCGTCTGAACAACCAACGGAATCGGTCGCCGTCGCGCCGGTCTTTCGAGAGTTTGTGGCGTCTGATGGCTACAGGATTCGTTACCGGCACTGGCCTTCGAAGCAGCGTCGCGGAATTGTCCTGGGCATCCACGGCATTCAGAGCCATTCTGGCTGGTACAAGTATTCGTCACGCCGAATGGCCGAAGCTGGGTTCGATGTCTATTTTGCAGACCGACGGGGCTCCGGACTCAATGGTCGACAACGGGGCCATGCATCTCATGGCATGCGGCTGGTCAATGATGTCCGGGAACTTCGGCAGATAGCGATCGCAGAGTCTCAGACAGCCGACGCCGGAGAAACTCCACAAGTCTGCGTTATGGGGATCAGCTGGGGCGGAAAGATCGCGGCAGCTTCTGCAACTCTGTTTCCGACAGAATTCCAGTCTCTCGCATTGCTGTATCCGGGGCTGTTTCCGCGAATTGGGCCAACATGGTCACAACAGCTTCGCCTGACACTGGCTCGCCGACTTGAAGTCACGAAAGAACATATCCCCATCCCGCTTTCGAACCCGGCGTTGTTCACGCAGGTGGAAGAGTGGCAGAGATTCATCGTTGAAGATCCTTTGGCTCTTCACACAGTGACCAGCAGCTTTCTGAATGCGGGACGGGACCTTGACGACATTGTTCAAACGCGCGTCAGTCAGCTTCAGCAACCCGCTCTGCTGATGCTTGCTGAAAATGATGACATCATTGACAACAAGAAGACCCGGGCATTTTTTCAGTCCCTTCCCACACGCAGCCTCACGCTTCGGACATGGGAGGGAGCTCGTCATACGCTGGAATTCGAACCGGACAGAGTTCGGATCTTTGACGAGTTACTCAACTGGCTCAATTCTGTCCATGTGCAGCCATCCTGAGGCGTGCCGAATCTGATGAAAGTCGCTACAAATTCCGGCGTTCGGTAGACAAAACGCTCCGGAAACTGGCTTTTGTGCGACGGTAAGCAACCTGCCAACATCAGGGATTATTCATGGTTGAGATATCGCGAGACACCATACCAGCCATTCTGGTGTCTGATCTGTCGCATTCGTTTCGAGGGCATCAGGCACTCAGTCACGTATCGTTTTGCGTGATGCCGCAGACCATTCACGGTTTCGTGGGCCCGAACGGCGCTGGCAAGACGACAACGCTGAAGGTCATCTGCACGCTGCTGCGTCCTTCGTACGGAGAGGCACAGGTCTTTGGACACAACGTCCGAAATGAAACTCTGCTGGTTCGGAAGCGAATCGGCTTCATGCCAGACCATTTCAGTATGTACCGCCAGATGACGGTCTACGAGTATCTCGACTTTTTCGGGGCTGCCTATGGGCTGACTCTGGAACAGCGTGACAGAGTCATTGGCGATGTGTTGACGCTGACCGATATGGATGGTCGAAAAGACGACCTCATCAGCGGGTTGTCTCGCGGGATGCAGCAGCGGGTCAGCCTCGCTCGCGTGCTTGTCCACGACCCGGATCTTCTGCTGCTCGATGAACCCGCCAGCGGCCTCGATCCTCGTGCCCGCATTGAACTCATGGAGATCCTTCGCGAACTTCGACGGATGGGAAAGACGATCTTCATCAGCTCCCACATCCTGAGCGAATTGTCGGAGCTTTGTGACAGCGTGACGATCATCGATCGCGGTCAGATCAAATTCAGCGGGCCGATGGATGTGCTTCTGGAAGCTCCTGAAGAACGGCCTTCGTGGAACCTGAGACTCGCTGGCAGCATGCCTGACGTTCTTGCGAAACTGCAGACTCTCGAAGGCGTTGAATCTGTCACCGAACCTGAATTCACAACCGGTCGGGATTTCATGATTCAGCTGAAAGAGGGAATCAGCGGGAACGACTTCCTTCGAACACTGCTGGTTCTGGACCTTCCCATTCAGGGATTCAGTCAGCAGCGACGTCATCTGAATCAGGCGTTCATGGACCTGACAACTCGGGGAGTTCGCACGTGATCTCCGGCGCGACGACATTGTTCAGCTGGACGCTTCGGATGGATTCAAAGTCCATCATGCCTCACGTGGTGCGTGCTGGCTTTGCTTTTCTGATTCTGATCGCAATCGGAACAACGCTGGGAGATGTCTTCGGCGTCAACCGCGCGGGCCTCGAGTTCTTCAAAGCCATCTGCTTCCTGAATTTTCTGCTCATCACGGTTTCCGGGATCAGCTACTTCGTGAGTGCTTTGACGGAGGAAAAAGACTCCGGAACATTCGCGTTGCTGCAACTGGCCGGAATGACGCCGCTGGCGATCACTCTGGGCAAGTCGACATCCCGACTGGTGACGTCACTCATGCTGCTGGTGATCCAGCTGCCATTCACGCTTCTGTCGATCACACTCGGCGGAATCCTCTGGCAACAGGTGATCGCGGCCTACCTTGCATTGGCCGCGTGGATGATTCTGGTCGCCAACCTTGCACTGCTGTGTAGTGCGAAATGCGCCACATCCGGTCGCGCCGCAGCGTTGTGCGGGACAGTTCTGCTGCTGTACTTTGCCCTGCCGCCAATCTGCTCAGGATTCCTTGCCGCGGTCCCACCAGCGACGATGAATCCAACTCTCAGTCGCATCCTGGCGGAGGTTCCGGCTCTGTTTTCTGTGATCTCGATCAATGACCGTCTGTCTGACATTCTTCAGATCGGCGGCGACTATTCTCTCGCAACGACTCAGTTCTGGGCCAGTTGCGGTTTGGGAGGATTTTTTTTCACAGTCAGCACTGTCATGCTGAACTACTGGACTCGTCCATCAGAAAACGGCGGTACGGAATCTTCCGGAGCCCTGCGTCGCTGGTCACTGGAACGAACCTGGAAGTTGCCGATCGCATGGAAGGAGTTCCATTTCTACACCGGCGGCAGATCATTCTTCCTGACGAAGCTTTTCGGCGGCTTTATCCTGCTTGCAGGCTTTTACGCTCTCCAGCAGACGGAAACAGGCGACGTCCATCTGACGCTCAAAGGAGACCTGGGATGGAACGCTTTTCTGACGTTCGTTGCGATCCTGTCCGTTGAGCTGGTGCTGTACGCATCAGGCTGTTTGTTTCATGAGCTTCGACAAAGTACTCAGTCGACGCTCGCGATGGCGCCGCATACTCCCACCAGAATTCTGCTGGAGAAGACGCTCGGTTGTCTTATCGCGGTGGCACCTTCGCTCATCCTGATTGGGATCACGTCCATCATCGGCTATCAGGGAATCCGGCGCAACATGGAGTTACTGACGGTGGACCAGACGGAGCCGTCAGACCTGATCATCACGTACATACTGCTGATGTCACTGAGCTGCCACATCGCGGCATTACTTTCGCTCTATACCCGATGGGCGGCATTGCCACTGACGGCTCTGTTTACGTTCACTGGCTTCTTCTGTCTCGCGGCACCGATTTATCTGATCGGTCCGTTGACGCGAATGTTCGCGAGGTCGCAGCACATTCCCATGGTGTCAACGTTCAGCTGGCTGGTGACTGCGTTTTGGGTCTGGCTGCTGGTTCTGTTGCCCCTGCAAATCTGGATTCGAGACCGCTGGATCGCGGTGACTCGGCAATAACGAACGGCTGCGGATTCCTGCAGAACCAAGTCTGTCCGAATGACGTAATCCCTCAGCGGCTCATCGCGCGGATTGCCTGCATAAACACAAGAGCAGTCGCCAGCACGCCGGTGAAAAAGGACAGGAAGAACCCGATGACCGCTGGAAGTCGTGGGCTTTTCCTTAACCCGTAGAACAGACACACAAACAGAGCGATCCCGGTCAGAACCAGGCTTCCTGCGAGATCCAGCACAATGAACCAGGCTGTCGGCGAACTGGAGTCCAGTTGCCTGGCAGCATCGGGTGACTGACTCAGAACGACAACAACAGTGATCCAGAGTCCATGTCCAACGAGCTGCAGAAGACTAAGGCCGAGTCCCACGACTCCGGCCTTGTTTCTGGATGCAAGCTCTCTCAAACTGACGTTGTCATCAGGATCACTGACGACATCGGTTACAAACCGCTCCGCCCAGGAGCGTTTCGGTGAGCTGCCCGTCTTGTTCTTTTTCTTCCGACCAGACAACGTCAGCTACCTTTGATTTCGAAAATCGCCTCAACTTCGACAGCTGCTCCGGTCGGCAGAGCCGCAAATCCCAGGGCACTGCGGGCGTGATAACCGTCAGTTGTCTTCCCAAAAATCTCGTGAAGCAGGTCGCTGCAGCCATTAATGACCAGGTGCTGGTCCGTGAAATCGCCGGCCGAATAGACACAGCCGAGGACCTTCAGAACACGCAGTCCATTTAGCGTTCCATGAGCATTGTAGACGGAGCGAAGCACCTTTTTGGCACAGTCTTTTGCGGCTTCGTAGCCCTGAGCCACCGTCAGATCCTTGCCCAGCACACCCTTCAGATCACTCACATGCCCTGAAGTAATCAGCTGGTTTCCGGAGCGAATACAGAGATTCAGGTAGCCGGGCGTTTGAGGTTCGAGAGACACACCGAGTTCTCGGGCCTTTTCGTCGGGTTGCATAGTTGCGTTTGATCCTGTTTCGTGGGAAAACCTGCAAAAAGTGTCATTGGCCAAGGCCTCGCAGACAGAGCGTCGCAACGATCCCGCGGTGCTGAGTCGTTTTTTAGAATGCCTGCGTGCCGTCGGCAAGTAAGGGACAGGATCAGCTGATGTCAGGAATTATCGAAGAACGTCTGGAGCGAATGGAGTCTGCCATTGCACATCTCCAGCACGACATTGATGCGTTGAATGAGTCACTGCTGCGTCATTTGAAGCGAATGCAGGAATGGGACGCGCGTTTCCAGAAAATCGAGCATGAATTGTCAGCGCTCGGTGAGGCACCGGAACGCCGCGACGCCGCGGCAGAACGCCCCCCGCATTATTGAGGCACTGTAAGGCACCACTGTGCGGCAACACACTTCGACGACGCTGTTCGCCACAGTCCATGCTGCAACACAGTCTGACATCTTCACGACATTTGAGCCTGTCATATTGAACACGAGAATGCTGCTCCGGCAGTGGCTCGCATTTTCCACCTGATTGAAATTCATGTCCGTCAAAATTGATTCTGGTATTCGTTCCCCGGAAACCGCGACTCGACCGTCTCCCCTGGAGGCCTATGAATCACGGCTCAGTGAAGTTCGCGCTGAGATTTCTGAGCTGGTTCAGCGTGACAATCGCTTTGTTCGAATCCGCACCGCGATCTTTATTGCGGCGGTCGGCCTTGGCATTCTGTGTATCGGTGAGAGCGATCTTGTTTCATGGTGGTGGATGTCTGTGCCGGTTGCCGCATTCCTGACGCTGCTTCCGTTTCATCAGCGCTGTGTCGGACGGTTGACACGAGCACGATCGCTGCAGGCGTTCCACGAAAGCCGCATCGCACGTCTCCATCGGGTCTTTGGAAATGATGTCGCAGATGGAAAGGAATTCCTCACTGAAACACATCCGTGGGCACAGGACCTCGATGTCTTTGGACCGGGTTCCCTGTTTCAATTGCTGAACGAATGCCGCACTCAGCCCGGTCGCAGGTACCTGGCTTCCTGGATGACAACAGTGCCGGATGCAGAAACCATCCGAGTACGACAAGCGCGAACTCAGGGACTTCGAGACAGTCTACCGCTGCGTGAATCGCTGGCGTGTGTTCCGAGTTCAGCCGACTGGGAGCGTGCGGAATCTCTCCTGCGAACCTGGGTTCGTGAGCCAGCTCAGCCTGTTTCCTGGGGCGTGCTGATCTGGTCGGTGACCATTGGAGCAATCGCTGTCCCGATTCTCGCCATGGTGGCGTTTGAAGTCATGGCACTTCGCTGGCTTGTGCTTCTTGTGCTGCTGCAGACTCCTGCGGTCATCATGACACGAAGACAGATCCTTCACACCGCCAAAGAAATGGACGATGTTGACGCCGCTTTGAGGCAGTTCAGCCAGGTGATCGAGTTGTTCGAACAGCATATGGCTGACGAACCTACGATCCGCGATCTTCAGAATCGGCTGCATACAGAAACCGAAACGGCTTCCCGCGCGATTCGACGGCTGAGCAAACTGACACAGTGGCTGAATAACTCGATGAGGAACCAGTTTTTCGTTCCTGTGGCATGGGCCTGCGGATTGCTCGTTCTGCTGACGCACCTGCTGGAATGCTGGCGCCGACAATTCGGGGCGGACGTTGAAGACTGGCTGGAGACGGTGGCATGCCTGGAAGCGACTCTGTGCGTTGCCGGTTATTCGTTTGACCATCCGAGCGACATCTTTCCGGAGATTCTTGACCAGCAAACAGAATTCAGCGCGAAGCAACTGGGACATCCGCTGCTGAAGGAGTCCGTCTGCGTTCGCAACGACATTGAGCTGACAGTCGACAAACCGCTGATGCTGATCAGCGGATCGAATATGTCCGGGAAGAGCACGTTTCTTCGAAGCATTGGTGCGAGCCTTGTCCTCACGTATTGTGGTTCCGTAGTTCGAGCCTCGCAGTATCGGACATACCCGTTCCAGCTTGGTACCGCCATGCGTGTCAGCGACTCACTGCAGGAAGGCAGATCGCTGTTCTTCAGCGTGGTGCAGCGTCTGAAAGCGGTCGTTGATCTGACACTGGGTGATCGAGTCGTCCTGTTTCTTCTGGACGAGATTCTGCACGGTACGAATTCACACGATCGACGCCGAGGCGCTGAAGCGGTGATCCGATCGCTGGTTGAACGCAAGTCACTCGGAATCGTCACGACACACGACCTCGCGCTGACTCGCATTGCCGACACGATGAACGGCCTGGCAGTCAACATGCACTTTGAAGACACCATCGTGAACGGCACAATGACCTTCGATTACACACTTCGGGACGGAGTCGTCGAACGCAGCAACGCGATTGAACTGATGCGCATGCTGGGGCTGGATGTCTAATCATTCCTGCGTCGCAGAACTGGGGCAGCACCACGGAAGACAACGATGGAGAATTCGGGAGCGTCAAAACGACTGTCTGCCTCAGACAAAATCATCCTGCTTTTGGGGGAAGGATTTGGTCTTGGGCGCGTTCCCAAAGCGCCAGGAACATTCGGCAGCTTGTGGGGAATCCTGATTGGCTGGGGCTTCTGGAAGCTCGATGTTCACTTGGCAGTCAGACTCGCGGTCTTTGCAGTCATGTTTGTACCAGGCATTTCGATTTGCAGCCGCTGTGCGTCGCTGCGAGGAAAGAAAGACCCTGGAAGTGTCGTCTGGGACGAAATGACAGCATTCCCGCTGGTCTACTCTCTGCTTAGCCTGAACTGGTGGTGGCTGCTGGCCGGCTTCGGGTTGTTTCGACTGTTCGACATCACGAAACCATGGCCCATTCGCTCCTTCGAACGCCTGCCTGGCGGGCTGGGAATCATGGCCGATGATCAGATCGCAGGACTCTATGCCGGCGTCATTCTTTATGTGGCTCAGGTGATCCTGTTTGCTTCATAAGCGGCAGTGATTGGCAGCAGAGCGCTACACTTCGTCGGGAACTTCCTGCATCTGATTGGGAAGTGGAATTTCGATCTCCTGGGCATCGGGCTTTTGCGTTTGAATCGGCGTTGGCATGAGACCGATAAAGAGAAAGCCAAGCGTCAACCATCCAATAATGTGACGCGTCAACCCCAGCGGCTCCTTATCGTTTTCGGTCGGTGGATGCTTGAGCCCCGTCATGAACAAAAGCAGCAGCAACGCCGTGAAGGTGAAATTCTGCTGAAAGATCATTCCATAGATGGCCACTGCGGCAATCAGATAGGCAACGAAGTGTGATTTGCGGCCAATCAGTGCGTACAGGATATGGCCACCATCAAGCTGTCCAATGGGCAGAAGATTCATGGACGTGACAAGCACACCAAACCAGCCCGCCAGATAAACCGGATTGATAAAGGTATCCGGCAGCGACTGAGGACCATGAATCCAGTAGACCATCCACTTGATCAGAAGCGGTCGAGCAAACAGAGGAACGCTGGGATGAGCCGGATCAGTGGGTAACGTCAGCCCGTAATACAACACAGGGATAATGACAATCAGCCCGGCAAGGGGTCCCGAAACGGCAATGTCAAACAGCTGTCGTCGAGTCGCTTTGCCCTGTTGCTGAAAAATGACGGCTCCCATGGTGCCTGGGACCGACAATGGCATGGGAATGAAATACGGGAACGATGCTGGAATCCGATATCGGACCGACTGCAGAAAATGGCCCATCTCATGAAACAACAGAATCGACATCAACGGAGCGGAGTACGTGAATCCTCGCCAGCTCGCTTCGGCAAGCCAGTCTTCCAGACTTGCACCGCCGAGATGAAAGCGCACAAACCACTGGTACCTCGGCAGGAGCATCGTCAGAAGATACTCCAGGGGAACGAAGCTGGCACCGACAACGAACGTGCTGAGACACGTCAGCAGAAACAGCGTAATCGATGTTCGCAGCTGGCGACGCTGATAGTACCGATACTGGCGACGTTCCAGTTCTTCTTCGCTGTCGAAACTACGTTTCAATTCGCCGGCACTCGATGATTGCTTTGGTGCGCTGCCAACCGCGTCGCCTTTCTGTCGGACGTCAGCAACTGACTCTGGCAAATTCGCCGGGATCAAAGGCTGGGTTGGTTCAGTTTCGCTCATGTCTCTCGATACCAATTCGACATCATCGCTGGAGTTCCAATAGTCACTTCTCCCCTTGAGTTTAGGAACGAGGGCTCTCTGCGACAGCGCCGGCTCCGGGTTTTTCCCTGATTCCACGAAGACAAAAAGCCCGTGGCATGCACCACGGGCTTCGGTTTTGTCGGATTGGAGGTAGTGGATCCTGCTAAAGATCCGTCATTCCCAGCACCTTTCGCAACGTCCACGAACAGAAGTTCAAGGGCAGACGATCTACTAAGGAATGATCATGTAATGAACAGAATCACCGTTCATAGACGTCAGGATATCGGCAGCAGGACTTTCGCCAATTCCGGGGACCATGATTGTGGTTCCAAACACGTCATCAATCGGCGCCCCCTCACCCCACAGATCGGACAATGGATACACTGTGGCAAACCAGTCGCCAACCTGATTGTGCGCTGGTTCATGCCAGAAATGCCCTTGCGCAGACACATGGTTCGTGTAGATCAGATCCAGTTCACTCGGATACACATTGTTCGGGTTTGTGTTGGTGTGGGAGTACAGTGAGAAAATCCCGGCACCGTCCAGCGTTGCTGAACCCATGAACGAACCAATCTGGGTCGCGACTTCACCATCCGTGGGATAGGTGAAACTCCATGTCGACGATCCGCCAGAACCGCCAGGACCGCCCAGCTGGGGATCCGTTGCAACCACTGAATGCTGGTGTGAGGCGGCACCGAGCAGCAGGGCTGCCATTCCAAGAAAATACACAGCACGTTTCATTCAATTGTCCTCCAGAGGTAAGACCACACGTTGGCAGATAGGATGCCGTTGCTCCGCCTCGGCAGCACGCTTTGCAGGCTTGCTGATTCACCAGACCCTGTAGCTCAGGGCCAGACTACCATTCGACAGGACCATCAGAACCGGCTCGGGTTCCGGCGGCCTGCCAGACTTGAACATTGATGGATGAACTGACGTGACGAACCGACCCGTCACAGAGAACTGTGTGGACGCCATCACGATGCATGCTGGCGGCCCCCGGTGTAAACAAACAGTCTTTTTCATTCGGTGCCATGACATGCATGTACTGATTCACCTGCACGATCGCCCGAATCCAGTCGGACCCGCGGCGAAATGTCCAGGCAGGCACACCGATCTCGGCCGTCCGACACCATTCCTGAACACCGGCTGCAGCGCCACAGCGCACACCGTCTCGGGCATGCATAAAGATCAGACGCGATCGGTCGGGACGAGGATAAGCGATCATCTCTGAATATGCAGAAGAGTTGGAAAGCCCATCACGAATAGAACCAGGCGTGGCCTGCCCCGGATCATCCACTCGAAGAATGAGACCGTCGTGAGCTTTCCCGTTCGCCTGTCGTTCCTGCCCAGGCGAACACAGCCCAATGTTCTCGGCAATGTTCGAGGCCAGTTTCCGGCTATTGGTCACGGGGTCCATTGGGCAGACGAAAATCTCAGGCTGATGAAAATCCGATGCACTCAGATTTTCCCCTTCCCCGGTAATCAGGCCGTACAGGTTGCCTTCATCAAGATAGGGAAGCAGCGCGACAAACGAGGAACCGTTGGTCGTTCGAGTCCGAGGAAGTTTGCCGAAGGAAGTGATGTATTGCTGCAGTCCCGCTCCAAACTGCCGGAAGTTGTTCCGGCACACCATCGTTTCAGATGCAGACCTGGCGGAGAGAATCGCTGGAAGCAACAGCGCAAGGAGCACTCCAAGGATGCTGATGGTCACGAGAAGTTCGAGGACCGTGAAGCCTCGTCGATTCATTCCGCTGGAAGCCTTCATCAGAGACACCTTCGTGAAACAGCAGCGTTTTCAGGTTGATTCTTCTCAGTGTTACACGCGTTCAACTCGCATCACATCGAACATCGACATCGCACATCGATGGTTCGAAGCTCTCAATGGCCGGTCGATCACTTTCGACTCGGCCATCTTTTTCCGACAACGTTACAACCAGACAGTGGAAGACCAGAAGGCGAAAGGCCGGACAACAGGCAGGAGGTATAACAATAGACACCAGTAGCTCTACCCACGAGAAACTTACCAAGGGAGAGATTTTCTACCGAGGGATAGTACCACTATCACTATGACCCGAGACAACCGTAGCGGGAACGACTTATTTTCTGATTCGACCAAAATGAGGGACTTCCCCCAGAAATTTGTTTACTCCGCTTCGACAGGATTTGCCGGTCAATTGACAGACGGGCTGTTTCCGCATTTCCACCTCCAATTGCAGACCACGGTATCCGGCAACGCAAAGCCAGATCAGGGCCCCTTCAGTTGTGTCCTCACCATTCCCAAACCGGTTGTCTGGGCCATGACGGCACGGCTGTCTTGCCTGAACCACACTAACGGAAACAACTTGGTTACTGGATCAGAGTTTTCCTGAATTTCTTCTGCCAGAACTCAGGCAGTGCCACATGTATTTCATGTGGAATTTTGCTGACTGAAGTGCAGGGCACATATATGAAGAAATTTCTCCGATCCCTCATCCAGCTCCTGTCGCCATTGTCGAACAGCAAGCGAAGAAAACACCGCCCGGGCGGCTCAGAGCTTCTGGAGTCGCGTGTCCTGTTGACTGCGGAATACAAGCTGGTCCGGGACATTTTCACGGGAGCTGATACCGAAGGGAGTCGGCCGGACCATTTCACTCAGGTCGGCGCGACGACATTTTTCACCGCGACCACGCCGTCCGGGGGCATGGAACTCTGGAAAACCAACGGCACCTCCAACGAAACTTCGCTCGTCAAAGACATTCGTCCAGGGCTTCGCGGCTCCGATCCATTGTCGCTAACCAACGTCAATGGGGTGCTCTACTTCACCGCTGACGATGGAGTGAACGGTCGTGAACTCTGGAAATCAGACGGTACGGCCGGAGGTACGACGCTGGTCCGCGATATTCTGGCAGGCCCCAGTGGAAGTAATCCGAGCGAGCTCACGAACTTCTCGGGGCAGCTGTACTTCGCAGCCAACACAATCACAAGTGGACAGGAACTCTGGACCAGCAACGGAACAACCGGGGGAACGACGCAGGTCATCGACATTAACACCGGAGATATCGGCTCCGACCCGCGTTCCCTGAAGGCCACATCGTCCGGACTCTACTTCGCCGCTGACGACGGCACCAACGGTATCGAACCGTGGCGTCTCGCCTCCGTCGGATCAACACCAACGCTGCTCGCGAATATTGCGACGGCAGGATTTGGCTCGGGTGCTCAGGGTTTCTTTGAGTTCTCCGGCAGTGTGTTTTTTGCTGCTGATGATGCCACAAACGGAATCGAACTCTGGAAGACCGACGGATCAGGCCCGGGAACTGTCCTGGTGAAAGACATCGAATCGGGCAGCGGGAATTCCACTCCACTGCCACTCGCGGTGGTGGGCGGCAACCTAGTCTTTGCAGCGACGACGACTGCGAATGGGCGAGAACTCTGGAGGACCGATGGAACGACTGGCGGTACGCTCCTGCTGGCGGATATCGAACCAGGCCCGGCAGGTTCCTCTGTGTCGTCGATCACACTCGCAGGAACGAGCGGCTTCTTCACGGCCACTCGAGCAATCTACGGCGAAGAACTCTGGAAAACAGACGGGACGACAGAATCCACTGCCATTGTGAAAGACATCATCGCTGGTGGAGTGAGCTCGGCACCGGCTCAACTGGTCAACGTGGGAGGCACGCTTTACTTTCGAGCCAACGACGGAGTGAACGGCGCGGAACTCTGGAAAAGTAATGGGACTTCCGTGGGCACCGTGATGGTCAAAGACCTCCAGCCGGGAAGTTACGGCAGCGTTCCGAATCCACTGACGAATGCTGCCGGAAAACTGCTGTTCGCGGCGACCGATGGCACAACGGGATATGAACTTTGGACATCGGACGGCACATCCATCGGCACAACTCAGGTCAAAGATATCTCGTCCGGTTCGGCTGGTTCCTCAGTCGACTCAATC
>JAEUII010000305.1 GCA_016795145.1 Planctomycetaceae bacterium
GGACAGCCGCAGATTCATCGGATGTATCGAGCAGATCGGGTACGCTCGTCTGCATACGAAACGCCATCTCGTACTGAGCCGTCCGCGCGTTGATTTCCGGATCGCGCACTTCCGAAAATCGGGCGTCGTTGAGTGCCCGGATGCGGTCAATCGTGCGTCGCCGATCTGCCGCAGTCATTCCCTGAGGGTTCGAAAGGAACAGCACGGCATCGCCACTGTTTCGGAACTTAACGCCCTGATGACGCGACGGCAGGAAACCGGAACCCCAGAGCCGGTCATACAAAGGCTGGTCGTCGGGCCGACCGGATCCAAACGATGTGAGGACGACGTAGGCCGGCAAGTCACGATTCTCACTCCCCAGGCCATAGCTAATCCAAGATCCGATACTCGGTCGCCCAGCCAACTGAGAACCAGTCTGGCAAAACGTGATTGCCGGGTCGTGGTTGATTGCTTCCGTATTCACGGTTCGAATCATGCAGAAGTCATCGGCCAGCTTCGACATGTGAGGCAGCAGTTCACTGAACCACATGCCACTCTGACCGTGCTGCTGAAAGCGAAACATGCTGGGAGCAACAGGGAAGCTTGCCTGGCCCGAAGTCATCGTGGTCAATCGCTGTCCCATCCGGATCGACTCCGGCAGGTTCTCCCCCCGATGAGCTTCCATCTGAGGCTTCGGGTCGAAGAGATCCATCTGAGACGGCGCACCCGACTGATAGAGATAGATGATTCTCTTTGCCTTCGGCGCGTGGTGAGGCCCAATGACAGGTGAGCTGGAACTGTCGGCCTGCAGATCCTGCGCCAACAGTGTCCCGAGAGCCGCGGTTCCAAGGCCACAGGCAGACTTCAGAAACGCCTGACGATTGATCTGATCCTGAAACAAATTTTTCATAGCAGAACACTCAACCCCAGCGACATCTATCGTTCATAAATCGGCAGGAACCGGTAATTCAATGCCATGGCCAGCAACGACATTCCGGTGCCATAGGCCGGGCCATGCTGACTTTGGAAACTGCCGTCGTCACCCTGCATCTCTTTCAACTGCTTTGCTGTCTTCTGGTTCCACTTCTGCCATGCTTCGAAGTCTCCCTGAAACAAAGCCTGAGCCGTGTAGTACCGGAAGTACTCCGGGTAGCTGTACTCTTCGTGTTCCAGATTCACGGTGATCTGCCCGAGGACCGCTTTGTATTCCTTGAGGTCTTTTCGTTTCCCAATCGAATAGACCAAAGCAGCTATGGCCTTAAGATTCGCTGAGCCGCCTCCGCCGATTCCAGAATAACCAACTTCACCGCGATTGGTCGTCATCGATCGAAAGTACTCAAGAGCCTTGTCGATCGACTCATCAGGAACCTTGATGCCGGCGTTCCTTGCGGCGAGCAATCCCATGAGCACAGCTCCGGCGACAGAAGTATCTGCATCGGTCGCATCGGGTGAATATCGCCATGCATTCCAGGGATTGTTTTTCTGCGATGTCACGGATGCACGAACAGCCATCTCAAGTGACTTACCAATGGTCACTCGCTCTTTGTCATCTGTCTTCGCTCCGTCCCAAAGCGAATCCTCATCAAGCACTCCGTAGACTTCGGACATGCCAAGGCATGCGAATCCATGATGGTACATGCTGCCATGCCCCATCCGTCCGCCATAGAAGCCGGTGTTCTGGTCCTGAGTCGAAATGATGCTTCGAACAGCGCGCCGAATGTTCTCTGCATAGGGCCCGAAATTTGGATCTTCACCGCTGGCGAGAAACGCCATGATGCACATTCCGGTGATCCCGGGCCCCTCATCGCCACCGTTCCAGTTGCCTTCGGGAGTTTGATTGGCGGCGAGCCATTCGAGACCGCGTTCGTAGATTTGCTCAACATCCCGCGGTACATCAGTGCCAAATCGCAACTGCGGATCCTGAGCAAGGCTCGGAGCAGACATCCCCAACGCAGCAAACGCCACAGCCAGCAAAAGACAGAATCGCATCAATCGAACCCTGTTGCGGTAACTCACGGACTTCTGCCGAATCTCAACCGACAGCCTCCGAAGTCTAACCAGTCCCCACAGGTCCGTCACGGAAGATCTGTCTGAACGACACGATACATGCCGATTCGGACTGTTCAGCCGGTCAGTGAACTAGTCCGTCAAAGGTCGGGGAACGTGAAATCGCTTGAGTTTTCGGTCCAGAGTTGACCGTTCGATCCCCAGGATTTGAGCCGACCTGGACTTGTTCCAGCCTGTGTGCTCCAGGGTCTTCAAGATGTGTTCCTGCTCGATGTCTGCGAGCGACAATTCGCGGTACTCAGTCGATGCCTCACGATCTGGCTGAGAAACAACCTGCCGCGCTGCGAGACTTGATAGCTGAATATCGGAGGCTCGAACAACTTCATTGCGGCACAGAATGACCGTTCGTTCAATCGTATTCTGAAGTTCCCGAACATTCCCCGGCCAGTCGTAGTTCTTCAAAAGCTGCATGGCTTCATCGGTGAAGGCTTTGATGACTCGCCCGGTCTTCAGAACAAACTTCTGCAGGAACGCATTCGCAAGCAGCTCGATATCTTCACGCCGCTCGCGCAACGGGCTGGCGATGATCTCTGCAACCTGAAGCCGGAAGTACAGGTCTTTGCGAAAATCTCCGTCTTCGACCGCCTCTTCCAGATCCCGATTTGTCGCCGCGACAATTCGAACATTGACCTGAATGGGCTTTCGGCCACCAATCCGTTCGAAAGGATAGCCTTCAAGTATGCGAAGGAACTTTGCCTGAATCGATGGACTCATTTCCCCGACTTCATCCAGGAATAGCGTTCCGCCATCCGCCTGTTCAAACCGTCCAATCTTGCGGTCAACAGCTCCAGTGAATGCGCCTTTCTCATGGCCGAAGAGTTCACTCTCAAGCAGGCTTTCATTCAGCGCGGCACAATTCACGCAGACGAATGGTGCATCCCGACGCGGGCTCTGACTATGAATGCTTCTTGCAATCAGTTCTTTGCCGCAGCCACTTTCACCGCGGATCAGGACGTTGGCATCGGTCTCTGCAATCAGACAAATCTTGTCTCGCAGGTCCCGCATACTTCCGGTTTCACCAATCAGCGTTTGTTCCTGCGTTAACTGTGATCGAAGGGTCTCGTTGACGCTTCTAGCCTGAGCAAGTCCGGTTTGAAGGGTGTCTCGCTCCTGCAGCTGCAGAAGCGAAACGGCCAGCTGATTGGACAGGGCCAGGGTAAATTCCAGATCGTGTTTATCGAGCGGGTTATCCGGGTTTGTCGAATAGAGATGAATCAGCCCAAGCACTCGATCCACGGTTTGGATCGGAGCACAAATAACACTCAGAGCCTTCATCTCACCCAGGCTGTCGAACACCGACAGCTGCCTGTCATCCGCTACATCCCGCGTCAGGATGGCTTCGCGCTTTGACAGGACGATGCGCGAAAGATTGTCGGAGACTCTCCGGTACGGCAAATCCTTGCGACTATGGTAGGCGACCACCTGCAGATCCACTGGCATCGGCTGGCTGGCAGCCTCAGGCGCGGCCAAAAGGACGGCCGAAATGCTCGCGACCGTTTCTCTGGCGATGGCGGCCAGCACCACTTCCGTGAGTTGCTGGCGAGTCCTGGCGGCTCCCATTTCAAGTCCAAGCCGATAGAGCTTCGTCAGTTCATTCCCAAAGTCTGTTTTGGCCGGAGCAGCAGACTTTAGAAATTCCGGAACCGCGGTTCGATGAAGAATATTGGGCTCGACCGTCGGAGTACTGACCGCTGGCTGAGTCGGTGATGTGACTCGTTCAGCCCCGGAAAAAGAGCCTGTCGGGTTCACAGGTGCCGCTTCGAGACTTGTCGTAAAAGCGAGCCGACACTCACCAATCGAAATGACATCTCCAGAATGAAGCGGGACATCGCCGGTCACCTTGCGATCGCGCAGAGTCGTACCGTTACGACTTCCGAGATCGCGCAGCTTCCATTCACCTTCCGAAAAGAAGACCTCGCAGTGATTGCGGCTGCACGAATCATCCTGCAGGACAATTCGGTTTGTGGCCGAACGTCCGATCGTCGTCACCTGGCCCTGACGAAGTCGAACCACATCACGCCATGAAGTACCGTCCCAAGTCAGCAGAAATGCTGTTTCACCAGAATTCCCCGAAGCCTGCTCTGACGTCATAAACTGTTCTGCCGACGATTTCGCGTTGTGAGTTCTTTGCTACTTGCGTGCAAGACGACCGAATACGAGCACTCTCACGTCCACCACCCCTGATTTGAACATCTGGACAATAGCGAAACGGCGTCTGTCGGTCGAGTTGTCACTTGTCACCAGTTGTCGCCAGCGCTCCGTGGTTCACGGGTTTGAACTAAAAACCGACCGTGTGACTCGAAGAGCAGACACGTTCAGCTTGCCTACGTCTCCACGGATATTCCTGCTGGGCTATTTCACCGGATTCAGTCGCCAGCCACCCACATAGGACTGCAGTGCCGGAAGATCGGCAGGAGCTGGCAGCCCGACAAGCGGATGCGACCAGCGTGCATAACCCTTGATCTTTTCCGAGACCGGGTCGATCTCAAGTGCTTCGATCACAGTAGCCTGAGCCGCAGTGGCTCTCATGAACCCAAGTGCCGCCAATGCCATGCGACGAACCTGAGCGATTTCCGGGTTTGGTGAATTGCGGTCCTTAATTCTCTCTTCAAGCTTCGCAATCAAAGCGGGATCCGGATTCCGCTCGTACAGTAGCCCAAGACTCCACATCGCCGCGCCTCGACGTTCACGTGGAGCTGGTGAACCTTTGTCAAAACACAGCTGGTAAAGTTCTTCGACTTCCTTGATTCTCATGATCCCGCAGTATTGGAAAAGAAACGTCTGCTTCAACCCGTTCGTGTAGACAGATTCTTTGGGGTCTGTGAACTGCTTCTGAGTCTCGAAGGTCGCCTGAACAACGGCATCCCGAATGGCCACATCGGGGTACAGATGGATCAGCCAGGCAGCGGTCACCCGCACTTCATTGCGGGGAAAATTCAGCAGCGGCAAACACAGCGCTGAATATTCGGTGGCCCGCAACTGGCCAAGGACAAGCAAAGACTGCTCGATGTTTTGCCAGTCCTTTGACTCGGGTGACAAACGATCCACTGCTTCCTTCACGATTTGTGAACGCAGTTCCGGCTTCTCAGTCGCGACCGCGACAAGCATTTCCCGGGCGACATTGCGAACACTGATATGAATGTCACTCATCTGTTCGTTCAGCCAGGTTGCCCGTTCCGCATCAGGAAACAGTCGCATCACGCGCAGGGCAACCATCCTGACATCTGGATCTTTGTACTTTCTGCCTTCATTGAGCGAAGGCTGAAGAAGTTCCGGCTTGTGCCGAAACACAAGACTCCACGCCGCTGAGGCAACTGCACTGGCAGGATCATTCGTATGTTTCACCGCGGCCTCAAGCGATGCCGGCAGATTCGAATTCAGGAGGTCCATCGCCAGCAGGCGAGTTGGCTCGTCTCCTGCCTGCAACGTCGTCGCCAGTGCCAGTGCCTTGTCAGGCACCAGAACAGCTGCAGCACGAGCCGCTGCCTGTCGTTTCAGGTAGTCCAATTGTGAATCGGCAGCGATCGCAACGCACTTATCTCCGATCTCAGAATCGTTTAGCCCAGTCAGTCCCTTAAGTGCCAGCTGAACGGCAGTCGCTGATGCCAGAGGATCTGAAATTCGCTCTCGCCAGAGTTGTTTGGCAACGCCAACTTTCCATTCCGCAAGCACGGGTTCAATCAGGACTCGGTCAGCATCAGATGCCGAAAGCACAAACTCCGTCAACAACTCGCCACTGTCCTGAAATCGCCCCGCCATCAGTGCACACGCACAGGCCCGCTGAATGCGGTATGATTTCGAACTCTTCAGACGCTCGATCAGTATGGCTTTCGCCGGTTCAATAGTGTCAAGGTTCTGCGAAGCGATTCGATACAGCTGGAGTGCAGCAACTTCCTGAATCTCCTCATCAGAAGACTCACGCAACGCTCGTTCACAAGTCACGACCATCCGCTCTTCAAGCAAATAAATTGTTGGAACATCCAGGATCTCCGGTTCGAAATCCATCCGCATCGGAAGCTTGTCGAACCGTGCGATCGACGGAATGGGAATCGGACCGGCATACAGTCCTGAAGCGGTGAAATCTTCCGGCGCGACGGGCTGCGGCCATTTCGGAGGTTGCTGTTGAGCTGTCGCCAGAGGCACAAAAAAGCCCAGCGCAACGGTCAACGCGATGATGCCACAGAAATTGAAACGTTTCATATCAGAACCATCCGGAAAACCGGGAAGGACAAGACGCAAAATCAAAGCCAGTGACCAGCTGGAAAATCAGTCCGGCCGAGTCAGTCGAAGGGTTTGAACGAATAGCAGAACCAACAACACAAGAGACACCGCGCCGGAAATCCACCAGGCAGACGGAACCAGGTTGTACTTTTCGAATCCAGACGCCTGCATTGCGTTCAGCGCCGCGGCCATTGGATTCAGTCGAAGCGTGTTTTCAACCACACTGTGCCCGAATGGAGCATCGCGGTTGATCCACACCAGCATGGTGCCGCCAAACAGGGCAATCAACACACCATAAGCGACGGTTGTGGCAATCGCGGTTGAACGAAACAGACTGCTGATGGCCGCGCTGATCAACATCGAAAGCACCGCGGAGACGACAAGGCAGATCAGGACCTGTGCGACCTGAGGCTGCAGGATCGGCTTGATGAGCATAATCACCGCATAGCCGGGCAGTGTTGCACAGAGCAGCAGTGCCAGCGTGATCACGACGCTGATCAGTTTCCCCAACAGGATTCTTCCAGGGCCCAGCGGCGTGGCTCGAAGCAGGTTCCAGCTTCCTCCTTCGATTTCTCCCGCGATCATGCCTGCGGCAAGACCAGGCGTGAGCAACACAATGAGTGACACCTGAAGAACAATGATCAATGCCCCGGTGAACTCGACACCGCGAGATTCCGTACCACGAGCCGACGCAAGTGTCAGCAACAAAGACAGGACGGCACAGAATGCAACGAGTCGCAGCAGCCAGTGCATACGACCAAACTGGCGGCACTGGAACTCTTTCACCATCACCGGATTGATCAGCGGCGGAATTCCTTTCGATCGTTTTTGTGGGTCAACGAGATACAGAATTCGACGACTTGCCTGAATCCACCCGTCCTGATCATCGGTCATGTAGCCCTGTGATCGCGCACGATCGAGTAGTGAATGACTCAATCGAAGAATGCAGACAATGCTGCCAACCGTGATGAAGATTGCAGCGAAGGTCAGATAACTGACAACCGGATCGTGCAGTTCAATCAGTCCTGTTCCAGCCACCGAACCCTGATTCAGCAATTGCAGTATGCCTGGGATTGGAGAAATCAGTTTCAACAAAGCCATGCCCTTCGCCAGCGGACTGTCGCCGCCAGGGAACAATGCGTCAGGGAACCATGGAACAACGGTCAGAAGAAATGTGATCCCATAACTCCATCGAAGCGCTGATTCCGTGTTGCGACACCACGTGCCCACAAGCAAACCGATGACGATCAGTTCGGTGCAGACGACAATCAGAAACAGGTACATGCGAAGGATGTCGCCGCTAAAGGAGACTCCTCCCATCAGATAGGCACACGCCATGGCGGGCATCGTGCTGCAAAGAAGCAGCATCACGAAACCCAGCATGGCCAGAACTTTTCCAAAGTAGATGGAACTTCGCGACAGCGGTGAATTCAGGAGCAGTTCAAGCGTACGTCGTCGTACTTCTCTGACCAGCAGAGTGGAAGGAAACACGGGTACTGCCAGGATCGCCGCCGCAACCATCGCGTACGTCAGCCAGCGGAAAACTTCGCGACCACGAGCGCCGTCGAGGTCAACAATTGCACTCGTTGGCCACTTGAGGAAGACAACAATGGCCGAACAGACCGAGACCGCAAAGAGGATCGCCAAAATACGAGGGCTTCGCAGCAAAGCCAGAAGCTCGCGACCAAGAATGACTCCGATTCCGTGCATTACGCCACCCCTGCTTTCGTCTTCGCAGGGCCCTGAGCAGAGCGTTCCGCTTCGGCTTCACGAGCTGCCGTGATGAACGCTTCTTCCAGATCGCCGGCCACTTCACGGAACTGTGACACTCGGTCGCCCGATGTGATCAGGAACCGCAGCAACTCACCCAACTTTTCATCATTCGCGCCGGTGCGACATCGAATGATTGTTTCGGCATCAGAAACAGTGACTTCAGCGTCAGATTCCAGGTGGCTTCGAACACGTCCGGCGGCTTCCGCGAGTCCGGCATCCGACAGGAACTGGATCTCAATCGTCCGTCTTTGCGACAGTTCGCGTGTCACTTCCTGAAGAGTTCCCATCGCTCGAAGCTTGCCGCCGGCGACGATCGCCACCTGATCACAAATACGAGACAGTTCGGGAAGAATGTGGCTCGTCACGATCAGCGTTCGCCCTTCTTCCGCCAGCCTCAGCAGAATGCTTCTCATTTCGATACGAGCTTCCGGGTCCAGCCCGTTCGCAGGCTCGTCAAGAATCAGCACTTCCGGACGATGCAGCAAAGTTCGAGCGATCCCGACTCGCTGCTGCATCCCGTGACTGAGACTTTCGACATAGCGGTCCTGCATCCAGACGGCATTGGTCAGCTCAAGCACTTCCGCAATTCGCAGCTGTCGCTCTTTGCGCGAAATCCCGAACGCAGCGCCAAAGAAATCGAGATACTCTCGAACTCGCATGTTGTCATACGAACCGAACTTGTCAGGCATGTACCCGACCAGTCGACGGACCTTCGCAAGATCTCGAACACAGTCTGCACCAGCGATCGTTGCACTGCCTGATGTCGGCCGCGAAAGCCCGACAAGAATTCGAATGGTTGTTGTCTTGCCGGCACCGTTTGGGCCGATGAACCCAAGAATGCTGCCGCGATTCAGCGTCAGTGACAAACGATCCAGGGCGACAAATTCACCGTAGTGTTTTGAGAGCTCCCGGATCTCAACGACCGGCGTCGAACTATTCATTGGGGGACTTTCCGAGAAACAGCGAGGAGAATTTCAAAGACAAAATGAATGAATGAAGAATCAATCGATCAAGGCAGCGCCGAAATTATGGTGCACTGCCGGAAAATGCGTGGGACACCCGCTTGCCATTCAGCGTCAGCAGGCACTGTTCAACCTTGTAGTTGTCGTCCTGCTCACCTTCCATAGGCTCGGATGATTCGCTGTTCGACAACGAGCTAATGCTCAGCTGAAAGTAGATTCGGCCAGTGCGGGCACTGCTGAGCAATTCACCAGGGATCGTCGCGCTGACAACTCCAAGCGGACTTTCAAACTCGGCGACCTTTTTCATGTCTCCTGGCTGTCCGCCATAGAGTGTCACCATTCGCGAACCAGCCCGAATGTTGAGCTTCACATCCGCGGAACTTGCTTCAAACGGTCGGCAACAGCCGGGAATCTGAAGTTCGAAGACCGAATCAGAGCCGGACTCAAGACCCACCCATTCCCTGCGAGTGTTCGAGAAGATCCCGCTGAGTCCGCCGCGAGTATTGTCGATCGCTCGCAGGCTCAGGAACGGCGATGGAATCGAAACTGAGGCTCCGACTTTAGGTGGAATCCAGCGAATCGGCTGCACCACCAGCGTCTCTTCCTGCATTCTTGCGCCGGCAGAATCAAACTTCAGAGATGTCGTATCGGACTGTTCCCAGAACATAAACACCGTGTCGTTCGGAAACTGTTCAACACGATTTCCAGACTGAAACAGTGAATCGAGAACATGCTTTCGATACGCCTGATTCTCTGACGTCAGTGCGGCCGAGGTATACTGTCCGGCATCCAGAACATCCTTGCTGGAAGCTCGCAAGGTGCCGTCGGCGTTCAATTGAACACTAATCCGATCCGGCGTCAGACCGGCAATCAACAAATCGCTCGACTTGCCCAGCGAGGCCGCCTGCAACGTTCCAATGAAACCCTGCTCATCAAATGAGCCAGTCACTTTCACCGGGGAATCCAGACGTCGGCTTGATCGAAACGCATAAGACTTCAGACCGGCAGGCTGGTTCAGTTTGTGCCAGTTTGTTGTTTTTGCACCATCCCAAACGAGCCTTCGATAATCTGCACTGGCACTGTCAACCAAAACAGAAAGTACAGCGCCGTTGTCAGACGAGACGGGGATGTCCCGTGATTCAGGCAGGTAGACAGAAGCCACACCATCTTCTGCGACCTCAGTTGCTCCCGGCGAAGCATAGACGATGCGAGATTCGACAAACGTCTCTGGCGCGACCGATCGTATCGACATGCCGATTGCAAACGCCGGGACCGCAGAGGCCAGCGCAAGAGCAGGCACGACCCACAGAATGCGTTCCCCCGCGCCGCGACGGTACAGCCACGTTCCAACCGACATCATGAGAACCGGGAACACCGACAGGAGAATTACAGCAACCGACCGCGACGGAATATCATACCCCACAAGCGCCGCCGCATTTCCTCCGGCAATTTCATTGTGCACAAGCGGCGGAGAACGCCTTTCAAACAGTGTTTCCAGCATGCGTCGACTGGATGCAATCGGCCCCGCAGAAGGTTCCCCTTCCTTCCATGTCGTACGCGGTTCAAAGAACACTGACGGCGAAATGCATGTCAGCATCGCGGTTCCATTACCAACAGGAACTCGAATCGCGACCGGCCAGCCATCAACACTCCATACCGTTTCACCCGCTCCCGGCATGACGCGCAGGTAGGGAACCGGTTCATCAAATGTCCGTTCGACAAATCGCTGCGGATACTGCTTCTCCGGGTAATCGGGGTTGATGTCCAGGCGGATCGTGTTGGAGGATGACTGGCCGACAACCGAGAATGGCAGTGCATCGCCGAGAAGCATTCTTGCAACATCTTCACCCACAAAGTCGAGCGGAATCATCAGACGCCCGCCGCGCTGCGTCCAGATTCGGATGCTCTCTGCCGCCTGAGGATGTTCGACCAGGCGACTGTCGGCAACAACCAGACTGTCGAGCGGCTCCAGTGATTCGGGATGATGAGTAATGTCGCGCGCCAGGAACGAGGCAAGAAGCATCGAATTTGTTTTGGCAAACTTCAAAGCCTGAACACATTCCATCAATGCTGCATCATCACGGAATGGCCCCGAATCAGGCAGATAACCCGTAACGCCCGCTTCATTTGAAGAGGCAATTACCGTGAACGATGGCAACAGCGTCTCATGTCGCTCCCGACGAATCACGCCATCTTCTTCACCGCCGGGGAAATGAAGATACTGAAAGTCCATCGGTCCCGTTTGGACAGGGCCAGAAAGATAGACCGGCCAGCTGGCTTCAAACATGGACTTTGCAGGAACTTCAATATTGCGGCCGTACTGCAGTCCGCCACTTGCCGGCGTAACCACAATCAAACTGCGAGTCGGCTTGTCATTCAGGTTCTCAAGAGTCCCGGACACCGTCCCCCAGCGGCCATAGAAGAACCGACCTGTTCCGCCTGACCGAACTCGAACACTGTTGATTCCTTCGGAACCTTGCTGTTCCTGAGCAATGGTCGGAGTGGCGGCCAACAACACGACCAGCGACAAGGTCGCGAGAGTAGAGATCGTCTTCATGAACAACTCATCCGCCCCCCGAAACATTCTGTCATGCTGTCATCAAATGACATCGATCGGCTTGACCATGGGGCGGTTCAACCCAAAAGCTCAAAGAATGGGGGGAGGACTTTGGCGGGAGTTGAATTCATGGACCCAATGCAGCAGGCTCGGCTATTCAAACGGAAGTGACAGTTGACTACAACCATCGGACTCAACTATCCGCCAATTCGGTGGACATAAATCTGCCCGGACATCCCATTTCGCCAGCTCACATCAGACTTGTCTGTGACCACCACCGGGCCTCGGACGCAACCAGAAAAGCAACTCGCCAGGCACCAAACGCTGTGAAGGACTTTTCTCCACAGAATTGCCGCGTTTGTAGCGGCAGGGCGCGAGCCCTCCGGTGAGACAGCCTCTTGACGTCACCCGACGGCTTGCGCCGTTCGGCTATAAAATCCTTCACAGCGTTGCCAGGCACCCCGGCCAACGGGGCGAGATCTGTCACGGTGACGGAACAGACGCCATGTCCGTGTCACCATAGTTCAACCCCGATTACCAGCGCTCACTCACCCTTACATATGCTCCATATTTCTGCAGTTTTTGCCGAAAAAACGGTCTGGAGGCAATTTCGCTGACCTGATATTCTCACAAAACACTGTTGGCAGAAGTCGACGGTGAATAGAATCGACGCCGACATTATGAGTCCAGCATGGATGCTGAATATTCATGATTCTGTGTCGCAGAACCACCCCGCGGGCCAACCATGGGGTATCGGAAAGGAGTCCGATGGTGAGACAGCTTACAGCCTTCTGCGTTGCCGTGTTGATTTTGATTCCTGCTGCCCACGCGCAGGTACGTAACACGGCGCCTCGGTCCAGCCAGCAACAGCCGCAAAAAGCTCCTTCCGGGCAAAAGCCAGTGACTCCTGTCAGTCGGCAAGCCACGCCAGGAAATGCTCGACAGGACGCGCAGCCCGCCGGTCAACCACAGCAAGCCGCAAATGGAACCGCCCCCGGCATTCCTAAAGCGCAAGTCGAAATGAAGGCAGTTGCCGGAAAACGCCGCGCTCCGGAAATGTCTCCGGAAATGGAAGCTGAACTGGACAACCTGCTGACTCAATGGGCTCAGGCCAGTGATCGCATAAAGCGTCTTGAAGGTCGTCACTTCCGCATCGTCTATGACCTGACATTCGAAACGGAATCGCAATCCGAAGGAGAATTCGGTTATGAGGATCCCGACAAAGGTCGTATCGATGTGACTCCGGTACAGATCACACCTCAGCTGATCGCCGCACGCGAGGCAGAAGTCAAAAAGGCGCTCGAAGAGAAGCGACGCAGTTCTGTGCGAATGGGGCAGAACGGTGAGCCATTCACACTCACCCCAGCGCTTGAAGAAGGATGGTACTGTGATGGCCAGCGAGTCTACTCACTGGATATCGCAAAGAAGCAGGCGATCGTCGCCCAGCTCCCTTCGGAAATGCAGGGGGAGAACATTATGGACAGCCCACTGCCGTTCCTGTTCGGGATGCCGCCGGAAAAGGCGCGCCGTCGATTCGAAATGGCGTTTACCGGAGGCCAGTTTGATCCTCGATCCGGTCGAGCAAATCTGGTGATTTACCCAAACCTGCCACAGGATAGTCAGAACTGGAGCCATGCAGACGTCATCCTCGACCTGAAGACGTTTCTGCCAGTTGCCGTTCAGTTGTTCGACCCTGCTGAATCACGGATTACGGTTTACAAGTTCCGGGACATGAAGATTAACGGAACGATCGGTTCCCTCTTCCGACAACTTGCCGGGAAGAATCCATTTACCCCAAATCTGGATGGCTACAGCGTCGTCGTTGCGGGCGAACAGCAGCCAGAAGGATTGGCCGACGTTCGACAAAAGCCAGCAGACTCGGAACTCAGAACTACGGAACTTGTCCGCGAGAACCTGCTTGTGAATGTGGAAGGCGTCAAATGGACTGAGGCCGAGATTCAACTGAGCCGACAGGGACTGCGTCGAGATAAGGAGAATCCTAAAGTGAGCCGAGTACTTCTTGTCGAAGGCGATCCTGCACAGTCTCCGGAACAGGTCTTTACTGTTCAAAAACAGGAACCGGCACCGGGAACACCAATCACAGCAAAGACCGTCGTTCGCCTGGTGATTCACACCGACCCGAAACGACAAAGCAAATGACGCATGGTGAGGCTCGTCCCCGAACGACTTCACTGCAGTCAGATCCAGAGAAGGAGCAACTACAACAGTTGCTCCTTTTTCGTTGAACGCCATGCTTTGTCTTGATTCAACGGGCCGAACTGAGGTTCAGGGACCCGAAGGCATTTCATGCCGGCAGCAGATTTGCCTATGAGAATTCCCCAGGATCCGGTCAATCCCGTTGATCCCGAGTGTGTCTTTCTCAATACTCTCTGCCTACTCATTCCAGCGCGAGGGTTTGAATCCGTTTGTTTTTGCTGGTTCCTGGCGGCTGCCGGATCCATGTAACGGAACTACTCAAAGGTCTCATGAGCGAGTCCCTGGTGTTTTGGATTTCTGACCTGATCCGAAGAGCTGCGTCGAACGCGGCAGACTGAACCGATGAATTCTTCAAGTTCCCACCAAGACCGGCCACTTCAGGACGTCAACATTGTCGGCACTCTGCCGCTGATCTCCCCTGCTGAACTGAAACAGGAGTTCCCGGTCAGCGAAGCGATCGCTGATCATGTCTGGCGCTCGCGCAATCTGGTGTCGGAAATCCTGCGTGGGCATGACAAACGAGTCATCGCGATCGTAGGACCGTGTTCAATTCATGACCCTGGAATGGCACTGGAGTATGCTCGGGGGCTGAAGAAGATTGCTGATGCTGTCAGCGACAGGATTGTCGTTGTGATGCGGGTCTACTTCGAAAAGCCTCGCACGACTGTCGGATGGAAAGGCCTCATCAACGATCCTCACCTGAACGACACCTTTGATATTGCCACTGGCTTGCGCAAAGCACGCAGCATTCTTCTGTCGATCAATGAAGTCGGACTGCCTGCTGCCACCGAGATGCTCGAACCCATTACCCCTCAGTACATTGCCGACCTGATTACTCTTGCATCTATTGGTGCGCGTACGACGGAATCACCAACGCACCGTCAGATGGCGAGTGGTTTGTCGATGCCGGTTGGTTTCAAGAACAGCACTGAAGGCAGTCTGGAGGTTGCCATCAATGCGATGAAAGCCGCAAGTGCTCAACACCGCTTCCTTGGGATCGATCACGATGGCAAGACCTGCGTCATGACAACCAAAGGTAACGATCTCGGTCACCTGATCCTGCGTGGCGGTCGAGGTGGTCCAAATTACCAGGCGGAGTTCGTGGCTGAAGCAAGCAGTATGCTGAAAGCCGCAAAGCTGCCTCCTCGACTTGTCGTTGACTGCAGTCATGCAAACTCCAGCAAGGACTATCGACGTCAGCCGGAAGTTTGGAATGACGTGATCGCTCAGCGCGCTGCCGGGAATGAAGACATCGTTGGACTGATGCTGGAAAGCAATCTCCACGAAGGGCAACAGTCCCTGGGTGACGATCCACGCAAACTCCAATACGGCATCAGCATCACCGACGGATGCATCAGCCTGGAACAAACTGAACTGCTTCTGCGTTCGGCCGCTGAAACTCTGCGAGGGCGGTCATAGCAGACTGACGCTTCCATGATCGAACTTCGCGATGTCTGTCTGCAGGCTGGAAAGTTCCGACTGGAACATCTTTCTCTTCAGGTTAACGTCGGTGAATATGTCGTCCTGATGGGACGATCCGGTCAGGGCAAGACCACAATTCTGGAAACAATCTGCGGTCTGAGGCCGGTCGAATCGGGAACCATCCTGATTCATGGCACCGACGTTTCCCACTGGAAGCCCGCGCAACGAGGAATTGGCTTTGTCCCTCAGGACCATGTGCTGTTTCCAACAATGACGGTGCAACAGCAGCTGGAGTTTCCGCTGGAACTTCGTGGCACGAAGTTAGCCGAAAGAAAAAGACGCATCGATGAGCTGGCCCGCGTTTTGGATCTCAGTCACTTGCTGGCACGATTCCCGAAGGGGCTGAGCGGTGGTGAGGCACAGCGAGTTGCGATCGGCAGAGCTCTGTCGTTTGAACCAGCAGTGCTGCTGCTGGATGAACCGCTCAGTTCTCTGGACGATGACCTTCGCCGTGAACTCCATCAGCTGCTGAAGACAGTCCGCCAGAATACGAACGCCGCGATCCTTCATGTCACCCATAACGAAGATGACGCGAGGGCTCTTGCGGACCGGATCCTGGTCCTCTCAAACGGACGCATCACAAGTACTCAGGATTCAGCTGCTTTCGCACAGGGCAAACGCAATGAATAAGCAATCGCAGCCATCGTTGATGGAGATCATTCTGGAAGCCCCCCTGTCGTCACTCGCAGGGAAAGGGATTGTCGAACTTCCCGTTCAGGATGGCGCAACGGTGGCCTCAGTTTTGCAGCAGCTCGCCGCAGAATCGCCTTCCGAACTGAAGGCTCGCCTGCTGAAACCGGATGGTTCGCCCGTTGCCGGCTTGCTGCTGTTTCTCAATGGACGGCCTGTTGTGGCAGGATCTGCCGGTCGAACACTGGTTGAGGCGGGTGACAGCCTGCTTCTGTGTCCGCCAATCTCCGGAGGATGATCGGAGCATCTTTACGCCCAAGTTGCTGCAGTGATAAAGTTCGGGTTCATACCGACCACAAGCTGATCCCACGGATGGGGAGTTTCATAATGCGTTCTTCCAGTCTTCTGCTTCTCGTCATGACCTTACTTGTTCCCGTCGGTCTGGCTGGTTGCGGCAAAAACGATACCGGAGAAACAGCAGCCGCTGATGATGATTTCATGAGCGAGCTGATGGGACCGAAGGCTGAGCCGACAGCTGAGCCTGCCGAGCCCATCGATGAAGAGCTGGCCGAAAAGGACTCCGTCAAAGAAGACGAGTCCGCAGATGCTCGACTGGCATCGGCCCCCAACGACCCCAAGGGCGTTCGGCTCGAGCTGCATCTGAAAGAAGGCGATCGCTTTCCATTAATCAAGACGATTGAACAGACTCTGATTCAGAAGTCTGACACGGCACCAGCCTCAGCACGCACTCGACTTGAGCTGACTCTGGCGATCTCTGTGGAGCAGGAGCGTGAAGACGCAATCCTGCTGCGAGTAAACTACGGCCGAGTGAACTATGAGCACGACATCAATGGTCAGAGGCTGTCCTTTGATTCGCAGACTCACCAGGGTGCCGTGCCCTGGGACGCGATCCCATACGCGGGTATGGTCGGCAATGGATTCTCCTTCTGGCTGGGTCGCAATAATCGCATTCGCGAACTGGTCGGATACAAACAGTTTCTTGAGCGATGTGTTGCGAATGTTCCGCTGGAACGACGCGAAACTCTTCTGGCAGAACTGAGCAATCGATTCGGCGACGACGGTGTTGCCAACTTCGTTGACGATTCCATCGGACTACTTCCTTACGACGCCACTGTTGATCAGGAAAATGCGTCTCGAGTCATGGTCGGTGATGAATGGATCCAGGACCGCCGTATGATGCTGCCGGTTCCGGTACACACGAAAACAACGTATCGGCTGCTGGACATCAACGATCGGACCGCCGAGGTCGACATCACCGGACGAGTTGACGCAAGTGAAGCTGTCCAGGCGACAGGCCCAGGAAGAGTTCGAGTCTCCGGAGGTAGGAGCACAGGAAACTGCACAGTTGATCGAGCGACTGGCCTTCCACTGGAAATGCGACTGAATCGCGAACTGACGATTCATGTCACCACGGAAGACAATCACGAAGTGGTCCAGGAGAAGGAAATCCTGACAACAATTCGAGCATTCCCGGAAGTCCGCGGACCAGTCGTTAGGCAGGCTCCAGCTGTGCGCAATATTGCTCCGGCCTCCGGATCCGTAACGCCAGACTCACGATTTGCAACCCCCATCCCAACGAACGATGAGTCTTCAACAGCCGTCCGAGCTGTGTATCCCCAGTAGCAACCAGCACCCAAAGAGTTCGCTTATGAGGTAGTGGATCTTGCTAAAGATCCCTGAGTCTCCGCACATTCATTTCCCGCAGCCTCAAAACCCGAAACGTCAGTGAGGGATCAAAACCGCCCTCTGGCTTCGGCGATAGTCCTTCACAAAAGCACCCCGCGGAGCCACTGAACAGCCTGCTTGAAGCGATTGAGGACAATCGCTCTACACTTTGGTTGCGATTCGTGCACGGCGACGCATTCGCCATGCGAGCAAACCAACAGCACCGATGAAGAGGCCTGATGCAGGTTCGGGCACTGTCGCTGCAGCGAATGTCGCCGTCACCTGAAAATCATCGATTGCAAGGCCGTCATCAAAACCGCTGGCATCGAAATCGGTCCATCGAATCCAAAGAGTGTCACCAATCGCAAGGTTAAGCCCGGAAAGCGATGCTGCCAGGCTTTGGCGGTTAGCGGCGAGATTGCCGTTCACGGCTCCTGTGGTTGCACTGCCAGCTCGAGCGAAGTCGAGCGAATTCAGATCGCTCCAGGTACCGGTCGTGAGTGAACTTGCATCCTTACTGAATTGAAAATCGAGCTGGTCCAAGCGGTTCGCAGCACCAACGCGCCACTGTTCGCCAAAATATGAAATGTCCAGATCGAGAAGTGAAGTAGTGCCACCATTCTGAAAAGACGCACCGAAGACGGGAACAAGGGTTCCGGAACGCAATCCTCCGAAAGCTCGATCCCCATCATTTGCCAACCCAAAACTGTACGTGTTTCCAGTCGTGGAACTTCCCGTTCCGATTCCGTACGTTGTGTTGGCCGCTGTGCCAGATTCAGCAAATTGCCAGTCTGCTGGAAGTGCAGTCCCTGTTGCACCCGAATTCGCCAGGGTGTCGAAATCCTGCGAGTATGTCGGCACGGCATTTGTCAGGATAATCCCCGAAAACACTGATTTTTGCAGAACAATCAGAGCCGCCAGGACTGCCACGCACTTCAGTTTCATTTTGATGACTCCAGATGTCACTCTTGATGAGATAACAGAAGTTACCCTGGGTACATTGCCAACTTCAACCGACACGCTGAACTGTCCGCGAGTTTTCTGTCATTTACTCCAACCAGACTCGAAGAAAACCGCCCCTGGGAGATTATGGCTGTTTGACATCTCCCTGCCCGTTTCCCAACATATGGGTGGGGATGATTCGTCGAACATGATGTGCGACGAAAAGCCTCACCGTTCTGAGCCCACTGTGAGCCACACTCTTCGGTCTCTCAGTGACTCGATCCCACACTTCGAAGCAGCACTGGAGGACGCCAGAGCTGGTTTGATGAACGACCCATCTGTTTCGCCATCGCGATCTCTTCCACCTCAAAACAATCCTTGCCTGTTACTTCTCCCCAAGTTCGCTCGCGCGCAAAGGTTCCTGTCATTGGAATCGTCGGTGGCGTCGGCGCAGGTAAGAGTTCTGTCGTGAGAGGCGTCAAGAGTCTGCGTTTGAGCATTGTCGATGCAGACCAGGCGGGCCATCATCAACTTCGAAAACCAGAGATCCGCGATCAGCTGACGCGTGTCTTTGGTCATGAGATCCTTGCTCAGGATGGCGAAATTGATCGAAGGCGACTCGCGGCACTCGTGTTCGGCGAAACGCCAGAACACAATCAACGGCGCGACCTGCTGAACCAGATCGTGCGGCCGGGGATTCGGGAAGACATCCGTCGGCAGATTTCATCGGCTCCACAGGACGTGGATGCCATCATTCTGGATGCGGCTCTCCTGCTGGAAGCGGGATGGGCTGCCGAATGTGATGCACTGATTTTCATTGATACGCCGCTGGAGTTACGACGTCAGCGAGTAGCCATCAATCGTGGCTGGTCGTCCGAAGAACTTCAGAAGCGTGAAAGTTCCCAGTGGGATGTGGAACGAAAGAAAGCAGCATGCCACTTTGTTGTCGATAACTCTGGCTCACCAGAAGACTCGGCGGCTCAGATGGAACGTTGCCTTCGAACTGTGCTCGACAAACAAACTGAACGCTAGTCTCATCTTTATCCACACGAATACTGCTCTGATCACTCTGCAGGATTGAACTGGTGTCTGCAGAATTGATCCCTTTCTTTGACACCAGTCACCGACCCGGTTCAACCCTGTCATTCCTGTCTTCGGAGGCCCGACGCGGCCATGTCCAGTAAAAGCACTCGCCCAGAAGATTCACGCCCCGGTCATTCTCGCCTGCTTCGCCGTTCCGACGAACGTCAGGATGCTCCGGAAGCCGACAAACCCGTTTCGGAGACCTTTGCTCCGCCGGACGACAATAACATTAACATCGCTGAACTTCAGCGCATGTCGATGAAGGAACTGCTGGCGATCGCTGAGCAGGATCAGCTGACAGAATATCACGGCCTCAAGAAGCAGGATCTGATCTTCCGCATCCTGAAAGAACGCACCCGTATGAACGGGTTGATGTTCGGCGAAGGAACATTGGAAATTCTGCCAGACGGTTTTGGCTTTCTTCGCAGCCCCGACTACCACTACCTGCCTTGCCCGGATGACATCTACGTCAGCCCAAGCCAGATTCGCCGATTCGGGCTCCGCACAGGCGCGACAGTGGCGGGCCAGATCCGCCCGCCAAAGGAAAACGAACGGTACTTCGCACTGTTGCGAGTCGAAGCGATTAACGGTCATGACCCAAATCTGTTGACCAACAAAGTCTTCTTCGATGACCTGACTCCACTGCATCCGGAACGCCGTCTCCGGATGGCCGACAACGCGGAATTCGTCAGTACCCGCGTTGTGGATCTGATTGCTCCGATCGGCATGGGCCAGCGAGGCTTGATCGTCTCGCCTCCGCGAGCCGGCAAGACGATGCTGTTGCAGCAGATGGCCAAGGCAACTCTGCAAAATCATCCGGATGCGTACGTCATCGTTCTTCTGATTGACGAACGCCCGGAAGAAGTGACGGACATGGAGCGAAAGCTCAAGGGCCGCAACTGTGAAGTTGTCAGCAGCACCTTTGACGAACCGCCGTCACGCCATATTCAGGTGGCCGAAATGGTCATCGAAAAGGCCAAGCGGATGGTCGAATATGGCCACGATGTCATCATCTTTCTGGACAGCATTACTCGACTGGCCCGCGCCTGGAATACGGAAATCCCGAACTCCGGCAAGACTCTTTCCGGTGGCGTCGACGCGAATGCTCTTCAGCATCCCAAGCGATTCTTCGGAGCAGCTCGCTGCGTCGAAGAAGGAGGCAGCCTGACGATCATCGCCACCGCGCTGATCGATACAGGCAGTCGAATGGATGAAGTGATCTTTGAAGAATTCAAGGGCACTGGCAACACCGAACTTCATCTGGACCGCAGAATGGTGGAACGTCGAATATGGCCGGCCATTGATGTCAATCGCTCTGGGACTCGACGTGAAGAACTTCTGCTGAACGAAGATGAACTCAAGCTCACCTGGGCGCTTCGAAGAGCACTGAACGACAAGAATCCGGTGGAAGCGATGGAGATGCTTGTCAACCGGCTTAAGCGTACGAAATCGAACGAAGAATTCCTGCTGTCCATGAACCTTGGCTAAAGACAATCGCGATGCCCACAGAACTGTCTGCTCAGCTAGTTGTTGGCGATGCCACCTTTGCCATCGTCGTGTCTCGATTCAATGACCTGATTACTCGCCGACTGCTGGACGGCGCGATTGAGACCGTCGTTCGTCACGGCGGCGACGCCTCGCGCATCACAGTCGTCTGGGTTCCAGGCTCCTTCGAAATCCCACTCGCGGCATCAAGGCTCGCAAAGTCCGGAAAGTACTCCGCTGTCATCTGCCTCGGGGCAGTGATTCAGGGATCCACTTCGCACCACGAATACATCAACAGTCAGGTCGCGTCCGGCATCATGTCCGCGATGCGTGAGAGCGGTATTCCGGTGACGTTCGGCGTCATCACCTGCGAATCGATGGATCAGGCACTGGATCGAGCAGGCGGCAAAGTCGGAAACAAAGGCCATGAAGCGACTCTGGCCGCCATCGAGATGGTCAATCTCCTGAAGATGATCTGATCCTTCGCACCGCCATCTTTCAGCATCTGCGCACAAAAAAATCCCGCCGTTTGACCGGCGGGATTTTTGTTTTGCTCAATCTCAAAGCTCGCTGCTACTTGCGAACTGGCTCAGCCGCTTCTTCGGTGACAGCTGCGGTCTCGGTACGACCACGTGATTCGCCAGTCAGGAAGTTGTCGACACGAGCCTGCTGCTGCAGTCGTTCAAAGGTTTCCCCGACAAGCTTCTGAACTTCTCGTTCAGTCAGGTCCGCATGAAGCTGCGCTTCGACATCGGCAAGATTGTGATCCACTGGCTCAGTGCGACCATCATACTTCAGGATCGCGAAGCGATTTGGCTCCACCTGGATGATGCCGGACAACTCTCCTTCTTCCTTCAAAGCAAATGCTGCCTTGCGAAGATTCTCAGGAGCACCGCTGTTCTTGCGGATTGGCGGAATGACGCCACCCAGCGCTCGGCTGTTAGGCTCGATTGAATAGTCACGAGCCAGCGCTTCGAACTCTTCAGGATTTGCCTTGGCTTTTTCCCAGATCTCGGTGGCTCGACGGATGTTGTCGATGACGATCATGTGAGCCTTCACGCGAGGACCGTAATTGTCTTCATAGGCAGAAGCCATCATCTCCCGAGTAATATTCACTTCCTTGCCTGCCAGTTTCTTCAGAGCCAGCATCGGCCAGATCACGTCACGACGGTACTGCGCTGGTGTCAGGTTTCGTTCGGCTTCCAGCATCTTGTACCACTGATCAACAGCCAGACCGAATTTCTTGGAGATCTCTACGATTTCCTGATCGACTTCCGCTTCAGAAACCGTGAGACCGCGGTTGGCACATTCCTGCTGGATGATCAGCCGGTTGATCAGGCTGTCCAGAACTTCTTTACCATGGCGCTCCACGCATTCCTTCGCCAGAGCTTCGTACGTGATCGATTCGCCGTTCACGCGAGCAAATGCAGTCTTCAGAGCGTCCGTAGCAGAAGGAACCTGCTGAGAGGACGCCTTCTGCTCTGCGGCGATGCCGTCACGGGCTCGCCAAACCTGCATGGTGATTCCACCAGCCAGAATGATGATCAGCGTACCGCCAATCAGAATGCCACCGCGACCGGACTTGGCACCAGCCGTCTTTGGGGAGGCTGAAGGGGTTTTGTCTTCCATGATACGAAGCTCCAGAAGGGCAGAGAGGAGGGAGAGCGAGCGAGAGTTGAGTTCAGAGTTGCTGGTGGGAACACCTGAGAATGGAACGGCAGGGGTTGCCGCAAATGAGAGTGTTTCCGTGTGATTGGAGCCGCGTTATACGACGTTTTTTGAAATAGGGTCAAGTTCGGTTTTTGACCAATTGTGTGCAGCCTCGGCGTTTGAGAAACCGGCAATTTTTGCTACAATGCGGCACGCCGAAAGCCACATCGTAAAGCCTTTCAGATTAAGACTTTATGCCATTTGGAAACTCGGCGTCCGTGTTGTTGACGGCTGTTCCGGGAAGTGTCCTCGTCTGATGATCCCACCGATGGTGATCAAAGGACCTTGCTACAGATCCCCCCAGCCTGACTAAGTGCGACTGGTCCGTCTGACCGGAACGCTTGCAGGCTGGTGAACGAACGCGGCTAACGAACACAGAACAGTTGCTGGGCTTCGGGGCTGACTGCCTCATCAAGGAGTATTCAGGTTTGTCTACTGACAACATTCAGGATGATTCATCCGCCAATCAGGATCCTCGTGTCTTCAGAACCGACATTCAGGCGGAGATGCGGACCAGCTACCTGACGTACGCGATGAGCGTGATTATCAGCCGCGCTCTTCCGGACGCACGCGATGGCCTCAAGCCGTCACAGCGACGAATTCTGGTCGCTATGAACGACCTGAATCTTGGCCCTGGTGGCGGCCGAAAAAAGTGCGCCAAGATCGCCGGTGATACCAGCGGCAATTATCACCCACACGGCGAAGGCGCCATCTATCCAACACTCGTTCGTATGGCTCAGGATTGGGTCATGCGAGAAGTGTTGATCGACAAGCAGGGCAACTTCGGTTCGCTCGCCGGCCTGCCTCCTGCAGCTATGCGATACACCGAAGCGCGTCTTTCCGGCGCGGCAGCAGAAATGATGCGAGACATCGATCGGGAAACGGTCGACTTCGCTCCGACCTACGACAATGACCGGCTGGAACCGGTTGTTCTTCCGGCAAGGTTTCCGAACCTTCTGGTGAACGGTTCGAACGGTATCGCCGTCGGGATGGCCACCAGCATTCCTCCTCACAACATGGCGGAGGTCTGTGAAGCCGTCATTCGATTGATCGACAATCCTGGCGTCACGCTGGATGAACTCCTGGATGTCATGCCCGGTCCAGACTTCCCAACCGGCGGCATCATCTGCGGGACGATGGGGATTCGTCAGGCTTACATGACCGGACGATCCACGCTGACGCTGCGTTCCCGCACTCACTTCGAAACCGAAAAGAACTCCGACGTCATCGTCGTCACCGAGATTCCGTACATGGAAACTCGCGACCGTATTCGTGAGAAACTGGAAGTCCTGGTCGCCGAGGAACGCATCAAGGGAATTTCGCGAATCGTCGACCTGACGGACCGAAACGTCCCGTCGTGGCAGGTTCGCCTACACATCGTACTCAAGCGTGATGCGGACAAAGAAGTTGTTCTCAACCAGCTGTTTGAATATTCACCATTGCAGACAACCGTCAGCGTGATCCTCCTCGCGCTGGAAGGCAATCGGCCGCAGCTGATGACGGTGCGAATGCTGCTGGATGCGTTCATTCGTCATCGCGTCGACGTGATTCGCCGTCGTACCGAGTTCCTGCTTCGTGAAGCTCGCAAGCGAAAGCACACGGTCGAAGGCCTGCTGCTGGCTCAGACGGACATCGACCGCATCATCAAGACGATTCGTGAATCCTCCAGCCGAGCAGCTGCGAAGGAAGCTTTGCAGAAGATTCCTATTCCGGCACCGCTTGTCTCGCGGGCTCTGGGAGAAAGTGGCTTCCGGGCATTCGTCGGGGAAAACGGCGAAGCGACAGACTACTTTCTGTCCGCAAATCAGTCCGAAGCAATCGTCTCGATGCAGCTGGGGTCCCTCGCAAATCTGGAACGCGAAAAGCTGGTCGCTGAACACCAGAATCTGCTCGACAATATCGCCGAGTACCTGCGGTTGCTGTCGGATGAAGCAAACCTGCGAGCGGTCGTTCGCAACGACATGGAAGAACTTCGCGCAAAGTTCCCGAACAAACGCCGCACCACGATTTCCGAAGAAGAACTGGGCGACTACGACAAGGAAGCCCTCATCGCAGAACAGCCGATGGTGGTGACGCTGTCTCAGCGTGGATACATCAAGCGGACTCCGCTGGATGTCTACGAAGCTCAGAATCGCGGCGGCAAAGGCATCAAGGGTGCCACAACCGACGAAGAAGATCCAATCGCGCACCTGTTCGTTTCAAGTACTCACGATTACCTGCTGTTCTTCACGGACAGAGGCAAAGTGCACTGGATCAAGGTGTACGATCTTCCGCTGCAGCCACGGACCGGCAAGGGCCGAGCGCTCGCGAATTTGATGACGATGGAAGAAGGCGAAGGTATCGCCAACTGCTTCAACGTTCGGCACTTCCCGGATGACAAGTACCTCGTCATTGCGACTCGCCAGGGGATTATCAAGAAGACTGCTCTGTCCGCCTACGGTCGTCCAATGAAAGGCGGCATCATCGCCATTCGCCTGGACGACGGTGACGCGCTGGTCGATGTGCGAATCGTTCAGGGCGACGAGGATCTGGTGCTTTCTACCTCTGGCGGGATGGCCATCCGATTCAACCACGAAGATGCTCGCCCGATGGGTCGAGCAACTCGCGGTGTGAAGGGCATCACGCTGACCAAAGGAGAGATCGTCGTCGGCATGGTGGTCGCGGATCCCGAAAAGACCCTGCTCAGCATCTGCGAATTCGGTTACGGCAAGCGAACGCCATTTGGTTTCGTGGATGCCGCCGATGAAGCAGTGGCTGCTCCTGTGGCTGAAGGTGACGAACCCGCCGCTGAAGAAGTGCCTGCGGAAGCAGACTCAGAGTCCGAAGACTCCGAATCGTCTGCCGGCAGCAATATGCGTTATCGCCGCCAGCGTCGTGGCGGAAAAGGTCTGCGAGACATCAAGACGTCGGCTCGAAACGGTCGCGTCGTTGACGTGCTGGCAGTCTGCGATTCTGATGAAGTGCTGATGGTCACCAGCCGCGGCAAGATTCAGCGAATCCGAGCTTCTGACATCAACACCATCGGCCGCAATACACAGGGAGTTCGAATCATCCGTCTGGATGACGGTGATTCTCTGGTCTCCTGCGCTGTCATCCCAGGCGACGTGATTGATGAGGAAGCTGCTAAGGCCGCCGCGGCCGCTGCAGCACTGGCCGAATCAGCTCCGGCACTTCCACCAGCTGCTGAACCAGCCGGTGACTCAACCGACGACGCGGAGTAGCAAAGAACCCTGGTGCTCTGTCAGAGCAAAGAAGGGGAGTTCGTCATTGCCGCGCAGGCGGGAATCCAGTGCGTAAAATGCTGGGTTCCGGCCTGCACCTCGTCTCTTGATGAACAGAGCGACGAACTCGAGCAGGTTCGGTCGCGAATCGGTTTATGAGCTGGCACGTGAATTGGTCGAGCAGCCATCAACCGCCAGGCTTCATGTAACGCTCTTTGAACTTCTTGTCTTTCTCCGCACGGAGCTTCAGGCCTTCGCGGTACATGTTGATGAAGTTCTCTGCTCGCTTCCACGCGCGGGAGAATTTGTCCTGAACTTCCACGAACAGCAGCGCGGACCAGTCCCAGCCACCGGGGTGCCAGATGTATTCGTGAGTCAGCAGGTGGATGTGATTGTACTTCTCCAGATTCTGAGTGATCACGCCTTCTCGCCACGCCTGAGTACTGTCGCTGATGTACTTCATTTCCGTCAGGTACATCGGATCGTAAGTGTCGATGACGCCCGGCAGCGAAAACGTTTTCCCTGATCGCATCGGCATGTGCGATGACATCGCATGGATCTTTGTTCGAAAGAACGTCTCGAAGAGCTTGATCTGAGCTTCCGCGGTGGCGGCCGCATCCAGTCCCAGTCGTTCAAACAGCGCTGCGTCGTAGTGCAGACCGATATCGTGACCAAGGTCCAGGATCCGACGAATCTGTACCGCCTCTTCCTCTTCAAAGGGGTTGTAGTCCGACGTCTGCAGAAGGAAAAACGTGGACTGAATCCCGAACTCCGCTTCAATCTCTGCCAGACGCAAAGCCGCCGGAATGCTGAATTCCACATCGTGTCGCATGATCACGAACTTCGGCAAATCGAAGATTCCTCGTCCCATCGCATGGACGTCGCGAAAACAAATCGTCCGATGAGACGCCTTGATGGCCTGCATCATTTCGCGATAGTGGTCCGTGGTAAAGTCACGTCCGGGATCGTCACTGCGAATCACTTTCATGTGCCAAGTCTCTTTCCAGGTTTTAGCGGGCGAGGAAGTTCGTGGTCCAGCAGATGCAGACACTGCTGATCGCCGGTCGCAACGTAACACGTCCCGTCGCGAAAGACCTCAGTCATTGTTCCGGCAGGTTCATCACAGGGAAGGCCTGTCAGACCACACCGCCAGATTGAATATCGAGTCCCATCCAGCAGCGTGAAGGCTCCAGGGTAAGGACGAGTCTGGGCACGAACCCAATTCACGATTTGCTGAGCGGACCACGACCAGTCGATGATACCATCGTCAGCATCACGTTTCGGATAGAATCGCTCCGGCTCACCGGAACTGTTCAGAGGCAGAAGCTGAATCGAACCGTGAATCAGCTGCTGCCAGTTTCGAATCACTTCGCGATTAAAGACGACTCGCCCCTTCTGCTGCATGGTTTGAATATCGTCATGAGCCTCCACAGTGATTTGCGGAGCACTCAGAAGGTCGCCGGCATCTGGTTGATCGTTGTAGCGGAAGATGTGTGCGTAAAGTGAAGTCGCGCCTTCGATGATGCTCCAGTTGATCGGAGAGCGGCCGCGACCATTCGGCAGTCGATTCGCACACGCGTGCATTCCGAAGACGCCATTGCGATGTCGATCCAGAAACCACTGCGGCAGAAGTCGCTGCCAGCCGATGCAGAATCCAACATCCGCCGAGCAGGCTCCAAGCACGTCGCGATCAGCAGGCTCTTCCAGCTTGTAACTGCCGGAAACATGAACCGGAATCGTGTGGCCGAATTCGCTTCGCAGGTCTGCCCATGTCGGAACGTGGTTTCGATCGGCCACTTCTTTCGTAATGGTGACGATGCCAGAAACCGAACAGTGATGGCGCAGGAGAGCCTCGATGAACTCTGAGGTGTTTTCGCGGCAGCCGATGACAACCGCACCTCCCTGCCAATTCACTGGACTCATGAAACTCCCTTTCCTGTGGACTCTCCTGCGGGATCGTAGCCTTCGTCGAGAAATGCCTCAACGCAGGCTTGTGCTCTTTAGAAAGCGGGGGCTGAAGGTAGTGGATCTTGCTAAAGATCCCTGGAAACTTCGTCTGCGTCGCAGGGCAGGGGAAGGAGTGATGAATGATGATTGGAGATTGCAAAATGCAAAATGAGCCCGGTCGTGTGCGTTGCCACTTGCATTTTTCACTACTCATTTTGCAATAACCCTTGCGCAACGACGCTCCAGGGCCCGCGCAACGTTCGCCTGTCGGCGAAAGTCCTTTCCGGCAGACCCGGCAGAAAGGACCTACCTGAAACACTCATTTTCAGGGAAAAACGGCAAAAGACTCATTGACACATCGGAACCTTCCGATATATTTGATTACGGAGATACAACATGGCACCGACGAAAATCAAATTGACTGAACTGGAAGCACTGGGGCAGGCGGCAGAATGCCTCCGAACCCTCGCTCATCCTCACCGACTGCGTATGGTCCAAATGCTGTTGCAGGGAGACTACACAGTCGGGGAGCTGGCTGAAGCCTGTGAGATCCCAAGTCCGATGGCTTCGGAGCATCTGCGATTGATGCAGCGATGCGGCTTCCTTTCCAGTGAGAAAGATGGACGCTCGGTGTACTACAAGGTCGTTGAACCGCATCTGAAGAACATTCTCGGATGCATCGAAAGCCGGTTTGGCGTCGAGCCCGTCGTGCGGTAGTCGCATGAAATCAGCCGAAACGCGATATCGTCCGATTGCAACTCAAATAGCGGAAGGGCGCAAGCCCTCCGGTGAATTGCTCGAGTCGATTGATGTACACCGGACGGCTCGCACCGTTCCCCTAAACCTCATGTGAACGAACAAAAACCCAGGGAGACCGATCGTCTCCTTTTTCTTGTGCCAAACATATCGTCACCTAGAGACATTTCCACACTCAGTCCCTGAAACACGGATTACAAAGGAGAGCACCATGGTTGCCACAATTACTGCAAAGGAACTGCACGATCGAGTCCAGGCGGGTGAATCGATCGACCTGATCGACGTTCGCACGCCGGCGGAGTACCGTGAAGTGCACGCGACGATTGCGAAGAACTTTCCGCTGGAGAAGTTCGATGTCGGAGCCGTCCTGGCTCAGCATCCGGGTTCGACGCCGCTCTATGTGATCTGCCGATCCGGAAGTCGCGGCAAACAGGCATGTGAAAAGCTTGCAGCTGCTGGCTGTACGCGTGCAGTCAACGTAGAAGGCGGAACTCTGGCGTGGGACCAGGCAGGCTTGCCAGTGGTTCGCGGACGCAAGGCGATTTCTCTTGAGCGTCAGGTCCGTATCTGCGCGGGCTTCATGGCACTCGCAGGCGGTCTGCTTGGCATCTTCGTTAACCCATACTTCGCAGGAGTCTCTGCGTTTGTTGGTGCCGGACTGATGTTCGCTGGAATCACTGACACCTGCGGCATGGCCATGATTTTGGCTCGCATGCCGTGGAATCAGACGGCTTCACCTTCCTCGTCAGCACAGCCAACCGCATCGTCCTCCGGAGCAACGAAGAACTGCTCCACACAGTCCACTGCGTCATGCTGTGGCTAACGCATTCAAGTAGCGGAAGTGCGCCAAGTAGCGGAAGGGTGCGAGCCCTCCGGTGAAATTCCGGAACCTATCGCTCAAAACCGGACGGCTTGCGTCGCTCCGCTACAAGTCCTCCGGCATCACGACAACGTTCACAATCGAGGAGAGGTCCATGGGAAGTTCAGTACATCATCAGGTTGTGATCGTGGGTGGAGGAACGGCGGGGATTTGTGTGGCGGCGCGACTGCTTCGCGGCTGGTTCAATCACCGCGATGTGGCCATCATTGAACCTGCGGACACTCATTACTACCAGCCGCTTTGGACACTGGTCGGTGGTGGTTGTGTGCCGAAAGAATCCACCGGTCGCCCCATGAAGGATGTGGTTCCTTCGAAAGCCACATGGATTCAGGATGCCGTTGCAACGTTCGCCCCCGAGAACAACAGTCTGACAACTCGCAGCGGCAAGACTGTCACTTACGACTGGCTGATCGTTGCTTCTGGTCTGCAGGTGAACTGGGACAAAATCCCCGGACTCAAAGA
>JAEUII010000223.1 GCA_016795145.1 Planctomycetaceae bacterium
CGAAGGCCGCACTGCCGGGCGGTCTTTGATTCCGAGCGACTTGCACCCGGAACAATAGCGGACGACTCACTTTGGTCTGCCGCACAACAGAACTGGGCTGACTTCGCTCGGCCCTTCTCATTGTACCACGGCGTCAAGGTCCGCGATCGCCGTTGGCCATCGCTGCTGCTTTCGCTGCGCGAAAGACTCCACCTTGACTTGCCGTGGCGGCTTGAAGCCGGGCCGCCGACAGGCCCTTCTGCACTTCAACGCTGCGGATGTCGGACGCAGCAATTTCCAGGGAGAATTCGTATGACAAAAGATGAAGCAAAACAACTTGCTGATCAGGCACTGCAGGAATTGCACAGCGACTTGAAAGCAGGCCGCAGTGAGACACTACTCAGGTACCTTGATGCCATGAGTCGGTTTCACTCGTATTCATGGAACAACAGTCTGCTGATCCTGCTGCAGATGCCGACGGCATCCCATGTGGCTGGCTATCGAAAATGGCTCGAACTGGGACGTCATGTTCGGCAGGGTGAAAAAGGCATCGGCATCATGGCACCGATGGTGTACCGAAAGAAATCGGACTCTGATGAACAGTCAACAGGCGACAAGGACCGGCGCAGAATTCTGGGTTTCAGGATTGTTCATGTCTTTGACGTATCGCAAACCGAAGGCGCTGACCTGCCGGAACTGAGTTCTCTGCAGGCTGACGTCGGTCACTTACTTCCATCACTGGAGGAACTGGTCAGGAACTGCGGAATTCGTCTTGTGACGGAAACGCTGGCTCCTGGCGTAAAGGGTGTGTCTCGCAAAGGCGAAATCGCGATCTCAGACTCTCTGTCCGGAGCAGAACGTCTTGCTGTCCTCGCCCATGAAGTGGCACATGAATGGATGCACGATGAGACCCAACGAGCGAATCTCAACAGGATGGTTCGAGAGACAGAAGCAGAAGCCGTGGCCTACGTCGTCTGTCGCTCGCTTGGCATTGACTGCTCTTCCCGCAGTGCCGACTACATCCAGCTCTACAACGGGACTGAGGACACTCTGACTGCTTCTCTCGAACGGATTCAAAAGACGGCGGCTCGAATGATAGGCTTGCTTTTGGCAACATCGTCAATGCCATCTGACGAGTCGCTGGCCGCATAGGCCATTCTCGCAACCTTATCTGGCAAATCGCGGCTGCCATCCGGATTGACCGAACGAGAAGCCGGAACTGCAGCATACCTCCGCTGCCATGGCTTCTACGGATCTTCCGTCAGCGGCTAAAGAGCTGTCGCAGCATCTGAGGTTTCCTTCCCGCCACCAGCACGAAACAAACTCGTCTGATATGCGACCACCACTGCGTCCAGATGCCGTCAAGTTGGCAGCCGCCCTTTGTTCCCCTGTCACGGGACGAAAAGGTTCATGCAAACCGACGCCGAGGGACACAATAGAACCGGTGTATCAGTTCATGGGCCTGCGTAAAGCGTTGTTGGTTGCTGCACAATGCACAATACTCCCGCTTCTCCCAGCCAACTCTCGCCTTCAGCAGCGGAAGGTCGCAAAGAACCCCGAAGCGATTTTGGCTCCACCACAGCTGTGGACTCAAAATCTTGCTTCAAGTTGAAATCGACAAACGCCACGGGAAGCATGTGACCCTCGCCACTGCATCTGAGACACCGAAGCCATCAGCAACAGCAACAGCAACAGCAACTGTCTGGCGTGGTTTCTTCAGCACTATTCATCGCTGGCAAAATGTCTTGCCAATCTATTTCTGTCCATCTGATCGCATGGCTTTCCGTCGTCGGTGATAGAATCCACAGTGAGGCTAAGCAGCCGGATCTGTGCGACGGTCAGAGAATCCTTTGCGGTTGCGAGGAGACGTTGTGCGTGTTGTTTTAACTGTCGAAGATTCAGGAACATCCCCAGGAAAGATGTATCCACGCGAAGTGACTGACGTGTAACTCGATCCGAGGTGCCATGGCTCCTCACAACAGAAGACGCTTGTTCGATGGCCGCCAGCATTACATGGTCCTCCTTGGTCACTTTTCTCAGCCATCTTTTGGAAGCTGACTGAGAGCCGAACCGGTACCAGTGATGAGCAATTCGCAGAAAGGCGGCGTGGTCTTGTAGGCGCACATCCAGCCGTCCTGACTCTGCCGCAATCTTCCGACACACCTTCTTGATACTCGACTCCACGTCTGCCTTTTGTAGCAAGGGCTGAGCTCCCGGATAAACCGAGGGAGTATGGCCAAGAAGTTCGTGCTCGGCAGCAAGCAGGTCGAGAAACTCGCATGTAATGTGCAAGCCGGAGTCGCCAGCCGCGCAGGTACTCCACAGCCGTTGGCGAACGTCTATGTCACCTGAATGCTCCAGTGCTTTCATCATTGCACGTTGCACCCTTGCCCAATTGTCAGTGGGAATGAATCCACCTGTGCTTTCTTCATCTTTGACTGCAATAAGCACATCGCCGTATTTCATGAGAGTCGCGAACAACACTCGATTGGAATCCGGCGTAATCTTTTCCGCCCAGTCAGCCGATCGTTCCAGGAATTCTTTACATTTCGAGACACTCCCTCGACCTTGGTTCTGAATGAGTCGTTCAATTTGTTGCCCGAGTCGGGGTACATCAACCATCTCACCAACCAGGAATCGCCAATCCGCCTCTGAAATCGCTCCTTGTGGAACTGAGAATAGAAAATACTTGTCGAAGTGAGCAGCAGATCTCGCTCGCAACTGTCGCCGCCAGATCAACTCAAAGTCCGTGGCATACGCTGAGCCACCGAAAGCCCATGAGTACTTTGAGAATAGTCGCCGAAGCAAACTGTCAACCTGTGGACGAACATCGTCGCTAAGTCCCTTCAGCCAGCCTTCGTGAAAGACCTTGAGAGCGTCTTTGTTATCCCCGAATCGCTCTGTACCTGTAAAACAACTCGGACTACTTGATACGGCAGCAATCGCAGCGGGAACGAAGGTGAACAAGGTTGCAATTGCCAACATGTCCGGCAGGTAGACTTCACCTCGCAATGGCGGATACATGAACCGTAAGATATTGAGCAGCTTTTTGGCTGACCGAGGTGTCGTAAGAAATTGCTTCACTCCGTCATGAAAGAAGTTCCCAAGGTCTTGCTTCTCGTCGGCTGTAATCTTGTCGTCACCGACCAGTGTTTCCAACTGCGACAGAAACAGGTTGTAGATCGCCGTGTGCCCGATGGTCGGGACATCAATTTGAAGCTGAACAATCTTTTCCAGATATATACCGCCATCAACGCCCAGCTTTTCTTTGATTGCACTGCAAACAACATCATGATCAAACGACAGAAAGTAGACCGTGTTTGGGAAATCTGCAACAGCCTTCAGAATCAGAAAGATTTCAGCAATTTCGTCTGCGGCCAGTCGGTCGATGTCATCCATCACAATCAGGATCTTGCGATTGAATTTCGTGAGTGCTTCGTCAATTGCATTGCGAAGGCCATGAACATCCTGCTTTGCCGCATCCGCCATGGTCTTGGCAAAGTCCGCAGCGTTGCCTGCAGCTTCGCTGCCTGCTTTTGCCAACTCGCCGACATATGGAAGCCACGACAATGGTCGCAGTCCTGCGGAAAGCTTCGTCAACAAACCAGAAGCTTTCCCGGCGTTCTCTCCTTTCTCAGGCATCTGTAACGCTGCGGCAAGTTGATGCAAAAATGACTCCAGCAATTGATGCTTGCCGGAAAACCACCAAGGATTGAAGTGGACGACTATCGGGGAGGTATCTCCACCGATTGACTTCAGCTCCGCCAAGACAAGATTGAGTACACTGGTTTTTCCCGAGCCCCATGGACCGCAGAGTCCAAACACGAAGGAATCGTGCGTATCCAGACTGTGAATTGATTGTGCGAGCGATCTTGCAAACGGAGCTCGTTCCAGACGGTCCTGCTGCACGTCTGCGATCGCGACATCAGACAGAAGTCTCAGGCTATTGTTGGGCTGCGTCACGGCTCACGGGTTCGCATAGGAACATTAGAAAAAGGACTTGGTGGCAAAGAACCGCCTCTCCACCGCTACCCACCCAAAGGGTAACGTGCTACACGAATCGGAACCACCTTTGGCTCCCCAAAATGAACGGCATCCGCCGCCCGCCGGAAATCAGTGAATCACGAGCAACCCTCGTCGTCAAACTGCTAGTGGTGCATCACGAGATCGTGACAGACCTCGCTAATCGGTCACTACTGTCTGCACCGGTCCAACCTGCTTTCTGCCGGAACCACTCCCTCAGCGCAGTCAAATCAATGATTTTGCGGCTTTTCCGGCGATTCCAGTAACGCCGCGACCAGCGGAAAGAAAAACTGGAAAAATACCTGCCGAAACGAAATACTTCGATGGTACTGACGCACCCGTTGGATATCATAGAGGCGCATAATGCTTGAGTATTTGATTTCGGAAACGAAAAACGGGAGGCAGCTTTCGCCGTCTCCCGTCATTTGTTTGGCCAAGCGTGTTAGCGCACGACTGGCTTACCGAAGGCACAGACCGGTGAAGATCGGGGTTTCGGCACTATTTCCATCCACGTTGTACGTGGCCCTGAACCTTGAGTCAACGCTCGGTCGCAGATCCCTGAAAGGAGGACAAGAAGTTCCTGCGAGGTTTTTGATTATTCGGATTCCACTGTGGAGTCTGAATTCGATTTGAGTGTTGAAGCTTATTGGTTGAGGTTTTTTATGAGTTACGAAGTTGATTTTCTCCCTGTGGGTAACGGGGAAAAGAGTGGCGACGCCATTGCTGTTCGTTTTGGGGATTTGCTGAGTGGCGATCGAAGCAAGCAGTTTGTGATGGTCATCGATGGCGGGACGAAAGAGTCGGGCGAGAAACTGGTGAACCATATAGAGACGTACTACAAGACGACCCACGTCGATCTTGTGGTGAATACACATCCGGATGGTGATCACGCGAGTGGCTTGTCCGTTGTGCTGGAGGAACTGACGGTCGATCAACTGTGGATGCACCTTCCGTGGGAGCATTCTCAGGATATCCATCATATGTTCCACGATGGCCGAATCACTCCGGGTAGCTTGAGTGAACGCATGCGCGCGGCTCTCCAAAACGCGAAAGACCTCGAAGCGATCGCGAAACGCAAAGGCATTCCCATTGTGGAACCGTTCGCTGGCGAAGGTGGTACTGCTTTAGGCTGCACCGTTCGAGTCCTTGGGCCTGACATGGAGTACTACCAGTCTCTGTTGCCGGACTTTCGTTCGACGCCGGAGAAGCGACAGGCCGCAAGCTTTGCTGAAATGATGATGAAGGCGGCGTTCAATGCTGCTGGCGGTGTGGCCACCATGGCTCAGCGTGTCATGGAGTCATTCGGCATCGAGACGCTGGAAGATCCTGAAGATGATGCCACAAGTGCTGAAAATAATTCATCGGCCATTATCTGCCTGCAGATTGGTGACAAGCAACTGCTGTTCACAGGAGATGCGGGTGTGCCAGCGCTGGAGCGTGCCAACGATTGGGCAACTTGGAACGGGATTGTGCTGTCGAACTGCAACTTTCACCAGGTCCCACACCATGGCAGTCGCCGAAATATTGGGCCATCGATTTTGGATCGAATTCTCGGTCCGAAGCGCCACACCGACGCTCCCGACAAGGTGGCGTTCGTCTCCGCGTCGAAGGATGCGCCGAAACATCCTTCTCGCAGAGTCACGAATGCATATCGCCGACGCGGTGCAAAAGTCATCACAACAGAAGGCACTGCAATTTGGCATAGCAGTGGTGATGTCCCCGTTCGTTCTAATTATTCAGCAGCACCGGTTGTCCCCTTCTACTCAGAAGTCGAGGAGGACTAAGCCATGGACATCACAAAATCCTTCGACCGTTACGTCATTCAGGCCAGGATTGTGCCTGTGTTGATTGTCTGCTTTCCTCTGGCGGCCCTCGTTTCCGTGTGGTTACCAAAGGAGAGCATTGGCTGGAAACTCGTGTCCGGGCTGATGGCCTTGGTATTGCTCACGCTTGTCGCCCAACTGGGCCGCAATCCGGGGAAGGCTAAGGAAGCCGAGCTGTTCAGAAAATGGGGTGGTAAGCCCTCGATTCAGGCGCTCAGGCATCGCAGCACAACCAGACTTGCGTGGCTGTCTACTGAACGCGTCTTCGCTCGTTTGTCAGCAGAAGTGGGACTTTCATGTCCAACGAAAGCAGATGAAGAGACTGATCCAGTGTCAGCAGATGAAGTCTATGAAGCCTTCGTCGACCACATGAAGGAAGCCACGCGTGGCGACCGCATCCTGCATTCGGAAAACATCAGCTACGGATTCAGTCGAAACCTGTGGGCCATGAAGGCCCCAGGAATCGGAATCTGTTTGATTGGAATTCTCGGTGCAGCGGTGGGAGCGTTGATTGCCAGTGATACGGAAACCATGGTTCTGGCGGCTGCGGTCACGTTGATCGACACAGCTTTGCTGACATGGTGGTTGTTTCGCATCAATGAAGATTGGGTGCGAGTCGCGGCGGAAGCGTACGCGGATCGACTGGTGAAAGCTTATCTCGGCCTAAAGCCGGAAAAAGCAGTGGTTGCTGCATAGTAAAGTCCTGACCAATCGGGATGGTGTTCACAGGGACGTGACACTCATCCCGTTTTTCATACGAATCGAATCCAAAATGGCCAATGCGAAGACATACCGACTCAGCGAACTGGCCGAGATTGTGATCGGCTATCAGCACCGGGAACGAGTTCTGGACGCAGAACATGGCAGCCATCAGATGATTCAGGCACGCGATGTGGTGTTTGAAACAGTCCCGGAAATCGGATTTTCGGGGTGGCGAGTCAAAACGGAGAACCTGGACCGCGTTACACCGAAAGGCGATGCGACTCGATACCGCCTGAGTCCCGGTGATGTCTTGTTCGTGTCGCGAGGTGTTGCGAACATCGCCATCCCGATGGTGCATCCATACGTGGAACCATTTCCGGAAGACTGGGACACAATCATACCCGCCTATCTCTATTACATTCTTCACCCCAAGACGAACATTGTGACGGCCGAGTACCTGGCGTGGTTTATCAACCAGCCGCCGACCCAGGCGGCATTGTCAAAGCAGCTCAGAGGTTCATTGCTCAAACTGCTCCCAAAGGCAGAATTCGAAGCACTTGCAATCTCGGTTCCACCCCTTGAGATGCAGGAAAAAATCGTTCAACTGGAACGACTGCGGGCACAGGAAGAGAGCCTTCTGAAACGCCTGATTGCAACTCGACAGCACCTGATTCAGCAAACCTGCCTGCGTGCCATCAGCGAATAACTGCCGCATCTCCACTACAATCCCAGCGAACACTGAAGCTTCAAAACAAAGAGGAGTCCCGCCCGTGGCGGATAAAGTCAATCAGAAAGAGATCAACGATGTCCTGTGGCGAGCCTGCGATACGTTTCGCGGTGTGATCGATGCGGCTCAGTACAAAGACTACATTTTGGTGATGTTGTTCCTGAAGTATCTGTCGGATCTCTGGTCCGACCTTAAGGAAGAGCTGGAGAAGAAATACAAAGGCGATGCCACTCGAGTCGAACGGGCTTTGTCGCGGGAACGCTTTATTGTCCCACCGGAGTCACACTTTGATTTTCTCCACAACAAACGCAGAGAAGCGAATATCGGCGACCTGATCAATATCGCACTGGCAGCCATCGAAGACAAAAACCGAGGCAAGCTGGAAGGCGTGTTTCGAAACATCGACTTCAACAGTGAAGCCAATCTGGGCAAGCCGAAAGACCGCAATGAACGTCTTCGGCATCTGCTGGAAGATTTCAATGATGAACGCCTGAATCTGCGGCCGTCTCGAATTGGCGGACTGGATGTGATCGGCAATGCCTACGAATTCCTGATTGGCAACTTCGCCTCGGACGCAGGTAAAAAGGCCGGTGAATTCTATACACCGCCGGAAGTGTCGATGTTGCTGACGAAGTTGCTGAATCCTCAGCCGGGGAATCGCATCGGTGATCCGGCCTGCGGCTCCGGCTCATTGCTGATCAAGATGGGTGAAGCGGTGGCACCCAACTCCAAAGGCGAACGTGATGTGTCGCTATTTGGAATGGAAGCCAACGGGGCGACATGGGCGTTGTGCAAGATGAACATGTTTCTGCACGGGTTCGACCAGGCACGGATTGAGTGGTGCGACACGCTGCGAAACCCGACGCTGATTGAAAACGATGCCCTGATGAAATTCGACATCGTCGCAGCAAACCCACCGTTCTCACTGGATAAATGGAGTGCCACCAGTGACTCGGAAGACGAAGGCACGGAGATCCGCGATCCGAAGGATGACAAGCCTTTCAACCGCTTCCATCGCGGTGTGCCTCCGAAGAGCAAAGGTGACTATGCCTTCATCAGTCACATGATTGAAACGACCATCGCGGACACTGGAAAAGTCGGCGTGATCTGTCCGCATGGCGTGCTGTTTCGAGGCGGTCAGGAAGGCGTGATTCGCCGAAAGCTGATTGAGGAGAATCTGCTGGATGCAGTCATCGGACTTCCCGCGAATCTGTTTTACGGTACGGGGATTCCAGCGGCGATTTTGATATTCGATCGTGCCCGCACGGCCAGCAAACGCAAGGACGTGCTGTTCGTTGATGCCAGTCGTGAATTCGCTCAGGAAAAACGCCAGAACCGTCTGCGGGCCGAAGACCTGAAGAAGATCGTGGCGACGTACTCTGCCTTCAAGTCGGTCGAGAAGTATGCCTATCGAGCGACCGTCAAGGAGATCGCTGAGAACGACTACAACCTGAACATTCCACGATATGTCGATACGTTTGAAGCTGAGGAGGAGATCGACATTGATGCGGTTCAGGAGGAGATTGATGGCATCGAAGCTGAGCTGGCAAAGACTCGCAAGCAGATGGCCATGTACCTGAAGGAGCTTGGCTATGGCCGCTAAGAAAACTGGCAAGCCAGGTTCCGCAGACAACAACAAGCAGAAGTCGGCAAAGAAATCCTCAGTCAAAAAGTCACCGGCAAAGGCTGGCAAGGACAAAGCACTGTCACGTTCGTCGGCAAGTTTGCTGCCTGCTGGTTATGGCGAACTGCTGGAAGACCTGAAATCCCGAGTCCGCACCGCACAAGTAAAGGCGGCGGTGGCTGTCAACCGCGAGTTGATTCAGCTCTATTGGGACATTGGTCGCTTGATTGTTGAGCGACAACAGCAGGACGGTTGGGGAACCAGCGTGATTGATCGACTGGCAAGCGATCTGCAAAAGGCGTTTCCTGGCCTGAAGGGATTTTCTCCCAGCAACGTGTCACGAATGCGAGCGTTTTTTCTGGCATACGGCCAGCATTCGGAGAATTCGGCACAGCCTGTGCCGAAATTGCGAGGCCGAAAATCGGCACAGGCTGTGGCGAAAATGGATCAGACAGATTTCCCACAGCTTGTGGGAAAATTGGCCACACGAGTTCTCCCACAAGCTGTGGGAGATTTTGACGGAACCACCGTACCTCAGCCGTTTGGCGAAATCCCCTGGGGACACAATGCGGTACTGATCGAGAAACTCAAAGAACTTGATGCACGTCGCTGGTACGCGATCAAAACCATCGAACATGGCTGGAGCCGGGCTGTACTGACAGTGCAGATTGAGACGAATCTCTTTGGACGTCAGGGGAAAGCCGTCACCAACTTTTCCAGCACGCTGCCATCACCGCAGTCAGACCTTGCTCAGCAGACGCTCAAAGATCCGTACATGTTCGACTTCCTGACACTGAGGGAAGATGCTGTTGAACGGGATCTGGAATCAGGGCTGATCGATCATGTCCAGAAGTTTCTGTTGGAGCTGGGAGCGGGGTTCGCGTTCGTGGGGCGGCAGTACCATTTGCCGGTCAGCAATGACGACTTCTATCTCGACCTGCTCTTCTATCATCTGAAGCTGCGATGCTACGTGGTCATTGATTTGAAGATGCACAAGTTCACACCGGAGGACGCTGGAAAGCTCAACTTCTATTTGTCCGCGGTTGATTCACAACTCCGACATCCGGACGACCAGCCGACGATTGGAATTGTGCTCTGTAAGACTCAGGACCGCGTCATTGCCGAGTACGCACTGCGAGACATCAGTAAGCCGATCGGCGTAGCGGAATGGAAAACCAAACTGGTTCACTCACTGCCGGAGCCGTTGAAGAGCAGTCTGCCAACGATTGAGCAGATTGAAGAAGAATTGAGAATCGCAAATCCCCCGACTGACAAGGGGGAAGGCTAAATGAACCATCACACACTCCCCAATGGCTGGCGCCGAGTTTCGTTGGAAGACGTCGCTCATATTCAAACAGGACTTGCTATCGGACGAACCGTCAATGACGACCCCGTCAAGTTACCGTATCTTCGAGTTGCCAATGTGCAGGATGGCTACCTCAATCTTACGGAGATTAAGGATGTGATTGTTTCCAGAAACGACGCAGAGCGTTTTCGCTTACAAGACGGTGACGTCCTTATGACGGAGGGAGGTGATTTCGACAAGTTGGGAAGAGGATGCGTTTGGGAATCGCCCATACCACACTGTTTGCATCAGAACCATGTTTTCGCGGTTCGCACAGTGCGTGAGAAACTGCTTCCGCAGTTCTTTGCATATCACGCAGCAGGCCCAATTGGCCGTCTCTATTTGCTGAGCTGTTCAAAGCAATCGACCAACCTTGCCAGCATCAACTCTACGCAGCTCAAACAGATGCCGGTGCCAGTTCCCCCCCTCCGCGAGCAAGCAGCAATCGCGTCTTTATTGGCTACTTGGGATAAGGCAATTGCACAGACCACTACTTTGATCGCCTCCAAAACACGGCTAAAACGAGGCATTGCACAGCAGCTTCTAACAGGCAGCCAAAGGCTTCCTGAATTCCGCAAATCATATCGCCCATCTATCCAACTCGGGAAGATCCTTACAAAGGCTTCCGATTTGGTCCATGTAGTTGCTTCAGAAAGCTACCGAGAGATCGGTATACGGAGCCACGGCAAAGGCATCTTTCACAAAGAACCGGTCAGCGGTGCGAGCCTTGGTGACAAACGCGTGTTCAACGTCGTGCCTGGCTGCCTTGTGCTCAACATTGTGTTCGCGTGGGAACGAGCGCTGGCTATCACGTCCGATGAAGAAGTCGGCATGATTGCTTCTCATCGGTTTCCCATGTTTCAGCCTGATTTGAAACAGGTCGACATCCAGTATGTCCTGCATTACATGCTGTCAGACGTCGGGAGCAATACATTGCGGCTCGCCTCACCAGGCGGCGCAGGTCGCAACCGGACAATTAGTCAGGAGCAATTCCTGAAGACTGAAATCCCTCTTCCGCCAGTTGAGGAGCAAAAGAAGATCGTTGCAATCATCAACACTGCGGAGGCCGAATTGCAATCATTACAAGACAAGCTTCACTCGTTGAAGAAGCAGAAACGCGGCCTTATGCAGAAATTGCTGACAGGGAAGATTCGCGCTTCGCACAAGCTCCTGAAACAGGCGGAAAAATCATGAGGCGTTTCAGCGGCCTAGCCGCGGCAGCATCTAGCTGCGGGCGTCAGCCCGCAGACCCAAATGTCCCCCGCACAACCAGCCGCGTAGCGACGACAGGAATCCAGTGCCGCCGTTTCACGGCTCTGGGTTTTGTGTTGCCAACAATCCGTGGGCTGACGCCCACGGCTATATGCTGGCATCGCTGCGCGATTGAATCTCTGTGTTGGATCAGGCCGGTTCTCAGCGGCGTAGCCGCGACAGCATGTAGCTGCGGGCGTCCGCCCGCAGATATGGGATCCACCGATGCCCCAGCCGCGAAGCGGCGATAGCAGGAGATTGCTGATGGGCAGTTTTACACAACTGACGTACCACGTGGTCTACGCCACCAAATACCGTCACCCTGCCATCATCCCGGAGATTCGCGAGCGTCTCTACGAATACATTGGTGGAATCATCCGCGCAAAGAACGGACACCTGATCGAGATCGGCGGGGTCGCTGATCATGTCCACATCCTCGCCCAACTTTCTGCGACATTCGCTGTCGCTGACGTCGTGCGAGACATCAAGGCCAACTCTTCTCATTGGATGAACGAGTTGACCGAAATAAAGAAGCCGTTTGAGTGGCAGAAAGGGTACGGAGCTTTCACCGTCAGTTATTCACGGATTCCCAACGTTCGAACTTACATCCAGAATCAGGAAGAGCACCACAGGAAGCGGTCGTTTGAAGAGGAGTACATTGATTTTCTGAACCGTCACGGGATCGCCTTTCGTCCCGAATATCTATTCGAGGATGAGCACCATGGTTGATCACTGCCGCCGTTTCACGGCTCTGGGATTCAAAATGCAATCAATCCGTGGGCTGACGCCCACGGCTAAATGCTGCCATCGCTTCGCGATTCAACCCGATCGTCGTTTCGCGATTCATGCCAGCGAATGTCTGGCAAACATCGGAGGCAATCATGAATAGCCTCCCTTCCACACTCGAAACACTGATCTCGCAGATTCCAGCTCTGCAACTGCTGATCAATATGGGCTGGGAGTACCTGACTCCGGACGAAGCTCTGGCGGCTCGGGGCGGGAAGAACAGCAGCGTGTTTCTGGATCGGATTCTGGAAGAGCAACTTCGGGCACTCAATGAGATCAACTTTCGCGGACATACTCAGGCCTTCTCAGAAGGCAACATTTCCACCGCCATTCGGCGATTGCGGGACGAACGCTTCGATGGACTGATTCGCACCAATGAAAAGCTGTATGACCGCCTGACGCTCGGAACAACTCTGCCACAGACCATAGCCGGTGATACGAAGAGCTTTCCTCTGAACTACATCGACTGGCGTGAATGGTCGCGGAACCTATTTCATGTCACGGCAGAGTTCTCAGTCGCTCGAACCAGTAGCCAGGAAACTCGACGACCGGACATCGTTCTGTTCGTCAATGGAATTCCTTTTGCTGTCATTGAAAACAAGTCGCCCAATGCCAAAGTGGAAGGCGGCGGCAGTCCGCTGGATCAGGCAATCTCGCAGATGATCCGCAACCAGGGTATCCACGAAATCCCGAGGTTGTTTGGTTACGTGCAAGTGGTTTTGGCTCTCGCGGTCGGTGATGCGAAATATGCCACCGTCGGGACGAAAGCAAAATACTGGGCTGTGTGGAAGGAGCCGCAGTCCGATGAGAAGGCTCTGAAGGAACTGGTCAGCCGGGCACTATCGGACGATGATCTCAACAAGTTGTTCTCCGGCGAATTCGCTCCGGCTCGTTCCTACTTCGAGCAATTGGCGACTCAGCGAGGCCGTGAAATCACCGAACAGGACAGGCTGCTGTATTCGTTGTGCCGGCCGGAACGATTGATGGAGATGGCCGAACGCTACGTGCTGTTCGACGGCGGTGACAAGAAAATCGCCAGGTATCAACAGTACTTCTGTGTGAAACGAATTCTGGAACGCATCCAGCACCGCGAAGTCGATGGCAGCCGACGTGGTGGAGTCGTCTGGCACACTCAGGGAAGCGGCAAGTCGCTGACGATGGTCATGTTGGCAAAAGCTCTGGCCCTTGAGCTGCCTCGCGAAGGAGCGGATGAGTTCAAGGTCGTGCTGGTGACAGACCGCGTCGATCTGGATGACCAGATCTATGGCACATTCCGAAACTGCGGCACTTCACCGGTTCAGGCTACGACGGGACGACATCTGGCCAAGCTGTTGGCAGATCATCAAAGTCGCATCCTGACGACCGTGATTGATAAGTTCGAAACGGCATTGCAGGTGATCAAACCCATCGACAATGCGAATATCTTTGCCTTGGTCGATGAAAGTCATCGAGGTCAGTTCGGCGAAACTCATACTCGTATGCGGCGAGTCCTGCGGAATGGCTGCTTCATCGGATTCACCGGGACACCGATCGCCAAGGGCCAGAAGACCACAATCAAAAAGTTCGGCGGCATGATTCACGCCTATACCATCAAAGAGGCCGTGGATGACAAGGCTGTGCTGCGTCTGCTGTACGAAGGACGCGAAGTTCCGCAGTCCGTGGATGCTGCTCAGATTGATCGCTGGTTTGAAGAATGGACCGACAACCTCACGAAGAAGCAAAAGGCAGATTTGAAAAAGAAGTTTGCTTCAGCAGTTGAGCTGAACAAGACCGAACAGCGAATCATGGCAATTGCGTGGGATATCAGCAAACACTTTTCGCAGACATGGAAAGGCAGTCCGTTCAAAGGGCAACTGGTGGCTCCGGACAAAGCGACGGCGTTGTTGTACAAGAAATACCTGGATGAGTTCGGCATGGTGTCCAGTGAGGTGCTGATCTCGGGGCCAGATGAACGGGAGGGCCATGAGGAAGTCGACAAGCCTGAAGAATTGTCTGACGACGACAAAGCGAAAGTCATTGCGTTCTGGAATCAGATGATGGCCAAGCATGGTGGCCCGTCGGAGTACCAGCGAAACCTGATCAATGCGTTCACTCACAGTGACGAACCTGAAATCATCATCGTGGTTCACAAGCTGCTGACCGGGTTCGATGCTCCGCGAAACACTGTGCTGTATCTGTGTCGGACTCTGAAGGACCACACACTGCTGCAGGCGATTGCCCGCGTCAATCGATTGTACGAAGGCAAAGAGTTTGGCTACGTGATCGACTATGTCGGAGTGCTGCAGAATCTGGACAAGGCTCTGGACCTCTATGGCAAGCTGGCAGACTTCGACTCGGCTGACTTGGTTGGAACGGTCATTTCTGTTTCCGAAGAGATCGACCTTCTGCCTCAGCGACATTCCGATGTGCGTGAGTTGTTCAATTCACTGCCGAACACTCAGGATCAGGAAGCTTACGAGCGACTATTGGCCGACGATGCGTTGCGAGAACGCTTCTATCAGCGGTTGTCTGTGTTTTCTCGGACGCTGGGTTTGGCTCTGTCGACGATTTCGTTTTTCGAGAAGACGCCTGCTTCGAAAGTGAATCGTTACAAAGAAGACCTGAAGTTCTTCCAGATGCTGCGTCGTAGTGTTCAACGTCGATATCAGGAAGTCGTCAGCTACGACGAGTATGAACCGCGTATCAAAAAGCTGTTGAACCAACATTTGAAGACGTCGGAAGTGGAACTGCTGGTTCAGCCATTGAACCTGTTCGATTCAGAGGAGCGTGAGGCTGAATTGAAACGACTGGGTAGTGATGCAGCACGAGCAGATGCGATCGCCAGTCAGACGAAGAAGGTCATCTCACAAAAGATGAACGAGGATCCGGCGTTCTATAAAAAGTTCTCCCGGATGCTGCAGGAAGCCATTGACGACTGGCGTGCTCGCCGGATTTCGGACGCGGAGTACCTGGGAAAATCGCGTGAGATCAGTGACAAGGTCATCAACCGCCGTGACGACGAGCTTCCTTCAAAACTGCAGCACTATGATGACGCGAAAGCTTACTATGGTGAAGTTCGGGAGGTGTTGGAGAAGTACCATGTCGACGGATTCCAGCCCGTCGATCAGGCGGCAGAGGCGGCTCTGAAGATTGATCAAATCGTGGAAGAACGGCGGTGCGTGGATTGGGTTCAGAATGAAGACGTTCAGAATCGCATGAAGACGGATATTGAGGACTATCTGTTCGAGTTGCAGGAATCGAAGCACGTGCCGTTGTCGCTGGAAGACATCGATCAAATTCTGGACGGTTGCATCAGAATCGCTCGCGAAAGGAGACCGCAGTGACCTCAAGCATGGCCGAAAGGATGACCGGCCGACAAACGTTGGTGTATGGCAGTGAAACCATCGAATTCAGCCTGAGCTTTTCGCCCCGCAAGCGTCTGTCGATCGCCGTGGAGCCAAACGGAAGTGTGATCGTCAAAGCTCCCGTTGACGCGACGGTGGACGCAGTGCAGATCCAAATGCGACGTCGAGCCGGCTGGATCATCCGCCAACGCGATCGCTTTGCTGCGTTTGGCCCAGTCATGCCGCCGAAGCGATTCGTAAACGGAGAGACTCACCGCTACCTCGGCCGACAATACCGCCTTCGGATTTCACAAGGCGATACCGCCAGTGTGAAGCTTGTCGGTCGATTTTTCGAAATCACCACGCCTGACAGACGCAGTTCCTCGGCCGTGGAGAAGGTTCTGGAATCCTGGTACCGTCAGCATGCTCAGCAATTCTTCGAAACTCGACTGCAGCATTGCCTGACGTCACCGTGCTTTCGAGGCCTTTCCCCGCCGACATGGAGCATCCGCCTGATGAAACGCCGCTGGGGCAGTTGCACCAAAGAAGGCCGCATCCTCCTGAACCTGCAACTGATCCAGACAAGCCCATCCTGCATCGACTACGTCATCACCCACGAACTCTGCCACCTCATCGAACACAACCATACAGCCGCGTTCTACCACCTTCTCGATCGAGCCATGCCGGACTGGCGGGAACGAAAAAAGACGCTGGAAACGCAACATCACTGAAAACACGGCGGTCATTTCATGCCAAACGAACCAACTCAACAACCCAGAGATGTTTGCGACGTCTTTTTGTGTCATAACGGCGCTGACAAGGACTGGGTGCGTAAACTCGCAGAGCAGATTGAATCGGAAACCTTCGATGGAACCTCAAACGGCAGGCCACTCCGGGTGTTCTTCGATGAATGGGACATCGACGTCGGAGACAATGTGCTCTTAAGAATCAATCGAGGTCTGACCGCAAGTCGATATGTGGCAGTTGTCATTTCTCCCGAGATGCTAGCTGCGCCGTGGCCAAGCTTGGAGTGGACTCACATTGTTGCCGATGACCCGACAAATCGCAGGGGGCGTATTATTCCGATTTTTCTCCGAGATTATTCTGCGGCGCTCAAACAACAGGCCGAGTTGCCTGCTCCATTCAAAGCGCTCAACTGGATTGACTTCCGGCGGCCAGCGGATTTTAAACGAAGCTTCCGGAAGATGATTCGGAAGGTTCGCGATGAGGTCCCCGCACGAGGTCGAAAAAGAGCACCAATCGCGTCACGGCCCAATGCGACAAAACCAATTGTGTCGCCATCAGAAGAAACATCAGCCTCCCCGGATCGTGTTCCTGACGTGCTGCTGGGGAACCTCCTCCCAGTACAGGATTATCCGAAGACGATTTGGTTCGCTCCCACAGATGCACGTTTATATGACGACGTTCGTGAGATTGTCGAGGACTCTGCCCAGTTCGTTTTGCAAGACAAAAAGCTCTTCACGTTCGCTGATCTGTCCCGAGACGACGAACCATTGCGTGCGGCAATCGACGACTCTCGCGTGAATTCGCTTCCAGTCTCTGCATGGCGCGATGATACAGTACGTTGGCGATGGATTATCTCGCTCATGAATCGTTGTCTCCGTTCGCATCTTGGAAAGCTGCCGATCAAACGCGATGAGAAGATGCGGTACTTCTTCAGGCCAAATAAGGATGGAACCGCAAGGGTTTGGAAGAATGGAAACGATCCAGGAAGGACTGTGGCGGACCGAAAGAAGACTCCTGCCGGCGACGAATTCTGGGTTCATCAAGGAGCAAGGCTTGCGTTTCAGACTCTTGGAGATCTCCTGTCGATATGCATAGAGCCTTGCTATGTCTTCACTGCCGATGGCAATACGCCGCTTGAAGGAAAATCGGTCGGACCACTTTCGATCAAATGGGGCGGCAAAGAACGAAACGCCGCAATTCTGCGGCACATTGTTTTTTGGGCAAGGACACTCGCACGTCGACAACCTCGAATTGAGATTCAAACCGGTGGTCAGCCAATCGTGATCTCCGGGATTCCAGCATTCGCAAGGGCCCACTTTGGTATTGAATTTGACCATATCGGGATAAAGTCCCTTTTGGCCCAAGTAGACGATGAATTGCAAGTTGCCGCAGAGTCACTCTCAGGTTCGATTTCCCAGGATGACGACGCCGACGACGCAGAAGGTGAGGCCACAAATGAATAATTCTCGACGCCATTCGGCATCGGAACGTTTGACAGACAAACTACTCAAAGAGGCTGAGCCAACTTTTGTGACATGGCACGCAGCGGAACCGAAACTACTCTTTGCAAATCGAATGCGATGTGAAGACCCGAAAACAGGGTTGTCAGAATTTGGGCCTGCAGCTCTCGATTCAACTCCTCGAACGAGTATCCGAGTCGCTGTCATTGGAACTGGTGAAACGATCCAACTCTTGAAGAATTGGGCCGAAACAGCACGTAGCTGTGTTTATGCCGGGCTTAACTCAAAAGGCCAACCGTTTGATCCACTTGTTGCCCCAAGATTCCCGGGTTTTGACTTTGAAAGTCCATTCCGGTGTAACTTGGAGTTCGATGACCGTTGGATAGTCACACTTACCAACCGCGATCTGTTGGGTATCACCAATCACAGCGAGTTTTCGCAGAGGGTCAAGGCCGCAATCGACCTTATCACGGCCAAACTTCGTGTTTTTGCAGACCGTGAGCCAGTTCCGGATGTTGCCGTGATTGCTATGCCGAAGGAACTTGAAGACAGTATTGGACCATCAGCCCGAGCAGATCAACCACGACCTCGGACTAGGTCAAAAACTGAAAAGAAAGCGGAAAAACGGTTGGCAGCGGACCGCAAATCGGGGCAACTATTTTTCAACTTCGGCGATGAACAGAATACAGTCGAGACTGAGTTGTCTCTTCGATACCGTGACTTTCACAATTCTTTGAAAGCTCACGCGATGAAGGCGAAGCTGCCAACCCAGCTTGTCTGGAATAGTACGTTACTGGGTGGAAGGACTAAAGAGAATCCAGCTACGACCGCTTGGAATTTCTTTACAGCATTGTACTACAAAGCAGGCAATATGCCGTGGGAGCTTGAGTTTGGAACGAATCGAACATGCTTCGTTGGCATCACGTTTTATCGAGAGTCAGCCGATCCCAACTCACCCACCCGAACATGCCTTGCACAAGCCTTCTCCGAGACAGGAGAGGGATTGGTTCTTCGGGGAGAACGAGTTGAGTGGGACAAAGAACGCGATAGAAAACCACACTTGACACAAGGTGTCGCCGAATCGCTGCTGAGGCAAGTGCTTGACTTATACAGGGAACATTTCAATGGGCCACCGAACCGTGTCGTGGTTCACAAGACGTCGCGGTATTGGCCAGAAGAACTCGCTGGTTTACGAGCAGCGCTTGGAGACGTTCATTCGTACGACTTTCTGGCTATTGAACGTCGTGGAATCCGATTCCTTCGGACCGGAAAGGAGCCGCCGGTGCGAGGCTCAGTGATTCAATTGGCAAAGAGGAACTACCTGATTTATACACAAGGCTACGTCCCGTTCTTGCGACAATACCCCGGCCCTAGAATTCCGAATCCTCTTGAAGTTGTGGAGCATCATGGCGACTCGTCTGCCGAGCGTGTCTGCTCCGAAATTCTCGCGTTGACGAAGTTGAACTGGAATACCTGCAAGTTCGCCAGCGCGGAGCCAATCACGATTGCCTTCTCTAAGCAAGTGGCGACGATCATTAAGGAAATGCCAGACGGCGTTGAGCCATCGACGAAGTATCGATTCTACATGTGAGACGGCAGAGCAAACGGCCAGTGACGTAAGCGATGTTTTGAGAGTCTTTCGGCGATGTTTCTCATCATCTATTGCCTTAATTTCGCAGTGATCACATTCCATCCAAGCTTCGGCGTCATCAATAGCTGTCACAGCACGGCCCTGTAAATGTTCCGCAATTTGCTGCGGCAAAAATGAATGCCCTCGACTGCAGGATTGTCAGGCGAAAGCTTCAACACCAGTGAATCGCGTCTGGGAACTGATGTTCTCCGGGCGTTTCCCTTCGGGCCGGGCTGCTCCGGGCTCCGCTTTCGCTCGGTCCGGCAAGCCGGACTGCTTCGCACCCTGCACATCCCTAACGCAAACTGGAAACCGACAGGGGCCGCCTTGGCAATTCGGATTGTATCACGGCGTCAAGGTCCGTTCGCTGCGCTCACTGCTGCTTGACCTGCGGTCAAGACTCCACCTTGACTTGCCGTGACTGCTGAAAATCGCCAGCGGCGGGCAACTAACGAATCAACTGTCACATATCGCCGACTGTGACAACAAAAGTGAGGAGGATTTACGATGTCAATGAGAGAAAGTGCTGAAACCAACTGGGGGCTGCGAATCGGAGCATTGTTCGATGAAGCGATTGAACGACTGTGGTTTGCAGAGGGAAAGGAAATGCGACGAATGGTATTGGAACAGGCCCACCAACTGGCCCTGGAACAACTTGGTATCTGGATGGAATACGGTCGCTGGAAAGAGATGGAGAAAGAGATTGAGCGAATGCAGCAAGAATACGCTGCACTCAAACGTGAGATGAGGTGCATTGCTGAAGCGATGGTTGGTCCACAGGTATTTGAAACGTGCCACCTGGAAAGCGTGATCGACTGGAAAGCTCGTGTGGCTGAGAGAGAGATCCTGATGAAACATGAGTTCGGAAGAAACATCCTGAGACTAAAGGATGAGAAAGACAATCTGTTCGAAACGCTGCTACTGGCTCAGACGGAGGGAATGATGGAGAGCGTTTGGCTGGCCACGGTGACAATGTTGGGTAATGGACTCACGCCGCTTCAGAAGCATGTTCTGAAGCAGCGAAAGGCAGGGCAGCACTCGACTCGCAAACTCATCGAATCGCTCGACTAGTTTCGCCGAAGGGATGCCAACGATCATGTCGATTGTTCTTCGATTGTTGGCATCCCGATTACCAGCGACGTCGAACAGAAGTGAGTATGTTGCGAATGACCCAGATGAAGTAGATGCCAATGACAAGGAGTGACTCACTCGGATATCGGACAATCATGAGCAGTGACACAGCATAGAAGAAGATAAACTGACCTCCCATCAGGCCACCTTTGTGATGATCTCGTCTGTGAACGGGCGGGTGATCTTTCGCCGGAGGTTCAGGGCTGAGACAGGTAACAGATCAAACCCCATTCGTGATCGGGCATTGTTGACGTTTCGAAGAATATTCAGCAATTGCCTTCGAATCGGGGCGTAGCGGGCAAAGGGGACTCTTCGAAAATCTTCGGTGAGTGTTTCGGCTTTGCGATGGCAGGCTCGCTGAAGGAAGAAAGCTTTCAGTTCAGCATAAGTTTCTGGCTCAATGCGGACACAGGCGTGCCATTTCGGAGTAACGTCGCCTTTGGGAGTGAAGCCGGCTCGACGGTAACTGATGGAGTACCCTTCAAAGCGAATCGGGTGTCGGCGGCAATCACGGATGTTCTCCTGAGTTCTGAATGGGTGATGGCCCTCGGTACACAGGAGAAGAAACCAATTCTGATATCGAATGTATTGCATGTTCGCGAGACCTCGGGACTTGCGACGGGCTCGCTGACGCTCGGAGATGTCGATGCCGTATTTCGCCACAAGCTTTCGATCGATGTCGTCCGGATTCTTCGAGCCTGGGATTCGGCCGGTCGTGTACCACCAATACCCGTGTCGCAGGTAGGAAACAGCAACCTGCTGAACGAGTCCTTCCGGGGTACTGGCAACACATCGATACTTCATAGGGCACGAATCAATCACAACAGACCAGCCGATGGCAAGGGAAAAAATGATCCGCCAAGCTGAACCGCTGATGAGCACGATAACGGGGGCACAATTCCCGCCACGGAGTGTCGGGGCACATTGCTAGTCCCACGCATTCCGCGTCAAAGTGTGTGGGGTTGATTGCGGCCAACCCCACGAAGCCGGTTCAAAAAAATCCCTGAGCAAGGTGCAGGAATCGACGACTGTCGAACGCGAACCACACTCGACATCGCTTTCGAACGGGCGGGACGCACTGCTTTCGTCAGTGCACCCGCCCAATTCATAGTGCCCACACCTGCAGAACCTTCGCAACGAACTTCCCGAATTGCAGATGCACCTCGAGTGTTCGTCGTCAGTCTGCCGCCAAAAGAGGTCACTCTCCCGAGTCACCACCGTCGGCCGCATGCTGCCTGCCAGGGACAATGCGGCATCGTTAGAAGATGCCACAACTGCAATTCTCCAGACAGGGCTGGCAACTGCGTTGCCTTTCGCCCCTCAGCCCTTTCGTAGCCGTTGAATTGGGTCATCACTCCCAAAACGGACGGGACGCGACTGCCTTGCCGCGACACAAACAACCGCCATGGAAAGGCGGGTTTCTGTTTCAGACCTTCGTCTGAATCACCACACATGCTTCCGCATGTCTTCTACTCAGGCCACTCTCCCTCACTGCGGCTCACACCGCCTGCAATCGCAGACAGATACCTGATGACAAATCAGGTCGCCGGAAGTGCCAGCTTCCGGACGCCACAGTGATTCCCGCGTTAGTGTCGACCTTCGAATCCAGGGTCACGTTGCTAGAACGAGTTACCGTTCGATCCGCACAGGTATGTGCCGTCTCCCGACTGGCCACACTTTCTCGAAACGGAAATGAACAGGGTTCATCACCGTTCGAATTTCCTCGTACGAAAGCAGAAGCTCCGAGTACCGATCCTGAACAGACTTTCGCGATTCGGCACCGTCTCCCTGAACTCTCACTGGCAAGCTCTTTCATTCGTCGTTGATTGAGCCTTTCATGGTTGAGCTTTTCACCGCCGGTCGTTTAAACTGGTCGCCGGAATTGTCATTCCGGTGCCTTCTGTCGCCAGAAGACAGCTCCCCACGCCAGCTGCGTTGAGCGAACTCGCATTGCTGCAAGCCCGAACCCCACAGACGGGATTCTCTGTGTTCGCCACAGACCACCCGCTTTGCACATCGTTCGTCATTGCTGACGTCGACAATGTGGAATACACCGCGAATTCATCGCAGTTGTATGGGTCATCGACACGACCTTGTCCTGCGACAAGGCATGTCCGCGTCGCCCACTTTTCCTGTCGCCATATGCCCGACAGGTCTATTGGATAGAACGCCGGGATTGGGTCGACCTGCGATCTGCGACTTTGGATAAGCCGCAGCGACAGATCGGGTTTACTCCGACGAGCCTCCATTGAACTGAGCGAACCACTCTCATGGTACTCAGCTCGAAGGGCCAGCAATTGAAGGATGGCTGTCCTTCGGTCCTTATGCCTGGTTGATGAGACCAGGTTTCCCGGACCTGCTGCCCCTGTCTGGAGAAATCAGCTCAGATCGCCCTTATTCCTGGCTGGATTGCCAGTCTTCGGACGAATGCGTTTCGCTTGAGCGTGACGACCAGCAAGTCTTGCGACTCGCCTACAACGTGACCATAGCGCTGGCAAATGCCGCTGTCACTGAGATTTTGAAGGTTGCGACAAGATACGAAATGCCAACATCCGTTTTGACGCTGCGGCTCGTTCGGGTGTATACTGCGGGAAGGAGGTCAGAAATGGCTACGTTATCAATCAAACACCAACTGAATGATTTTGTCGAATTCGCATCCCGCCGTATCGAAACGGGGTCCG
>JAEUII010000226.1 GCA_016795145.1 Planctomycetaceae bacterium
GGGAGCATGACAGGGCGGTCGGTTTCCATGATGCCGCGAGGCGAGTTTCCTGTGGGCCTTCGCAGGGAGTCTCTGCGGTGGGTGAACGAAGAAGCTCGCAACGAGGCCATGCTGGAAGGATTCCTTGCCGGAACCAGTGTCGCCGATTTGGCAAATCAGTTCTCGCTCAGTCGGACGGCTGTCCATGGGGCACTTGCGACCGCACGAGCGATGCGTCTCCAGTCCGTTTCCATGGAGTACATTGATAGTGCCGAATTCCGGCTTCCTGGAGCCGAGCAGACAATTTGCGGGCCTGCGCCTGAAACCCGGGGATCAGAAGCGACAGCTCGTGTGCCGTCGGGATTACCAGCCTATTTGGGTGAACTCTACCGAGTGCCGCTTCTGACGAAAGAGCAGGAGCAGTACTACTTTCGACGAATGAACTTTCGCAAGTTTCAGTTTGAGGAGTTGCGAAAGTCTCTGGATGTAACAAAGCCGGCGGCTCGGCTTTTGAAGCAGATGGAGGAGTTGTTGAACGACGTCACAGAAGTCAAAAACCTGCTGATTCGATCAAATCTGCGACTGGTGTTTTCCATTGCCAAGAAGTATTTGAAGTCGAACGCGGGCTTTTTTGAGCTTGTAAGCGACGGGAATATTTCGCTGATTCGCGCGGTTGAGAAATTCGACTACGCACGAGGCAACAAGTTCTCCACCTATGCGTCGTGGGCCATTCTGAAGAACTTCGCGCGATCGGTCCCGGCGGAACATCAGCGACTGGAGAGATTTCGAACGGGAAGTGACGACGTTTTTGCACAGTCTTCGGACGACAAGTCGTCATTTCAGGTAGATGAACAGGCGAACAAGCTGCAGCGAGATGCACTTCGCGAGATGATGAAGGAACTCGACGGACGTGAACAGAAGGTCATCGCATTTCGGTTCGGCCTTGATGAGGGTGCGGAGCCGGAGACGCTTGAACAGGTCGGTACACGCCTTGGGGTGACCAAGGAGCGAGTGCGTCAGATCGAGGTGAGGACCCTGGAGAAGCTGCGTAGAATTGCCGAGCGCAAGGCGTTTGAGATTCCCGGGTTCTGAGAAAAATGCTAAAGCCGCTGCCGTGATCCGCCGACTGAATGGGGATCGATTTCGGTAGCGGTTTGGCGAGAGCGGATCGGGTCAGATTTCGTGAAATGTGACCGGATTCGCTCGATGTTGGGAGCTTTCGGGGATCTGCCTTGCCTGGCGATTCCTGATTGCTATACTCCGCGGCTCGCCACCGCAGCCGGTCCGCGCTAGTGTAGCTCAATTGGCAGAGCTCCGGTTTTGTAAACCGGCGGTTGTGGGTTCGACTCCCACCGCTAGCTTCAGCGAACCTTTTTCAGGCCCTCGCCACTCATGGTAGGTACTGTTGTCGGTTCCGGAAACTGTGAGGGGAGAACGGGTTAGAAGAAAACAGGGGAGAATACCTAAGCGGCCAAAAGGGCCAGACTGTAAATCTGGTGGCGTATGCCTTCACAGGTTCGAATCCTGTTTCTCCCAGTGGTTCTGTTCAAGTTTCTCAGGAGTTTGGGCAGGGCAAGTGTTGTTGGGCAAAGGATGTCCCGGCATCGCGGGCGTAGTTCAATGGTAGAATTCCAGCCTTCCAAGCTGGCTGTGTGGGTTCGATTCCCATCGCCCGCTCTTTGCTTTCCTGGGACAGCCCGATGGCGGAGACTGCTGCTGTAGCTCAGTTGGTAGAGTACGTCCTTGGTAAGGACGGGGTCATGGGTTCAAGTCCCATCAGCAGCTTTTCTGCAAGGGAAGAGTGTTTTTGATGGTTTGGGTGCCTTGTGTTGGGGTGCCAGGGTCTTTGTGGTTGATTTGCCGGGTTGAGATTGGTTCCTGGCGCAGTTTGATCTGGAGTTGGGTTCATGGCAAAGGGTACGTTTGAGCGAACGAAGCCTCACGTCAATGTGGGAACGATTGGGCACATTGACCACGGCAAGACAACCACAACCGCAGCGATTCTGGCGGTTCAGGCTGCAAAGGGTCTTGCGACAATTAAGGCTTATTCTGATATCGCAAAGGGTGGTACAGTTCGAGACGCCACCAAGACTGTGACGATTGCTGCGAGCCACGTGGAGTATGAAACTCCACGGCGTCACTACGCACACATCGACTGTCCGGGGCACGCGGACTACATTAAGAACATGATTACCGGTGCCGCCCAGATGGACGGTGCGATTCTGGTGGTCTCAGCTGCAGACGGCCCGATGCCACAGACCCGTGAGCACATTCTTCTGGCTCGCCAGGTAGACGTGCCGGCTCTGGTGGTCTTCCTGAATAAGTGCGACCTGGTTGACGATGCGGAACTGCTCGACCTGGTTGAGATGGAAGTTCGTGAGCTGCTGACAAAGTACGGTTTCCCAGGCGACGACATTCCGCTGGTTCGCGGCAATGCTCGTGGTGCTCTGGACAATCCAGCTGACGAAAAGTACAGCCAGTGCATCACAAACCTGATGGAAGCACTGGATAGCTACATTCCAGAGCCAGAGCGAGCATCTGACAAGCCATTCATGATGGCTGTTGAAGACGTGTTCTCAATCGAAGGTCGTGGTACTGTAGCGACCGGTCGAATTGAAGCTGGCATCGTGAAGGTTGGCGAGAAGATTCAGATCGTCGGGCTGAAGGACACTGTTGAAACGACAGTTACCGGTGTCGAAATGTTCCAGAAGACTCTGGATCAGGGTATCGCTGGTGACAACGTCGGTCTGCTTCTTCGAGGTCTGAAGAAGGAAGACATTCAGCGTGGTCAGGTTCTGGCTGCTCCAAACTCGATCAAGCCACACGTGAAGTTCGAAGCTGAAGTGTACGTGTTGAGCAAGGAAGAAGGCGGACGTCATACTCCGTTCTTCTCTGGCTACCGTCCTCAATTCTACTTCCGTACAACGGACGTAACTGGTTCAACAAAGCTGCTCGGCGGAGCAGAAATGTGTATGCCAGGCGACAACGTTCGAATTGAAGTTGACCTCGGCAAGCCGATCGCTCTGGAAGAGCAGAGCCGATTCGCGATTCGTGAAGGCGGTAAGACCGTCGGTTCCGGGGTTGTTACGAAGATTCTTCAGTAATCTTCTGGCTGGTTAAACGACGCTGCCTGTTGGTTCTGCTGACAGGCAGCTTTGCTTTTTTGTTGGCGTGGGGTTTGTCATGCGAGAGTATGTTTGGCTGGAATGTACCGAAACCGGTCAGCGAAATTATCGTGTCAACAAGGAAACTCGCGGCACAGAGCGGCTTGAGCTGATGAAGTATTGTCCGAAGCTTCGTCGCCATACGCTGCACAAGGAATCGCGAAAGAAATAGTCTGAGTAATCAGGCTGGCTCGAACGGGCGTAGCTCAATTGGCAGAGCACCGGATTCCAAATCCGGCGGTTGGGAGTTCGACTCTCTCCGCCCGTGCTTGTGATTGAACCGATTCGGGGTTTTTGTTCGTTCTGTCTTTTTGGCTGAGTGTCCAATGTCCGGCAAAAGTGTGGGTGCCGACCTGATACCAGAGCTGTTCCGATTCTCCATCTATAAGGCGAATCAGGGGCGCATGGTTCGGCAGTTCACGTTTTTCGGGATTACGATTCTCGCCGCCTTCGGATGTGTTACTCTCGCGAACGGTGCTCTTCTGAGTTCTGGGCGTGCGATCCAGGTGGGGGTTCCCACTCTGGTATGGGTAGCTTGCTGCTGGGTGGCTTTTCGAGTCGTTAACTACCCGAGATTCGCTGATTTTCTTGTTTCTGTAGAGTCCGAGCTTGAGCGGGTGACATGGCCGTCAAAGCATGAGGTCATTCAGGCCACGATTGTGGTGCTGGCGACGATGCTGTTCCTGGGCGTGTTCCTGTTTCTGATCGATTTGCTCTGGATCTGGTTGTTTAGTGCAATCGGGTTCACAGAGTACCGCTAGTACTCTGGCAGTCTGGGAAGACTCGGGATCAGCAGCTTTCGTTCCTAAGTTCGAATTCCCGTGGATTCCGCGGTTGCAATTCGTGTTTCAGATGGTCACCATACGCGGCTCGTTTTTTTTGGGCCTGGTGAAGGAGAGTTGTCGACATGGCCAAAGACGCAGCAAGCGGCAGTTCTGCGGCCGGCGACATGCATTGGTATGTCCTGAAAGTGCAGACAAATCGCGAGCGCACGATTCGCGATGCTCTTCAGAAGAAGATTCGGCTTGAAGGGCTTGAGGACTATTTCGGGGAAGTTGTCATTCCCTCAGAAAAGGTCGTCGACACTCGAAGTGGGTCACCAAGGGAGCAGGATCGCAAGCTGTTTCCTGGTTACATCATGATTCAGATGATTCTGAATGATGAAACATGGTATCTGGTTCGGGATACGGGTGGAGTTGGTGATTTTGCCGGAGCTGCCGGGAAACCGCTGCCGATGGAGCAGCATGAGGTGGACCGGATGCTTGGGCGAGCAGAGCAGCAGACAACTGCTGCTCCGAAGGTCAAGATTCAGTTCGCTTCGGGCGATGTCGTCAAGATTCGTGAAGGTACCTTCGAAAACTTCGAAGGAACGGTCGAGGGGATTGACGAACACAGTGGCAAGATTTCGGTCTTGATTGAAATTTTTGGTCGATCAACACCTGTGGAGCTGGATCACTGGCAAGTTGAGTCAGTTTAGGTGGATGGTCGGCTTTTGGTTAGGGTAGGCGGTCATGGGTAAGCAGCGTCAGGTTACGGCTCAGATTAAGGTGCAGGTCACGGGTGGTCAGGCAACGCCTGCTCCTCCGGTTGGTACGGCGCTGGGTCCGCATGGCGTGAATATTGGTCAGTTCGTGTCGCAGTTTAATGAGAAGACTCGCGACATGATGGGGATCACGATTCCTGTTGTGATCACGGTTTACAACGACCGTACGTTCGAGTTCATTCTGAAGAGTCCTCCGGCTGCCGTTCTTCTGAAGAAGGCGGCTGGTGTGGCGAAGGGTTCTGGTAACCCACTGAAGAATAAGGTTGGTTCTGTGAGTGCTGCTCAGGTGGAGCAGATTGCAAAGCAGAAGTATGAGGACCTGAATGCCTCATGTATCGAGCAGGCCTGCAAGATGATTGCTGGTACTGCACGGAGCATGGGCATCGAAGTGATTGGTTGATGCCAGCGGTGGCCGTCGGTTTTTGGCAGTAACGTCTTTCGAGTATGGGTGTTTGAGATGGCTGGTCCGTCAAAGAGAATGAAGGCTCTGTCCAAGAAGGCTGCTGATCTGGGAGTGCTTGCGCTGCCGGACGCGGTGAAGGCGTTGAAGACGATGGAAGACGCCCTTCCGAAGAGCATTAAGCGTGTTCGTTTCGACCAGACGGTTGAGATTGCCGTTCGACTGGGCGTTGATCCTCGGCAGGCTGATCAGATTGTTCGAGGTTCCATCGTTCTGCCTCACGGGATTGGTAAGTCGCAGCGAGTGCTTGTGTTCGCTCAGGGCGAGAATCAGAAGACTGCTCAGGCGGCTGGTGCTGACATCGTTGGGGGTAAAGAGCTGGCCGACAAGATCAAAGAAGGCTGGCTTGAGTTCGACGTGTGTATCGCAACACCAGACATGATGGGTGTTGTTGGTCCTCTCGGTCGAGTACTCGGACCTCGCGGTTTGATGCCAAGTCCTCGTGCCGGCACAGTGACTCAGGACGTCGCGAACGCTGTTCGTGAATACAAGGCTGGTAAGGTTGAGTTCCGCGTAGACAACGGTGCCAACGTTCATTGCGTTGTTGGCAAGATGTCTTTCGACGCGACCAAGTTGACCGAGAATATTGAGTCGCTGCTGACATTCATTCGCAGTCTGAAGCCAAACACCTCCAAGGGTGTTTACCTTCGTGGCGTGGTTGTGTCGGCGACAATGATGCCGTCGATCCTGGTTGCTGTCTGATCAGTAGCCTGATTTGGTTTGGTGATTGAATTCTTAGATACTAATTTTGGGTGTGAGCCATGGGTCGGCATGTGAAAGATATGGTGATCTCCGAGATCCAGAATCGGATCGGAGACGTCAAGGACTTTCTGGTTGTTGATTGCTCCAAACTGGATGCATTCAGTGCCAACCGATGGCGTCTTGCACTTCGCAAGGGTGGCATTCGTGCGTTGACGGTAAAGAACTCCATTGCACTGAATGCACTTAAGCGCAAGGGCGTCGAGGGGCTGGATAGTGTTCTGGCCGGTCCGTCGACTCTGGTTTGGGGCGGCGACGACGTTGTCGCTCTGGCTCGTGCCGTTGCGAAGTTCGCTAAGGACATCGAGAAACTTGAGATCAAGGGTGGCACAGTTGAGGGTCAGGCTCTTAACGCTGCCGCAGTAGAAACACTTAGCAAGAGTGCTGGTCGGCTTGAAACGATCGGTGAACTTGCTGGTTTGATGCTCGCTCCAGGGCGTCAATTGGCTGGTTGTCTGCAGGGTCCAGGTGGTCAGTTGGCTGGCCAGTTGAAGACTTTGTCCGAGAAAGAGCCAACGGCTTAGTTGTCAGCGGTTTTGTTCGCTGCACGGATTTTTGCTTAACGAGAAGCGTGTTACTGAAAGAGAAAGGTATTGGTCATGTCTGCGGATGCAGCCACTGAGTTCGATGCAAAGACGAAGGAACTGGGCGACAAGATCGTTGGATTGACCCTGTTGGAAGCCAAGAAGGTCGTCGATTACCTGAAGGAAGTTCACGGTATCGAGCCAGCTGGTGGTGGTGCGGTTGTGATGGCTGGTCCTGCGCCGGTCGCGGAAGCCAAGGTTGAACAGACTGAATTCTCAGTCGTTCTGACCGGCTTCAATGACGCCGCGAAGATTGCTGTCATTAAGGTCGTCCGAGCAGCAACTGGTCTCGGTCTGAAGGAAGCAAAGGACCTCGTCGAAGGTGCTCCTAAGACCCTGAAGGAAGGTCTGTCGAAGGAAGATGCTGAGAAGCTGAAGGCGGAAGTCGTCGCAGCTGGCGGCGCTTGCGACATTAAGTAATTTGGCTCTTTGCCAATTGGTAGCAGAGCTTTTCGTTGGCACTGGCCGAGGCGTCCTGGGACGCCTCGGCGGTGACAAATGGGTCCGGGTCAGGCGAGAGATTGCCTGGTTCTATTGTGAATGAAGGCTCGGCACTCTGTGTCCAGCGAGCATCTGACGTTTCACAATTTGTTGTGTAGAGCTCAGAGAAGCAGGCAGCTGTCGGAGTAATCGGCAGGTGCCTTTCGTCGCGCGCTGTGGCGCGGGATTTCGCGTAAGCGGTTGAGTTTCGGTTTTTGTTTTCGCAGTGACGGGGGCTGGGTGACAGTGTCGTCCCGGTGTCGTGCTGCTTTAGTTTTTTCGAGCGAAGGCAGGGTTCGAATGCCTATTCCGTCTGTTCGTACCATCGACCAGGATGTAGTTCGAAGCTTCGGAAAAATCCAGGCTGAGTTTGAGATTTCAGGTCTCACTCAGATTCAGACAGCCTCTTATGCACGTTTTCTGCAGGCTGATCGATCTTCGCGAGACCGTCTGGATGTGGGTCTCGAGTCGATTTTGCGCGAAGTCTTTCCAATTGAGAGCTTCGACGGGCAGTTTCGCCTTGAATACATTCGTTATGAACTTGGGAAGCCTCGCTACACCCCGGAAGAGTGTCGGCAGCTACGTTTGACCTACGGGATGCCGTTCCGTGTCTGGTTGCGCCTTGTGAAGGAGCAGCCGGTCGAGGAAGAAGTGTATCTGGGTGACATCCCGATCATGATCGGCGGTGGTGAGTTCATCATCAACGGTGCTGAGCGAGTTGTTGTCAGCCAGCTGCATCGATCTCCTGGTGTTGACTTCGTGATGGCGGAAGAGTCTGCGAGCAGTGATCGCAAGACGCATTCCTGCCGAATCATTCCGGAACGCGGCAGCTGGATTGAGCTGCTGGTGAGCAAGCGTGATGCGATTGGCGTTCGAATTGACCAGAGCGGTAAGTTCTCCGCGCTGACGCTGTTGCGAGCCATGTCGCGTGATTATTCAACAGACGCGGCCATCATCCGTCTGTTCTATCCAACTCAGACGGTCAAGATTTCCGCAAAGACAACAGTCTCTGAGCTGGAAGGCAAGTACTCCGTTGAAGACGTCGTGTTCCCGGCGAAGCATGATCGGGCAGGGGAGATTGTCGTTGACGCGGGCAGCGAGATCAGCGAGGCGATTGCTGAAGAGATGATCGCCTGTGGTTTGAAGAGCGTTGAAATCATCTCCGAGGTGCGTGATCCGCTGATTCTGAAGACTCTTGCAGAAGACGGAACGTCGACTCATGAAGAAGCTCTTCTGAAGATTTACCAGCGTCTGCGTCCGGGTAATCCTCCGAACCTGGACAAGGCTAACGATCTGTTCAAAGAGAAGTTCTTTGACGTGAATCGATACCGCCTGGGCCGTGTTGGTCGTTTCCGTATCAACCGCAAGTTTCAGCAGGACATTTCTGATGACGAAATGACCCTGAACCCGCTCGATTATGTCAATGCGATGAAGTACATCGTGCGGCTCCGCATTGGTGACGAGACGGCGCAGATTGACGACATCGACAACCTCGGAAATCGTCGTCTGCGAACGATTGATGAACTGGCCGCTGACGAAATTCGAAAGGGTTTCCTGAAGCTTCGCCGAACGGTGCAGGAACGAATGAGCGTGAAGGAAGTCGACGCCATGACTCCTCGCACGCTGATCAATCCGAAGAGTGTTTCTGCCGCGATCGACTACTTCTACGGTCGAAGCGAACTTTCACAGGTCGTGGACCAGACAAATCCACTTTCGATGCTGACTCACGAGCGTCGTTTGAGTGCTCTGGGTCCTGGTGGTTTGAATCGTAAGCGTGCGGGCTTCGAGGTTCGCGACGTTCATATTTCTCACTACGGTCGTATTTGTCCGATTGAGACGCCTGAAGGTACAAACATCGGCTTGATTT
>JAEUII010000279.1 GCA_016795145.1 Planctomycetaceae bacterium
TCTGCGGCTGTCCTTGACATGTACGGGCCTGATGTGAAACGGCCCGGATCCTACGCGGCGAATTGCCTTCTGGCCCGACGGCTTGCCGAACGAGATGTCCGGTTCATTCAGTTGTTCCATATGGGATGGGACCATCATGGAGGACTACCGAACGCGATCCGAGGGCAATGTCGGGATACTGATCAGGCTACTGCAGCGCTGCTCACTGATCTCAAGATGCGGGACCTTTTGAAGGACACGCTGATTGTGTGGGGTGGCGAATTTGGCCGGACGATTTATTCACAGGGAGGACTGACTCCGGACAACTACGGCCGTGACCATCATCCAAGGTGCTTCACAATGCTGATGGCCGGTGCCGGGATCAAAGGAGGCACGACCTGGGGAGAAACGGACGACTATTGCTACAACATTGTTCGTGAGCCGGTTCATGTTCACGACATCAATGCCACAATCCTGCACCTGCTTGGTGTTGATCATACACGGCTGACGTATCGCTATCAGGGCCGTGATTTTCGGCTAACAGATATCCATGGAGAAATTGTCCATGGCGTACTTTCCTGATCGACACGCAGTGCTGGAGTTCAACGAAAAAAGGCGAGCCCTGAAGAGGCTCGCCTTTTGCGTTGAGTCTTATGACTTGAAACCGGGCGATCGCTATCGGTAGTCGATTTCGATGTCGCCGTCTCGCTCAAACTCGACTTCCACACCGCGGTAGCGACGGAAATGACCATGACGGACCGGGACCACGTAGCCTCGAGTCGGAAGAATCACGGGAGATGCGACAACAGGTGCAGCAACAACTGGAGCCGCAACGACGGTTGCCGGGACGACCGGGACCATCGGTGCGTAGTAATGTGTTGAATAGGTGACAGTGCTCACTGGGTAGGAAGCAACGGTCACGGTCGGTGTCGGAACGACATACGCTGGCTGGTAAGCCACTACTGGTGCACCGTAAACAACTGGCGGTGCCACAAACACTCTGTGTGAAAAATAGAAGCGATCGCCGGCCATTGCCGAGCTACATACTCCAACCAAAATCAGACCAAACGCCAACAAGTGCTTTGTCATATGATTCTCCTCTGGAATCCTTTTCAATGAGCAGCCAAGAGCCTCCCTGTGCCTGCCTGCATGTGAATTCAGGCGAACTGCGGCGAGTTTACCAGGCGTTGTGTCGTGTGTGAAGCATGCCCATTCAGTCGATTGTGATTCCAACGAAATGGAGACTGACTGACATTCTGTGCAGTACGCCAACGACAGTGTTGTTTTGATGCGAGTCCGGTCAGGTCGCCCCAAGGTTCGGTGGAGACGTTCCACGGGTGACTTTGCCTTCTGGGCCGATTTCAGAGAATGGCGACAGTTCTCCTTGAGCGACAGTCAGTCGTTTGAAGGACGATCGTCTCACAGCAAAGTGAGCGGTGACTCAGGGACCCGCTTCACAATCCGGAAAAACCAGGTAAGATTGTTAACTTGGCGATTCCGCATCCTTCGCGCAGTTCGCTGCGAAACAGCTTGCAAGGTGACTGTTTTTCGAGGGTCTCCACCGTCCCGGTCGCCCTAAATCTCCCGGAATCTCCAGAAACTCGTTTGGCAAGTGGTGGCATCGAGCAACCATTGCCAGCGTGAATGGCGTTCACTGCTAATTTGTGTGAAAGAAAGGGCTCATATGCTTCGAAGTGTGTTCCGGCTTCGCAATTTGACGCTGGCGGCGGCACTTTCCTTGTCAGCAACGACGGTGGCTCAGGAAGGGCAGCCTCAACCCGAGTATCCTCCAGCAGCGAAGGTTCTGGAAGGTTTCGAGAAGGTCGTGACGAAGGCCAATATTCGTCCGATGTACACGCTCTTTACGCGAGCGAAGGACGGCCAGATGTATGCCGAACTTCCACGCGATTTTGCTTCGAAGAAGTACTTCATCGCGACGACCGTGGCGAGCGGCGAAGACTACGCTGGTCTTCAGGCCGGTGACCTGTACGTTTACTGGCGTCAGTATGACAAGAAGCTGGCTCTGGTAACGCCGAACATCGAAATTCGTGCAACCGGTGACCGTGAAGCGGAAGCGTCTGTTGAGCGACTGTTCACGGACCGCATCATCATGGAAGTGCCGATCGTCACGATGGGCCCAGGTGGCGGTCCGGTCATTGACGTCGACGCGATGCTGCTGAATCCTCGATACAATATCGGGCCAGCTCAGTTCAATCCGTCATTCACGATGCAGGGCATCTTCTCGATCAAGACCGCGAAGGCGTTCGAGAACAATGTGGAGATTGCCTTTGAAGTTCCGGCAGCGGGCGATGGCACTCTGAAGATCCTGCACTATTCGATCAGCAACATTCCGGACAACACCGGATACCAGCCTCGCGCTGCTGATACTCGGGTTGGTTTCTTCACCACGTCCTATTCCGACCTCGCAAAATATGACGACCGCGAAACTCGCATTCGTTATATCAACCGATGGCACCTGGAGAAGGCTGATCCAAAGCTTCAGCTGAGCCCTCCGAAGAATCCGATCGTGTTCTATATCGAGCACACGACTCCGGTTCGCTATCGCCGATGGGTTCGTGACGGGATCCTGGCATGGAATGCAGCGTTTGAAAAAGTTGGCATCGCCAACGCGGTTGAAGTGTACTACCAGGACGCTGCGTCCGGCGCTCACATGGACAAGGATCCGGAAGATGTGCAGTACAACTTCGTTCGCTGGCTGAATAACGACGTTGGTACAGCCATTGGCCCAAGCCGCGTTCATCCTCTGACCGGACAGATTCTTGACGCCGACATTATTCTGACGGACGGATGGATTCGTCATTATCGTCAGCAGTTCAATGAGGCTTTGCCAAAGATCGCGATGGAAGGTTACGGAGCTGATACGCTGGCATGGCTGGCGGATCATCCGGAGTGGGACCCACGCGTTCGCCTGGCCCCTCCTTCGATGCGACGAATCGTTCAGGACAGGATTCAGCGACAGGCCGCTCTGCCGTACGCCGGACACCCACTGGCGTCAGCTGACAACAAGATCCTTGGCGACGAGGAATTTGATGGACTGAATCGACACAGCCAGGTCAACGGCTTCTGCATGGCAGCCGAAGGCATGGCAATGGAACTGGCTCTGGCACGTATGACATTCGACATCCTGGCATCTCAGGAAGCTCAGGCTGCCGCACAGGGCGAAAAGAAGGAAGAGAAGAAGGAAGCTCCGAAGGAACAGATGCTGGATGGTATGCCAGAATCATTCGTCGGACCGCTGATTGCTCACCTGGTTGCTCATGAAGTTGGCCACACCCTCGGACTGCGACATAACTTCAAAGCCTCCAGCCTTTACACCCTGGCACAGATCAACAGCGATGAGGTTAAGGGCAAGAAGCAGCTGGCTGGGTCTGTCATGGACTACATCGGAACCAACATCCGACTGGACTCCGGCAACACTCAGGGTGACTACTGCATGACCGGAGTTGGTCCATACGATATGTGGGCCATCGAATACGGTTACACATCCGGCGACACGAAGCCGATTTTGGCCCGCGTAGCTGAACCAGAACTTGTGTACGCCACCGACGAAGACACTGGCGGTCCAGACCCACTGGCTCGACGCTATGACTTCACGAAGAATCCGCTCGACTTTGCGAATGAGCAGGTGAAGCTGGCTGCTCACCATCGTTCAAAGCTTCTCACCGACTTCATTAAGGACGGAGACAGCTGGGATCGAGTTCGGTATGGCTACGAGATGATTCTGTCGCTGCAGACACGATCGCTGTCAATGATGTCGAACTGGGTTGGCGGTGCTCATGTCAACCGTGACAAGAAGGGTGACCCGAACGGTCGCAAGCCGATCGAAGTTGTCCCAGCGGAAACTCAGCGAGCCGCTCTGAACTTCGTCGTGAACAACGCGTTCAAAGATGAAGCGTTCGGACTGACTCCTGAACTTGTCACCGCGATGGGTCTGGACAAATGGTATGACAATCAGGGATCCATGATGGAAGAATCCACATGGCCAATCCATGACCGTATCATGGGAATCCAGGCATCTGCTCTGACCAGCCTGATGAATCCAACAACACTGCGACGAGTGTATGACAACGAATTCCGCACACCTGCCGATCAGGACTCCCTGACGCTGCCGGAACTGCTGGGAACTGTTGCAAACTCCGTCTGGAGTGAACTGGATGCTAAGGCGGAAGGTCAGTACTCAGCACGCAAGCCGCTGATTTCCAGCCTGCGACGCAACCTGCAGCGCGAGCACATGGAACGCCTGATCGACCTGACTCTGCCAGGACGATCCCAGGGCCCAGCCGGCAAAACGATTTCCATGCTGGCCAGTGATCAGCTGCGACAGATTGTGAAGAAGATTGAAGCGGCTCAGGCGGCTTCAGCAGACAAGTTTGATCCTTACACGGCGGCCCACCTGGCTCAAGCCAAGGACCGAATCACCAAGGCACTGGATGCGGATTACATCCTCAATCCATCCTCTGGTGGCGGCGGCCGAGGTGACAACATCATCTTCCTGCGAGAACCAGAAAACGCGCCAGTCAATCCATAGCACCAGATAGGGTGATTTTGCTGGCAATGTTGATCCGAAGCCCCTGGCCGAGCCTCTCGACCAGGGGTTTTTTGTTGCGCGGTGCAGCGAAACGATTGAAAACAGGACCGCACACGGTGCCATGCACCTGTAGTTTTAAGTTGTTTCTGGAAAAGAGGTTGCGCTGGTGGATGCGCAGGGGCGGGGGGCAGTTTGCCTGCTGTTTTCGTGCTCAGACACAGAAGTTTTGGGAAGACATTGAACCAAACAAGCGGCAGGCCAACTTCACTTCCTGTGAGTTGGGGCGATCTGTATGAGGGTGGTCTGATGGAACCGTTGACGATGTTCGCTGACATGTCGCCATTGCCGTTCATCATTGGTGGTGGCGTGCTTCTTTTGGTGATCTGCGGTATTTTCTTCTCGCTTGCGGTGCTTCTGATGGGAAACATCAGACGAAAGCGTCGAAGGCCCAAAGAACCGGAGGACAAAGGATGAAACAGAATCACTTTACTGCCAGTCTGGTTGCGTTCCTTTTGACCGGCGGGACTGTTCTTGGTGACATTGCAAACGATCCGAGATCAGCGGCAGCAGTGGAAGGGGCATCCTGGATGTTGGTGCTTGCCGGTGGTCTGCTGGCCAGCGCGGTTGTCGCCATCGCGATCATCCGAGTGCGAAATGCACGACAGCGGAAACCAGACGTTCGATAGCATGTAGGCAGTTCCAGGGCTCAAAGCGTGACCAGCAGGAGTGTCGAAGTGTCGACAAATGTCGCCTGCAATTCCGACGGGCGCCGTGAGGCTGTTTTTGCCTGTGGCGTGCTGTTGTTCATGATCGCCGCGTCTGCCCTGACGACTATTGCTCCGATTGCGCTGTCGGTGGTCATTGTGTTTCTTTTTGCCGGGCCGCATAACTACGTCGAGGCTCGCTATTTTCTGACTCGGCTTCCCGCTCGAATGGGACAGCTGAAGCCGTTCTTTCTAGTGTCGTTTATTGGGATCCTCAGCCTGTCCGTGACCTTTCCGTTGTTGGGGCGACTTCCTGTGTGGCTTGGGTGGAACCCGGTTTCCTCGTTGTGGCTGACCGGGATATGGAATACAGCCTTCGTCCTGTGGTGCACGACTCTTGTGATGATGCGAAGCCGCCACGCCCCCCGTCGCGACTGGGATTATGCATTGCCGATTGGGCTGGCGATCACTGGTGTCTGCTGGCTGGCGCCACCGTTGCTGCCATTTGTGCTTGTCTATGCGCACCCGCTGATGGGGCTGTGGATCCTGGATCGCGAGTTCCGGAAGCAATCTCCTTCGCTGCGGCGAGTGTTTCGGCTGTGCGTGTGTCTGCTTCCCGTACTGTTGGTGCTGCAGTGGACACTGGTTGGCGAATTGAGCGTCGATGTGTTTCCTGTGTCGGGGCCGCTCCGTGATCAGATTCTTAGGCACTCGTTCCTGCCGATATTCTCGGTGGCTTCGGGGCCCCGGTTGGTTTCCATCCATGCCTTTTTGGAGTTGCTTCATTACGGAGTTTGGCTGGTCGCGATTCCGGTTGTCAGCGGTCGTGTTTATTCGCAGCGGTTTTCCCTGATCCCCTTAATGAGGACTCCGCTGAGAACAGCCATTCGGTGGATGCTGCTGGCATCGCTGTTTGTCGTGTTTCTGCTTTGGATTTTCTTCCTCGCCGATTATTCAGCAACGCGAGACATTTACTTTGCGGTCGCAACCGTTCATGTTTTGGCAGAGATCCCGTTCCTGCTGAGACTTCTATAGCAACACGAGAGCGGCTTCCATGTTACCTCGAATGGTGCGCTTCAGATGCTGATGGGAACACTCAGTTTCCTCGTGTTTGGTTACCTGCTGACGGTACTCATCGAGGTGCCGGTTCTTTGTGTTGGATTTGGTAGAAAGTACCCGGTGTCAGAGACGGTTGTGAATGGCTTGTTGCTGACCGCA
>JAEUII010000309.1 GCA_016795145.1 Planctomycetaceae bacterium
GCGCATAGTCGCGGTTCGCTCCGCCGAACCGACGCGCATGAATGGCCACTAGTGGTTTGTCACATCAATTTGGGTTGAGCCGTCATTCCCGCGCAGGCGGGAACCCAGCTTTCAACGCTCTGGGTTCCCGCCTGCGCGGGAATGACGAACCCCTCTTAGTTGTTCTGACAGTGCACTAGCACACAGTGCTCCCCCCCGAACTGACGCACCAAAAATCGCGGTCCGGCCTTCCCGCCAACCCACAAAGCTCCGTTCCAGGAAAAGACGCCCAGCAAGACAGGGCGCTTCGGTTCGGCGGAGCGAACCGCGACTCTGAGGATCAACCTTGAGGTGAATGGGCGGGAAACCGTAAAGTTTGCAGGATCTGCCAGCCGGTGCGTCTGGTGGACAGGGAGGTCCTTGCGATGGCTGTGTTTTGGGGCGTTGGATGTCTTTCGGTCGCCGTCCTTTATTGGATCTATGACGGCTATGGCCGTTTTCTGCAGCTGCTGTCTGCAGCCATCCGACCTCGTTCGGTCGCACCGGACTCGAGCGAATCGAAATGGCCTGAGATCACCGTTCTGCTGACGGTGCATAATGAGGAAAAGGTCATCCGGCAGAAGCTGGAGAATATGCTGGCATGTGACTATCCGGAGGGGCGCTGCCAGATTGTGGTGGCATCTGATGGGTCGACCGACCGCACTAACGACATCATTCGTGAGTACGCTTCCCGGGGCGTTAGGCTGTTCGAAAGCCCGGGACTGGGTAAGACGGCAACTCAGAACGCCGCCATGGAGACCATTCAGACGGAACTGGTTGCGTTCACCGATGCCGATATTCAATTTTGCCGGGAGTGGCTGTACCTGGTGGTTGCTCATTTCCGTGACCCCGGGATCGGCGCTGTCGATGGTCGGTATCTGTTTGGGAACGAGGATGCTCAGGACCTTCACGCGTGTCAGGGGTACTACTGGCATTATGAACTGAAACTGCGGACCCTGGAGTCGGGCCTGGGACTTCTTGCCGTCGTAGCCGGAGCGTGCTTCGCGATGAGGCGTTCGCTGTTTGTGCCGATGGATCCGTCCATCGGTGAAGACTGCATTGTTCCGCTGGACATCGTCAGTCAGGGATTTCAGGTTGTTCATGAGCCCCGTGCGATTGGCATCGTTGATCTGGAAGATGACACCGGCGTTTCCCTGCGGCGTCGAATCCGCATGACGCTCAGAAACTGGCAAGGCACGTGGACTCGAAGTTACCTTCTCAATCCGTTACGACATCCTGGCTATTCCTTCGCGCTGTGGTCGCACAAGCTGCTGAGATGGTTGTCTCCGGTCTTCCTTCTGCTCGCCACGTTATCGTTCGGTGCATTGCTTGGGTTGAATCCGTCATACATCACTGCCGCAGCCTTCTGTCCGTTCGCCGGCTTGTATGTTCTGGCCCTTTACCACATGACTATGAAGGGTCGAGGATTGCGGCTTCCTGGAACCGCGTTCGCCTACAGTTTCATGCTGGCCAACCTGGCATTCATTATCGGAGTCTGGCGTGCAATGACCGGACATCAGGTACGACAGTATCGAAACACCTGAGAAGCACTTCGGAGACGAATCATGCTTCGTTCAGGGATGATCGAACGACTTGCCGATTCGCAGGAACAGTTTGACCTGTTGATCATCGGAGGCGGTGCGACGGGGCTCGGGACAGCCGTGGAGGCTGTGACTCGTGGTTACCGAGTGGCAGTGTTTGAACGTGGCGACTTTGCTTCAGGAACCTCCAGCCGCAGCACAAAGCTGATTCATGGTGGCGTTCGATATCTGCGGCAGGGGCAGATTGGAATGGTTCGCCATTCATTGCTGGAACGCGAACGCCTGCTGCGAAACGCGCCGACCCTCGTTCGGCCACTCAGCTTTGTGCTTCCTGCCTATCGAGTTGGTGAGCGCGCGATCAACTTCCTTGGGCTCAGGTTGTACGACGCTCTCGCGGGACAGCGATCGATGGGAAGTTGCCGCTGGCTGAGTCGAAGCAAGGCGATAGAGCTGATGCCGCAGCTCCAGCCGCAGTCTCTTCGCGGAGGTGTCCTCTATCATGATGCTCAGTTCGATGATGCTCGTCTGGCTGTAGCACTCGCGATGACTGCCGCAAGGCACGGTGCATTGGTTCTGAACTATGCGTCTGCTGAGAACTTGATCTACGAAGGCGGACGAGTTGCTGGAGCCGAAGTCTGTGATGTTCAAACCGGGAAACACTATCGCATCAGGGCAAAGCGTGTGCTGAACTGCACAGGTGTCTTTGCTGAAGCGCTGATGGAGAACGATCGATGTGTTTCAGGGGAATCAGAAGCGTCCGTCCGGATTGCTCCCAGTCGAGGTACTCATCTGGTTGTCGACTCGGATTTTCTGCCGGGCCACCGTGCGATGATGATTCCATCGACGGATGACGGGCGAGTCTTATTCGCAATCCCATGGCTTGGCAAAGTGTTGATTGGGACAACTGACAAAGCTGTTTCGGAAGTGACAAGAGAGCCGGTTCCTGAAGAGCAGGAGATTCGATATCTGCTGGACCACCTGCGCCGCTATCTGAATCATCCTCCGGAACGATCCGACATTCGCTCTGTCTTTTCGGGGTTGCGGCCACTTGTTCGACGATCACAGTCGAAGTCGACGGCGTCACTGTCCCGCGAACACTCCATTCTCACATCACGCTCCGGACTGATCACTGTGATTGGCGGCAAGTGGACAACGTATCGTCAAATGGGCGAGGACCTCGTCGATCTCGTCGAAAACAACTCCGGCTGGAAGCGTTGTCCGTCGGTGACTGGCGAGCTTTCTATAGAGATCCCGGAAGCCAGCTCAATCAAGGCGGATCTCAACACACGAACGGACGGCGGTGAACTCACTGCCGATGAGCAGGCCTTCGTGCACTACTGCGTGCAGCATGAGATGGCTCAGACCATTGAGGACATACTTGCGCGACGATCGCGGCTGCTGTTGCTTCACGCCACGGCGGCCATTGAGACAGCTCCGTTGGTCGCAGCCGTCATGTCCCAGTCCCTCGGGAAGCCTGCCGAATGGGCGGCAGAACAGGTAGATCAATTTCGACGGTTTGCTGCTCGCTTCGTTGCCGGATAATTCGGGACCTGCTATTTCACACGTAAGGTGGATTCTCCACTTGTCGGCTGGTCGGTCCCACAAAAAAAAGCACATCGTGCCTTTCTGTGCTGACCTCGTGAGATCACGGATACATCCAAATGTCACGAAGACGGTTCCTTCTTGCATTGGGGCTCGTAGGTGTCATCACAGCCATCGCCTACGGCATCGTGCGTTTTCCATCGTATCGCTTTGTGACGTCGTTTGATCGCGCCGTTTTGCTCATCAAAAACACGGGTGATATCAACCACACATCGATTGCCATTCGTGCGGCGAAACTCTGCAGAACGCAGCATGACCGCACTGTTGTTGAGAGGCGGTGCCTGGAATCGCTTTCGGAGAAGCACGGCCACGGCATGGCTCGCTATGTAGCAGCATATGTACTTATTGAAGGATGTTCGGAAGTTTCAGAAGAGACAATTCAACATCTGATGCGGCTCCTGGATGACAGGGAATTCACCCCAACAGATCACGAAAATCTACAGTTCCTGCTGGACTGTCTGATCCGAAAAAAGTCAGGGCTCTCTCCTCCGCGAGAGTATGGAACCGCATGGCCAAAAGACTGAATTGACGTGGAGGACCAGTGGAATCATGCCAATCTGTTGACCGGAGTGATCTACAAAACCAGCAACAACGTCGTGACAGAATCACTGGCTTATCAGTACGATGCCGTCGGGCGTCGCATTGGCCAGAGTGTGGACGACAACGGGAACGGAACCGTGGACCGACGTGAATCCGACATCGATGACGCAGCCGGACTGTTGGCGACGGGCGAGCGGCAGGGTGTCAGCCTCGCTCAAAGTAGAGCGTAACAAGAAGCGAACAGACGACACTGTCCGCTGGAGCCTGTGAGGTTCTCGTCTCGTGCGAATTTCAAAACGGAAAGCTATCGCTATCGCCGTCGTGATTTCATTTCTGCTTGCGACATATGCTGCAAGCTTCGTCTTTGTCTGCAGGCGTTTTACGATAACAGTCGATCTATCCCACAACTTTCTTCGGTGCCGCTACTTTTTTGATACCCCGGCACTGAACAAGGCCGCTTATTGTCTATTCTATCCATGCATTGCAGCCACAGGGGGCATTGATGAATCGGAATTACGCGAACGGGACGACGCCTCCGCGGCAGCACGCGAACATTTGGTCGTTTATTTCTATGTGCCGCCCAGCTTCGCAAGGTGACACCGCAAGTTCGAAGGACAGTTATCACATTACCTCGTAAATCGCTTGCTTTGAACTGAAGTCTCACTTCGCGGTAAGGTGGGACGTGAAGGCATCGCGAGTAGAAGACAGACGGCCATGAGACCCAGAATCTTACGGCCATCATTCGCGGAGTTGCCGAGGTCGTGGTGTTAACAGATTACGACGCCAAACTCTTCGACAGCCGCGTGCTGGAGCATTTCTGACAGATCGTACACATTCCTGAATCGCGGCTGAGACTGGACAATAACATGACCATCGTACTGCCGAACCAGATCAGGAGCATTCGCTTCCGGCTTACAGTTATCCTCATCGGCGCCGCGGCCATAATTTTGGCAGGCATTTACTACTGGCAGTTGCGACAAGTCGCGATTCATGTCAGTCGCCAAGCGCAATGCAACAGCAATCACGCCACTATCGTCTCCATGCTGCTTCGATACCATGTACAGACCGGAAAGTACCCGGCAGACGTTCTTTCGGCAGATGGCACTCCACTGTTAAGCTGGCGAGTAGAACTGCTTTCGATATTGGACCCGAAGAGATACGCGGCGTTCGACCTCACGCAACCCTGGAACAGCAAGCACAATCTGAAGGCCATGTTCCCCACGCCTCAATGGTATCGTTGTCCGGGACAGAGCATCCGCGGTGAAATGCACTGTTCAAGTTACTATTTCGTACGTCCGCAAAGAGGGAAATTCGACGAGCCCGGTGATACCGAGTCGACGTACGGAGCAACTGAAGAGGCCATGGACTGTGTGGCGATTGTAGAGGCAGAAGGACTTGAAATCCCGTGGAGTTGTCCGGGAGATCTTGAAGGGGATTCGTGTCGGCATCAATTGGTGGACCCTGATAGAGCAACAACTGCCTGCGGACGGTCACAGACTCCATTTGGCGTAAGACTTTCTGGTGAACGAGTCATCCTAAATCGCAACTAGGCTAATGATCGGTGTGATAGTGTTTGCCGTGTTCACGCGTGGCGTCATTCGGTGGACAGCTCAGAAATGGGCGAAACAGTGCAAGGCCGTCAGAAGTCCTTACGAATGATGGTTCTCGGCTTTTCACCACGCCGCGCCAAATTGGTTCTAATCTGGAGACCCCGATGGGACTGGCCTATTGTTCTCTCTACATCATGTTTCATGTCACGGTTTTCTGCGAGACACCGATCGGAACGCAGCGATTCTTGTACCTGGAGGAACTGTGTGGCTCGATAACGATTGATGGTCGGAACGTATCGACTAGCTTCATTGGTTTGAGAATAGGCGATCTGAATTCCGTGGAGCTGGATTCTGAGTTTCTGGCAATCGCGAACCAGCAGAAAGACTGTGGAGTTTCAGCAGTCTCTTCTCAAAGTCATGAGGGACCGAAGATATTGTGTGGACGCCTACGCCCTCGCAAATCAGCTTTATCCCACAAAGAAGCTGGAGATTGTTGAAGGCCCCTTCTTCTGGACATCCGCGCAGAATGAGGGGGGGCATATTCCAATCCGCGTTGTCTCGGGAAAAATGAATATTGCAGTCAGCGTCAGTACCGATGCATTTCGCTTGCTATGCGCGGATTATTGGGATTCTGCATTTCGCGACTTAAACCACATTGACTCGGTAGAAAAAGCTCAGCAGTATAAAATCCACATCGACGAATGGAAGCGAAATTTGCCGGCGCAGTAAGCCGCGTTTGGCGGACGGTAGAAGGACAAACGCGATCATCTGAGCTTCGGCCGTTTTGTCCTGGGTAGCACGTACGAAGTGCGTGTGCCGCAGGCGCCGGAAGCGGGAGTGTGCATGTGGTATGCCGAGGCCGAGTGCACTGAAATGATCACGCGTTCTCATAGGCTTCCGGCCGCTGCGCGTCACAGGCTTTGCCTGTGCTACCCGAGGTTTGAGGTTCGCCGGAAAAGCAATCGACCTGCTGTTGCTCCTGGGCTTATCCGTGCCATCCGCGTTATCCGTGGTTTGAAATGCGTTTTTGACCACAGATATCGCCGATGGCACGGATAGGAGACATCAAGAGAGAACATTCCGTTCATTGGCTCAGGCGGGATAGTGGAGCGTCAATGTGTCGACCCTCCGGGCCTTTTGGACTTACTTTTGCTTCGCCTCCGGTGGCTTACGCACACCGGCAGGGGTTGTGACGACCCTCCGGGCCTGAATCGCAACCAACTGACCACAACGATGTGAAGTTGCCGGGATCGGGTGCACTGAAATGACCACGCGTTCTCATAGGCTTCCGGCCGCTGCGCGACACAGGCTTTGCCTGTGCTACCCGAAATTCAACTGTTGCGAGGCGAAGACAGTGTCTCCAGCAGGGCGTCTCGAAGTACCGGATAGTTTGCCTGAATCGAATACCGTTCGGTCACAGTCTGGCGGCCGCGATGTCCCATTTGCCGGCGAAGTGATTCACTGGCCAGCAGGGTTCGCAACGCATGGACCCATTCTTCGGTTGTTTGAGCAGCCATGCCGTTCTGGTTGCCATCAAGGATCTCGGTATTCACTCCCACCGGAGCAGCGATTCCGGGGACAGCGACGGCAAGGTACTGAATCAGCTTCAGACCACATTTGTAGATGTCCCACTTCTGATCTGGAAACAGAGGCATCAGGCCCACGTCGAACTGCTGCAACTGCTTTACTTCATTGGCGGGTTGCCACGGTTCATGAACCAGATTCACACCGGAGAGATCCATGTCCTTCAGCAGACCGATGTCCGGGACAACGAGACGAAGTTCAAAGGGCACTTCTTTCGCAACGATTCGTAACGCCTCCGCAGCGACCTTGAGATACCCAACGTTTCCGGCTGTTCCCATCCATCCGACGATCGGTCTTGCATTCCGGATTTCTTCGCGCGGGGGGTAGTCATCCATGTCGACGCACGTTGGCACATGGCAGCGATGAGCATTCATCGGGGCGACGTGTTCCATCAGGAATCGGTTGCCGCAAACGACAAGGTCCGCCAACTGCATCAGCTTCGGGAACTTATCGGGATATCGCAGGAAGATGGCGTCGTCCAGGTCAATCACCAGGCGTTTGCAGGATTCATGAAACCGTTCCTCCATGTCGGTTGTTTCGTTGTCAAAGATCTCCCGATCAATGAAGACGATATCAAACGCCGAAAGTCTGGAACGCAGCCAGTGCCACCAGCGAACGCCGCGTTTTAGTAACTGACTGGGACGAAAACCCATCCAGGGGAAGTAGTCGTATTTTGCGGGAAAACTTCTGGCCAGAACAACCTGATGGCCGTCGGCTCGGAAGTGCTTCAGGTACGGCAGAATCCGAAAGCGTGACGAAGGAACTCGGTCGCCGGATGACAGGAACAGGATCTTCATCCGTGTCTTCGAAGCGTGAATCATGGTGTGGACTTTTCGAGTCCCGGGTACCTGATCGTCATGAAGTGACGCTCAAAGCTCAGAAGAAGCTGCTTCTTCGCCGCATCGATACTGAGCCAGTGATCGTTCAGAGTCTTTCCGGTGTTATCGTCGTAGTAAAGTTCCTTTCCGTTCCGCACATCCAGAATCCTCGCGCTGATGCGAGTATTCCTGACGGGCGGACGTCCCTCGCCGTCACGCGACAGCAGGACAAGGATTGGAGCGTTCGGAAGCACAGGAAGCGTTTGCGTCGGTGTCGAGAGCTGCACAAACCGATGATCAACTTCCTTCGACCATGTCAGAGTCAGATCCTGCTGACCGATCGCAAAGATCTTCCCGAACACGTGGACGCTGTCGGTGACGGGATTAATAAAGTCCAGTGCCGGATCATCTTCCGTACGTGCTTCCGGCAGAACGAGATACTGGCCCTGTGAAACTCGAAGATACAACTGACGCGGAACCGGGAGCTTGTCGATCTTCTGGTCAAACAGAACTTTGCCAGTGTCAAGCTGTACCAGTCGAAGCTGATCTCCATCACTCAGCAGGGCCACGACATCTTCTGCTGCATTGCTGAAGACGGTCTGCTGAGGAAGTTCGATTGACCATTCAGCTTTATCCGTCAGCAGGTTGCGTGATTCCAGATACGACTTTCCTTCCGTTAGTCGAAACACGACGCACTGATGTCCTTCCGCCAGGACTCGCCACCGCACATCGACGCCTTCATCCGTTTCCACTTCTTCGACAGATGATCCGACGTTTCCGATTGCGTCACCCCACCATTCCGGAAGGCGAGTCGTGGACTTCAAACTTCCGTCAATCATCGCCCTCACTTCAATCTGGCGAGCCGCTTCGGACAAGATCAAAAGCTGATCGTTATCCGTCAGCAGCATGGCATCACGCGGGATTCCATCCACTTGCCACACCAGTTGCCCGGTCAGCGGATGCAGAACCACGACGCGTCGACCAGAGATCACCGGGACGCCTTCTGATGAAACAGGTGCGACGGGGAAATAGCCCGAGGGATAAGGCAGGAATTGAGGAATGCGATCCGGCGGAGCAATGTACTCGCGATAATCTTCCTGGTCGCTGTCCGGTGCCAATCGTTCGATATTCTTCTGCCACAACAACAATGGCGCACCGGTAGAATCCACGAGCGTCCCGTCAACGGCCATCACCGTTCCGTTGATGTTCAGAATCAGCAGATGGCCCCATGCGGATGCCCAGGAATCCGTCGCAAAGCCAACATATTCGCTTTCAATAAACGCGGGAGGACGAAGTGTCCACTTCAGTTGACCATCTGGATCGTAGGCAACAATCCGCTCGCTGCTTCGCAGCATGGCAAACGACCATCCTCGGTAAAGTCCCGGAGCTCCAAACAGAGGGATACTGCGTTTCGGAATCGTCTCGGTCACTCGATTGACCGGCATCACCGAACGATCATCCGACATCTCGACCTTGGCACTTTCTGACCAGACAGATGGCGGTCGTTTCAGCAGTTCGGGAGTCTTATTGCGGATGCCAGCCAGCAGCTCATCGCGTGCTGCAGTGTCCGGCATCGTCCATCTTAGAAATGTCCCAGGAGTTGCCTCCATTCTGACGTCAGAAAGGAACGCCCAGGTACTCCATGGCTGATTTGTACTGGACCACTGCTGCATCAGTTCACTGGCGGACCTGACGGCCGATGGACCAGCGGACTGAGTCAGCATCAGACGAGTCTGCTCGAGAAGCAGATGCGAGGCTTCTGGTGACCAGTTCAGGGAAGCCTGCTGCAAAACGGCCATCGCCGTGTTTGGAAGTCCGATCTTCAGCAGATCCGTGACGAAGTGAATTCGATCCGCGCCGGGAGAAACGACTGTTGCGATCTCGATCGCGCGCGGGGTCATGGCCGCATCGATCTGTTGTCGTTCTTCGGGCGTCCGCTGTCGAATGGCTGAACGCATGCCGGCCAGGAGTGCTTCCGCCTTGCTGCGTTGCAGCATGCCCGTCATCACAGGCTGCTGATGTGCGGCCGGCAGCTGTGACAATAGATCGCCAAGACTGTTCGACAGTTCCTGCAAATCTCCGGAGCCGCTCGATTCAATTCCTTTCGCGATCAGCTCCGCAAGTTCGTCCTGCTGTTGACGCAGTGAACCCTGAAGCTGCTCGGTCAGCACCGACGCATCGGTCAGATTCATACCAAGAACAGAGTGCAGTACCGGCAGGACCGCGACGTCTCGTTCGGCGGCATCCAGAAGCGTTCGAACCTGTTCGACACACGTTCGGTTCGCGGCAAAATCAGAACGCAGTAGCTGCAGCAGAACTTCGATCAGAAGGGCACGGGAAACACGATCGTCCGGAGCTGATTCAAGCTGCCTCTCCAGCATCTGTCGAGCATCGGCTGTCCGTCCTGTCAGCAGCAGTTCGGTTGCCTGTACGGAAGGCGTCGATTCTGCTGCAGGACCAAGCCCTGCCGCCATCGTCATGCCGACGGAAACCAGTCCCGATTCGGTTGAAAGCAGATTGCCCGGAATCGCCGCGCCGGTCCATGGCTGATGGACCAGAACCTGACCAGACTTCAGATCCATCGAAGTGATGGCAGGGGCGTCGCTGGGAATTTGCAGTAATGTGCCAGTGACGACCGGGCGGCCGCAGGTTGTTCCCTGACCCAGCTGAGTCGTCCATTGTTCGGTGCCGTCTTTTACGTTGTAGGATGCAGCGGAGTGATTTCCGAGCAGCACAATTTGCTCTTCATTCACGGCAGCGACCTGGTGGAAACTCCCTCGCGGAATGCTCCAGAGTTCTTTGCCGGTCTGCAGGTCCAGGCAGTACAGCTGATCCGCATCACGAGGTGTCAGGAAGACTCGATTGCCCGAAATCCGAGGCAGAAAATCGATCCAGCGATTGTCCCGATCAATGCGGCTTGTGTCCTGAAAATCTCGACCGCCGAACAGCACCAGGCTGTCGCCGCCAATTTCCTGCATCCGCAGTATTCCTGCATAGCGAAAGATCCATCGAACCGAAAGATCTTCCGCGGAGACTGCAATGATTCGATCGTCGCATGTTGGACAAATCAGCAATCCCTGAGCAAATGACGGAATCAGACCTGCGTGCTTTCGAAGAGGATGCGCCGATAGTCGCGAACGGGGTACAGAGATCAGCTGTGATGCCAGCACAACCGGATTGGACTTGGGATTGAGAGGATCGGGTTCACCAAGTCGAATCAAAAAGATGCCCTCGCCGCTTTCAGCAAGCACATAAATTCGGCGACCAAGAACCAGGGGGGCTCCCAGAAAATAGTGCCCCGCCAAAAGGTTGGGCTGGCCGGAACTTCGCAGAGCAGGATTTGCATTCTGAGTCTGGCCGCCGGCTTCCCAAAGGAACAATCCGGTCTTTGCGTCATAGGCTCGAATGTAATTGGTCGGAGGCATTCCTTCGGCGCCATTGCCGATGCCAAGTCTCATCGAATCCGTCCAGCTGGCGCCGGTTGATTCTTCTACGGAATACAACGTGCCGCCACTGATCGACATTTGAAACGCAGTGTTGGTCCTCAGCATCTGATCAAACAACAAGCCTCGCGGATCAATCGGGTTTGTGTCCAGAGGAACCGACACGCGGCTGGGATCGCGATTCATGGCATTTCGCGCGTCGGCCCAGGATCGCAGCTGGCGTTCTGGTCGTCCCGCTTCCCACACCAGTTTGCCCGTAGTGATATCGTACGCGCGAATTGAAAGAGGCGTGCGAACGTAAACCATGGATCCCGATGTGATCGCCGTGGATGCCGGGATCATCGTGCTGTTCAGTTTCAGGAACCTGGCATGCGCTCGTTCATAGAGGTCCACAAACTCCTTCAGCAGCGGATTGTATTCATCGGCATACAGAGCATCGGCAATCTCGAACATCGACGCCTGCCATCGCTCGGTCAGTCCGGAATACGTCCGTGGCTGTGTCTGGAGCCTGCGATAATCACCAAGAGGCTGAGGCCAGTCGGTGGAGGCGTTTGCGGTGAGACCAAACTCCGATCGAATCCACTCCGCTCTGTCCGTGGCCGGAATGGACACCTCACGATTATTCAGCCGCACTGGTCCTTCCGCGGCAAGACGATTCAGCAGGTCACCCGCATCCTGAAGCAATCCGGCTCGGGCATAGCACCATGCCACCTGGAACGAAACGCTTCTGTCGGGCTGAGCCAGCGGCAGCTGAGAACGTTCCAGCAACAGCGCCGCTTCCAGAAAATCGCCCTCGTCAATGCGCAGGCGAGCCAGTGATTTTAGCCCCTGAGTCGCCGATGGTGTGAACTGAAAACGGAGGAGCTCACGCCTCAGCAGATCACTGTCGCCCGAAGAGATCGCTGCCGTGATCTTCTGTCGACCCAGATCCGCAAACTGGAGCTGGAACTGATCTCGAAACTCTTTCGGTGCATTGCGAAAGAGATCTTCGAGGCTGGCCTTGCCGCCAGCAGTCAGCGTCGTTTCACCCGGTGCCAGTTCATTCACATCGGCCCCTGTGCGATCCAGCAACGGGTCGTCACCCTGGCAGGTCAGCTGCCAGGCCGCATCGAACTTCTCGGCGGCCTCCAGCCAGTTTTCAGCGCGCAGTGCCTGCTGAGTCTCCAGGAGCTTTTGCAGCATCCCTCGCTGTTCAACCTCATCCTGCGAAAGTTCCTGCTGCGGGTTCTTTCGCGGCACCTGCAGAAAGTCCTGAGCACCAACACGGGTGTGCGACACCAGCAAAACAATCACCGTTGCCAGGCTCAGCCCGCCCTGCGCCAGAATTCTTGGATGCTGGTGACGAACTAAGCAGGAGCGAGCGATTGAAGTGACTTCCTTGTACGAGGGAACCATGGTGAACCTTACTTCTTTTTCAGCGTCTGCATGAATTCAACGACGTCAGCAAGTTCCTGAGTCGTCATTGTCTTTTGCAGGTCAGCCGGCATCAGACTGATTTTCTGTTTGACCAGTTCTTCAACATCAGATTTCGGGAATGTTCGCACGATGGCGTCATCACCTTTGATGGCAACTTCCGCGTCGGTGTTACTGACGAGCAGACCACTGACTGTTGTTCCGGATGTCATCAGAACGGTCCATGTTTCGAAGTTGTGACTGATCCCCGCGCTCGGGTACAGAACGGATTCAAACATGGCTTCTCGGCTGAGCTTGCTGCCAATTTCTGTCAGGTTCGGTCCGATCTCGCGGCCCATGCCATCGACGACATGACACTTATGACAGGTGCCAGTCGAGAAGAAGACCATCTTGCCGTTTGGCACGTCACCCTTGAGCTTCGCCAGTTCACTGATTGGCGGTGTCGGCATGTTGTCTTTGGAAGGTGGCAACGGGAACAGCCGCTGAGCTGCCTCGCGAGCATTGCGGGAAGGTGAACTGTGCAGCGCTGCGGCGATGGACTGATCCAGAGCGGTGTCGTGCTCCTTGCTCTCCACCAGCTTGACCATCTCCATCGCGCCGTTGTTGACTCGGGAGAGAGCTTTCACCGCAGCACGTCGGACATCAATGTTGACTTCGGCATCCTTCACGACGGCAAGGAGCGGGCCGGCGATGGCACCGTTCTGACTGTTGCCCATCGCTTCCGCAGTCGCAATCGCCTTTGTTGCGTCGTCCCCTTTTAGAGCATCAGAAAGAAGATCCCATTGCTTCAGTTCCAGCAGCGCTGTGATAGCTTCGACGCCAAGTTGTTCTGAAGGATGCGTCTGAGCAAGAGTCAGCAAGTCAGAATAGTTGCTCGACAACTGAAAACGTCGTACTAGCTTGACGTATTCAGACGTGCCCTTGGCCTCGTTGACAGTCTCAGCCAGCACTTTCCGAACAGACTGATCCAGATCGACAGGCTGAAGCCGGGCGAGTGCCTCCACAATGACAACCGACCGCAACTCAGCATCCTTAATCATCTGCAGTCGGTCTTTGTAGAACAAGCCCTTGCAATGTGTTGAAACAACGAGTGGGTCTTCGAAGTCCAGGCTGCGGAAGAGTTCCTGAATTCTTTTTGGACTACGCTTAACACCGATGAGACCGTCACTGGCGATGCCGTAAATCTTGTTCACTTTCTCAGCAACTGCCTCTGGACCACGAGCCCGCCACACTGCGTCAAGCCAAATCGGGTCGGCTGGCCCAGTGAGATCAATATGCGTGGACCACCCGCTGGCTCCCTTGTCCGCGTCCAACGCGATGCCCAACGCTTCGAGGTACCACCGATCGCCGTATCGATCATCGTTAACTGGGTATCGGTTTTTCAGAGCCAGCCATAGCCAATTTTTCTCCTCGCTCGCTTTTCCGCCAGAAACGTGTCGCAACGCAATCGCACACTCACGTCGAACTTGTGCAGATTCGTCTTTGACGAGTTTCTCAAGCGTTGGGATGACATTGATTCCAATTCTTCGAGCCAATCGAATTCCTGCAATCCGAATGTCTTTGTCCTTATCAGAAATCGCCAGATCCACGTACTTCTGAGTCTTCCCCTCGATCTGCCCCAGCAACCACAACGCTCGTGCGCGGAAGCGAGGATTCGGATCCGAGCTGAACATCTTTGCCAGCACGGCTTCTGCCGCAGTGCCTGATTCCTTCAGTTTGGTGAAGGCCAGATAACGAGTCGCCACGTTCGGGCTCTTCAGAGCTTCCGCAGCACCTTCGACCGTGGAGAAATCATGCTTCGGAACGGAGTACTTCTGGCCGGGCATGGAGACTCGAAACAAGCGGCCTCGATCGACGTCGCCCTGACGGTGACCGCCGACGCCCGGGTCATACCAGTCAGCAACAATCAGCGATCCATCCGGAGCAACACACACATCAGACGGACGGAACCATTGATCGCGGGTCCCGTTCAGAATGTTGTTGATCTCGGCTTTGTAGCCAGCTCCGTCGTCTGTCACGGCATAGCTTCGAACCACATTCGGACCGGCATCGCAGTGGATCAATTGATTGACGAAACGCTCCGGCAGTTTGTCGCCTTCATAGATCAGAATGCCAGTCGGTGATCCGGCTCCGGTCTGCAATAGATTCGGCACAACGCCCGGATCGTTCAGATGCCAGTGGCGGCGAGGAATCTCTTCTTCCATATTCGTGCGAGGAGTCTGCCAGCCGGCTCCTGTGAGTTCATCCTTGTAACCGTAGTTGCCATATTCCATCACATAGTTGATGCGAACACCTTTGTTGCCGTCGTCATCATTGTCGGACTGCCACACGGTACCAAAGCTGTCGACGCACAGTTCCCAGTTGTTGCGGAAGTTCCATCCCAACGTGTCGACTTTGCTGCCGTCCAGTTCACAGCGGAATGCCATGCCTTCCTGATATGGCTTGCGAGCAGCTCGCACTTCGTTTCCAGCAACGTCCACGACAATCGAACCATCCGGATTGTGAAGCTCTTCGCCGCTGTTGCCGAAGTTGAAGTACAGGCGACCATCCGGACCAAATGTAAAGCTGTGAATACCGTGGTCGTGCTGAGTTCCCTTGATGCCGGTGAACAGCACTTCTTTGCGATCGGCCTTCAGGTCACCGTTGTCGTCGTAGAAACTGAAGACGCTGTCGCCTGCGGAGACGATGACTCGGTTACCAAGCACGCAGACACCGTGAGCCGAATCGATGTCTCGGCCCTGATAGAAGACCGTTTCCTTGTCGGCCATGCCGTCGCCGTTGGTGTCTTCCAGAATCAGGATGCGGTCCCCTTCGACACGCTCGGGATTATTGCCGTTGGCAAATCGACGATAGTTCACGACTTCGCACACCCAGATGCGTCCGAGATGATCGATGTCGATATTCGAAGGACTCAGCAGCATCGGCTCAGCTGCGAACAAACTGACTTCCAGACCATCCGCCACATCCAAAGCAGCAACGGCATTCTCCGGTGTTCGATCTACAGGAGCATTCGTGCCAACCGGACCAGGCGCTTCGGTGTAGACGAAGAACTGCACGCTGGTCCCCATGTTCTGATCGGTGCCGCCGTTGTCGAGCCCCGCTCGAGCGACGAATTTTTCGTAGCCTTCCGGTAGCTCAAAGTGAATCACGGAATTGGCATGAGTCCCAATGCCGAATTCGACGGCCTTACCAGCAATGCTCAACGGCTGACCGTTTGCATTTTTGTTAACGTGAACATTGCCCCAGTCGGCAGCAGCGGACTTCCATTTCAAGTCGGTCAGCTTCAATTCACCCTTTGGTCCAACGAGCTTCGGCTCGGCCCAGTCGGCCCAGTCACTTCCGAAACCGTTGCCGCCATCGGTGACGACCAGATACAGGTTCTTCGCACCTTTGATGCTGGCTTCGACCTTCACCGAATAACCAGGTGTCTCCGTGTTGATCACTGGAGTACTCGCAACAGGTTTCGGCGGAGCAGCAAGGGACACAGAACTCATTAGCGTCGCGGCAAGGAATCCGCAGATTGGGCGAATTGAAATCACTGAAAGCCTCCGGTTGGAAGTCTCTGCAGTTCACTGTGGGAACAGGAACAGGCGGGAAGAACATCGTCGCCAGAAAGCGATCGGCGACAATGTTCAAACAGTTTGTCGGGAAGTGCGTATAGTGGCCGGAATTCCGCAATTTGGCCAGTGTCAGGGTGACCTTCTAATGGTACTCTCGCGGTGCCCGAAACAGAAAAGGCTGGCTGAATCAGAAATCGTGCAGCTCAGAGCGACTTTTTCAATGCGATACTCGCCCATCACCTGCTCCCAATTGCGCTGCCTGGCAGTTCTGATTGTGCTCACTGTTTGTGACTCATGTCGTGCTTTGGATGACTTGACGGAGGCACGGCGCAGGATTGCTGAAGTCACCGTCAGAATCCTTTCCGGCGCTGATGTGTGTTCCGGGGTCATTGTTTCACCATCGGGGCACATCCTGACGGTTGCTCATGGTGTTCACCCGGAGGCGGGACCGGTCCGTGTTGTTTCCGGAACCGGCGATCCGCACGAGGCTACCGTTTTGATTCACGATCAGACTGCCGACGTCGCGTTGCTCCAGTGCTCGAAAGCTGAAGGCGATAGGCCGCTTGAGTACCTTCCGATGGAACTCAAACAGCCGCTGCAGTCTAATCAGCTCGTTCTTGCATGCGGCTACCCGGCGCGCGATCGATCGTTACGTGAAGGGATCCTGCGCACTGGTTCGATTCTGCTGGCCGATGAACAGAATGTTCGAACGACCTGCATGTTGACCGTCGGGGATTCCGGCGGACCTCTCGTGAATGCCGATGGCCGCCTGATCGGACTTCATCGACAGATTGGCGTGGGGCCTCATGCGAATCTGCACATCCCAGTTACGAAGGCAGTTCAGGCAATTCGAACGGCTCTGCCAGACACGGAGCTAGCAAAGCTGGCGGCGTTATCGAAGCAGACTCGATTGCTTCCAGATCATTTGAGTCTTGCAGATGAACTGCATCAAAAGGTGATGAATCGAACAGTCAGACTCAGCCAGGACGATACCGGGAAGACGGTGGTTCATGGCTTCATGATGTCACACTCTTTAGTGGTAACGAAACTCAGTGAACTCGATCCGACAAAGCCGATTCGAGTGCATCGGGTTGGAGTTGGTGGGAGCGATATCCAGAATGCGGTGTTGGCAACAGTACTGCGACGTGATCGCACGATCGATATGGCAGTGTTGAGGTTGGACGAAGAGCTGGCCATTGATGAATCGTCACTGCCGCTGAGTGTGGAGTCGGGAGTTGTGGGAGATCTTGTGTTCGCGTTCTCCAGCACGACTCACCGAGCCATCACGAATGGTTCGGAGAAACTGGTGCCACTGAACTCATCGAAGGCGCAGCCGAAGCCACTGCAGGTGATCGCGGGAATTATCGGGCGGGCGGCATTTGATGAGCCTTCGGCAAAGCCTCGCCTTGGCATTGTGCTGGATGAAAAGCACAAGACAGGTTCGATGGCCGTTGAGAACGTCCTGCCATCCAGCGCGGCGTCCGAGGCTGGTATCACGGTTGGCGATGTTCTGCTGCAGGCGGATGATCAGCTTCTTGATTCCCCTGCAGCGCTTGGGCTGATTCTGAAGTCATGGCAACCTGGAGACAGGATGACGCTTCAGATCAGGGTGGCTGCAAATGGAGCCCCGGACCGGACCCTGACCAGGAACGTGCAATTGAAGGGCGATCCTTCGAATCAATTTGAGAAGACCGAATTCCTGGATGGTCGAGCTGGTGCGGTGAGTTCGCGGCGAACTGGTTTTCAGCAGGTCATGCAGATCGACGCGGCCGTCGAGCCAGAAGATTGTGGAACCGTTGTGGTGAGTCCAGACGGAGAACTCATCGGGCTCGTTATTGCTCGACGATCGCGTGAATCGACGCTTGTGCTTCCCATGGCTACGGTTTCAGAATCGGTTGCCAAAGCGGAGACGTCTGCTGATCATCCAATGACTGCTCCGTCTTTGGGGACACCGCAGGAATAAGCTGGCAGACTGACCCCTCAAACACTGCGGTGAATCGAAACGTCCTGCGGTGACTGGCAACTTCAAGAAGACGTGACCTGTTCAAACCATGGAAGTCGGCTGACCTATGAATGAGTGTTCTGGCTTACGTGCTGCTCTTTTGTCTGTCGTGATTCTTCTGATGGCCGGCGGTTGCCGCGATGTGTTCTGTGCGGAACAACCTCCGAACATCGTGCTGATTCTTGCGGACGATCTCGGGTACGGTGATGTCAGTTGTTACAACGATCACGCGGCCGTTAAAACTCCGAATATCGACCGGCTCGCGCGGCAGGGAATGCTGTTCACGGATGCTCACAGTCCAGCCACTGTGTGTACTCCGACTCGATACAGTCTGATGACGGGGCAAATGGCGTTTCGAGTTCCGAACGGCGGAACGGTTTTCACGGGCGTCGGTGGACCATCACTGATTGCATCGGACAAACTGACTCTCCCGGAGATGCTGAAGGAGCGAGGCTATTCCACCGCCTGTGTTGGGAAGTGGCATGTCGGGATGACATTCTACGATGCCGATGGGAAGCCCGTTCGAGACAACGGCGTCGATGCTATACGACGAGTCGACTTTACTCGCCGCATCGACGGTGGCCCGGTCGATCATGGGTTTCAGTCGTTCTTTGGAACGGCCTGCTGTCCGACAACCGACTGGCTGTATGCCTTCATTGAAAATGATCGAGTCACCGTTCCGCCGGATGGCCTTGTCGACAAAGCGGCTCTTCCGAAACACCCGTATGCGAACGACTGTCGACCGGGACTGATTGCCCCCAACTTCCCCATGGAAGAAGTAGATCTGGTATTCCTGGAACGAAGCAGACAGTTTCTTGAACAGCACGTTCAGAAGTCGCCAGAGCAGCCGTTCTTTCTTTTTCATTCCACACAGGCCGTGCACCTCCCGTCGTTTGCAGCAGCACAGTTTCATGGCAAGTCCAACGCCGGTCCTCATGGTGATTTTCTGCTGGAGCTGGACTTTGTTGTTGGTCAGTTGATGGAGACTCTGGAACAACTGAAGGTCGCCGACAACACGATTGTGGTCTTTACCAGCGATAACGGTCCGGAAGTGACGAGTGTTGTTCACATGCGGCAGGATCATCATCACGATGGAGCGCGACCGTGGCGAGGAGTGAAGAGAGATCAGTGGGAAGGCGGTCACCGAATCCCGTTGATTGTCCGCTGGCCCGGACAGGTTCCCGCCGATCGCCGCAGTGAGCAGCTGACGAGCCTCACAGACATCATGGCCACCGTGGCGGGCGTCCTGGATTACAAACTTCCGGACACGGCCGCGGAAGACAGCTTCAACATGCTGCCCGCCTGGCGCGACGAGAACCATGCGCCGATTCGCCCCTATTTACTGACACAAGCCTTCGCCGGAGCCCGCACGCTCGCCATCCGTCGTGGCAACTGGAAGTTCATCGACCACCCCGGATCCGGCGGCAATCGCTACGACGCCAACCCCGAACTCAAGCCCTTTGACTTGCCTGACTCCGCCCCAACCGCGCCGGGACAACTGTACAATTTGTCAGTTGATCCGGATGAGAGAACAAACCTGTACTTTGAAAATTCTGAAGTCACCAGGGAGCTGAAAACGCTGCTGGAACAGTCGAAATCAACCGGACGCAGCAAGTAACTGTGGCAAAATAATTGGCCGCACAGAATCTCCAGGCTCGCTGGATGGACTCATTTCCGCAGGATAGCCCGAACACCCTGGTGTTTCCCTGTTTTCAAATTTGACAACCCTTAGGAGAGCGGGTAGGAATGCCAGTGGTATCTTTCCTACTCAGTTGGAGGGCTTTCGATGCGTACATTGGCTCGACTGGTATTGTCGCTGGCGTTGCTGTCACAAATTGTTGCTTCATCTTCTGTTCTTGCTCAGGAAGCGAAGGCTGATCCGCCTAAAGAACCTGTAACTGTTGAATACGTTTGTGCGACTGTTGCGTGGGCTTGTCCACGTAAGCTGTCGGCGCCATTTGAGGTGAAGGTTCCTGCGGATACAGCGATTGAGGACCTGGACCAGGCAGCGATCGACAAACTGAATCAGGAACTTCCAGGCTATACCTGTCCGAATTCCACATACGTACCGCGACTCTGCTACATTGAAGAATGGCACCCTTGCCCAACGGTTCGGGCCGAGAAGACAGGGCAGTGGAAGGTGTTTTGCAGTTACATGTTTTGCAACGGACAGGCAATGGCCTTTGTTGGATCCGGCTGTTGCTATTCGGATGCCGTTCGCAATGCAAATTGCATCGCCCAGCGAGAAGCTCATAAGCGATGCACACGCGTTCGTTGCCGCGAATACTGTGACTTGATTGAAAAGCCGTGCTGCACTTGCTGCAACTGAACCCCCTTTGGTTCTGAATGAATGACTTCGAGTAGGCCAGTGGTTTCACTGGCCTACTCTTTTTTTTGTTCGTAGTTGAGTGAATATCGGTGTTTCTCTGAGTCAGTTAGTGAGCGGGTGAAGAAAGCCCTTGTCTGAATCTCAGGCTCGAGGGAGCGAACTCGTACTTTGTCGTCGCACTGCAATACTGCTCCAGCCTGTGGTACCTCCGGATTCCAGTCATAGCCAGACTCAAGTCGTGGCACCAGGAAGCTCGTTTGTTCCAACCGAACGGTTTCCCTTTTCTGCTCAAGATCCCAGCAGCACATCCGATCGGGATGGCTGGTAACCAGTGTGCGACCGTCTGAGAGAAATGCGGCGTGCAGAACTGTATTCAACGGGCCTGCAAGGTTCAGCACTTCTTCGCCCGTTGTTTTTCGGACGACTAACTCATAGTTCGCATTGATCGCAGCGATCATTTGGCCGTCTGGCGAATCACCAGCCCACATCGCGGTGAGGCCCTGAGCATCGAACAGAGCTTCGGACGTATCGACACTGATCTTGATGCGTGTCAGTAAGCCCTTTGAATCCGGCAATGAGCCCGCAATCAGCAGGTATACGCCGTCAGAGGAAAAGTCGATTCCGGAGGCTCCGGGAATGTTGAATGTCTTTGATTCTCTCGTCTGCAGGTCAAGAACCTGAATCACTCCTGTCTGGTCAATCGCTGCAACATTTCTGCCGTCATCATCAAACACAATCTGCTTGACGGCGGCATTCAGCAGGATTTTCGGCGTTTCAATGAATCGTCTTTCGTTGACGCCGGCGAGGTGCAGTTGTCCAGTCGCGACACCAAGTGCCAGCATTGTCCCGTCCGGCGATAACTGGGCGGTCGTGATCTTTTCAGATCCGGTGGTGCGCAGGATCTGCTCCTCACCAGTGTTTTTTGTAAAGCCGATCATGCCATCACTGGAAACGGTCACCAGGGTCTCCCCTGTTTTGTCAAAGCCTGCGTAAATAATCCGAGTTGCATGAGGACAGCTTCGAAATTGAGTGGCACCCTTCTTTGAATCGCAAACCTGTGTCTCGTACCCAATGAATGAGACCGCAAACAGGTCTTCTGTACCCGAGACAGAAATCCTCTCCGGAACTTGTGCCAGCATGATCTCCGTCGGTGCGGCTGATTCTTCACCCACAGACCTGATGACCAGCTTCCATGGCTCGCCTTCCAGCGGATGGGGAATTGATGCAACTGCATTCTTCAGCATACATGATGATCGCGTTCGTTGAGATCCGAGGTCGCGCAGTCGGTTGTTGAGCGGTTCCCAGAGTTTTTCTCCCGCGTCAGAATTCACATAGACGATTGGCTTTGTTCGATTGACCAGAATGTCGGTCCATGCGCCCGCTTCAGCTTCTGCAACGGTCTGTCCATCGGAAAGAGAAATACAACGAACAGGCTGAGCGACCTGTGGATGCCAGACGACAATATGATCCGCATCCAGGAAGGCGAGCTGCGAGTATTCATTGATAGGAAACTGCTTCGATGGACCTGCCTCATTCCGGTTCCACACATGCATGAATCCTGATTGATCGATCGCCGCGATTCGACTGTCATCGTGACTTAGCGCTACGGCCAGGACAGGAGAAGCAATCTGCTGCTGCCAGAGTACTGTGCCGGTCATCACATCATACAATCGGCATCGCCCCTGAGCTGTGCTGACAAGCAGCAACTGCTCGTTGATACTGTGAGCCGTATTCCTGATTTCTTCGCCTTCCAGCCGGAGATGCAGTCGGGATTTTGTTTGAATGTTTGCAAGATACGCATCGGCACTCAGAACCCTCTGCAGCAGTCGTGTCCCGTCACCCAGGACGGCCGAATCAGAGTGGATCATCTCTGCCGCATGACGTTCATATTGAAGCCGGCCTGTGAATACGTCATGCACTCGCCATTCGTGATCTGTCGTTAAGATCGCTGCATCAGTCCGGAATTGCTCACCAAAGAGAGTTCCTTTCAGTTCATCGGCGAGCCACGTCCCGTCAGGACGAACAAACCTTGTGACGTGAGTTTCGAAACACGACAAGGCAAGTTGTGAGCCATCTTTCGAATACACAGGCCAGTGCGTTCTTCGAAGTTCCAGGTGGTCTTCTGTTTCTCGTGGAAAAATCTGCTGCCTGTCACCAGATTCAAGGTGCCACAGTCGGATTGTTCCGTCGTTTGCGCACGTCATGACAGCTGACGAAGCAGAGTGGACACACACATCGAGTACGTCAGCTGTATGTCCTCTTAGTACTGATCGAAGTTGTGCTGTTTCGGAATCAAACAGATAGACAGACTTTCCAGCATTAACGACGACAAGCCGTTGGTCCTGCTTAAGGACGACAGATGCGACCGGCTCCGAGACCTGAATCTCTGTGATCGATTGAAAGTCCTGAGGACTGACGATTGAAACCGTCTTTACACCCTGGCTATACAAGGCGATGAGCCCGGTCCTAGGGCATTCGCAGAACCCCCTCTCTTTCCTCGTGGGGAATACCTCTTCTGCTTGGCCAGGATCAACAGAGGCAGCGAACAATCGCAGATTCTGAGCATCCCGCACCAGTACTCTTTTGCCTTGATCAGCAAATCCGACCTTTGTGGTCCACGGGTCACCTTCAACCTTGATCGGTGGCCGTAGATTTCGCAGAGTTTCCATGTCGCGCACCTGGACGACACCGTCCGCTGAGAGGGTCAGGGCTTTCTTTCCATCGGCGCTAAGATACGACTGAATGATCAGGCCGGAATCGCCCTTTATCAGCATCTGTGCATTCTGCTCAAGATCGGCCACAACCGTATCATCGCCTCGACACAGAATCACTTTGTTCCCAGTTGGCGAAAAGCACGCTTCATCCGCTTCGCGAATCGTCATCCCTTCAAACCGTCGGACAAACTTCCCTGTCTTCGCATCATAGAGGCACGGGTTGATGCTCATTTGCTGAAGGCGGCTGCGGCCTTCTTCGCGGGGTGGTTCGGTGGCGGTCAGAACGTAGCGACCATCTGGGCTGAAGACAGCGGAGGAGATGGCATCTTTGGAATCGATCGCAACCAGAAGACTTCCATCCTTTGCGTCATGAATGCGACACGATGGTCCTCCGTCAGACGTTTGACCGAGATATGCACACGTGACGACTCGACTGCCGTCCGGACTGCAGCGGACCATCGATGCGACGCTCGCAGGATATTCATAGATCGCATATTCATGGCACCGATCCCAGGCTTCCTGAATGGCCTGACGCCGTTCAAGTAATGGGGAACCTTCAGCATTCAAGGCGAGAGCCAGGCTGAGCCCCGGACTTTTCTCCAGTTGCAACCCGGCATTGGCCAGTGATCGAAGCCCCTCTGAAACCTGCAGTGCCTTTTCCTTCTCCTGCCGCGCTTCCCTCTCATTTTCAAATGCGCCGAATAATATGAACGCCGACGCGGTCGACGTCAGCATCGCGCACACGAGTCCTGCGACAACGCCGACCGCCAGCTTCTGGTGGCGTGAGATCCAGTATTTCACTTTCTTCCACGCGGGCAGAGGCGACGCTTTGACGGGCTGACCCTCCAGAAATCGCTTTAAGTCGTCAGCCATTTCTCCTGCCGTGGCGTAACGGTCTGCAGGATTCTTCGCCATCGCCGTTTCAAGAATCAGCGACAGGTCCGCGGGAACATCGCGGCAGATCTTCGACAGCGAAGGAGTTGGTCCGTAAAGGATGGCTTTCAGGATCTGTTCGGATCCCTGCTGATCGTAGGCGGGCCGCAGTGCGATCATTTCAAACAGTGTTGCTCCGAGCGAATAAACGTCACTTCGGTGGTCCAGAAAGCTGTGATTTCCCGCTGCCTGCTCAGGACTCATGTATCGATACGTTCCCAGGACAGCTCCGGTTCTGGTGAGTCCCGGGTTCGTCGAAATATGTGCGAGCCCAAAGTCTGACAGCCAGATCCGCCCGGACTTGTCCAGCATCAGATTGGATGGCTTGATGTCACGATGAATAATGCCCATCTCATGAGCATGCTGCAGTGCATCGGCAACGTCTGCTCCCAGCTTTGCCACACCGTTGATGACGCGTCGGCCGACTCGCAGCTGACTTCCGCTTCGCTGGACAGTGAAGTCCTTCGCTGACCATTCCACACCGGAGTCATGGTCCGATCTGGCAGATCCCCCACCCGATCCTCCTGCCGGGGTCATCGGAGTTGTCTGATCTCGCTCCTTCGGCTTCGTTGAACCTCCAACTGGATGCTGCTCACTGACCTGATCACGAATCCTTTTCATGATCTGCTGAAGGTTATTGCCCTCAATAAAGTGCATGGCAATGAAGTGAATCCCTTTGTCTTCACCCACATTGTGAACATGCACGATGTTCTGATGGTTCAGCTTTGCTGCTGCGAGCGCTTCGTTGTGGAATCGCTTGACGGAAGTGAGGTCGATCTGCGCGGAGTGCAGCAGCAGCTTCAGAGCAACGCGTCTCTGCAGCGCGATTTCTGTCGCCGCATAGACAATCCCCATCCCGCCTCGCCCGATCTCCTGTTCCAGGCGATAACCGGAAATGCGTTCCGGTGCCATTCCGATCCCGCCCTTGCCCTGACCAGGATTGATCTCCGTGTCGGAAAGAGGATCGTACTCGAATTCGTCGCTGCCACTGTTTGCGTTGCCGGAGTGCATGGGCCAGTCTCCATAGAGGGGGTCACGGCTTGTCACCCACATTCTAGCCGACGGCAACAGCGACTGAAAAGTCCCCTGGTCCCGGAACTACACAGATCCGTGCTTCGACAGCGATGCACCCATGTCCGGCTTCTTGTGCAGGTCCGAGTCATTTGCGGCAGGCAAGCAGGATGAGCGAGACCTGACAACGCTCCGGAAGACTCGAACGGTCCAGGATATTTCAGTTTTTGTCACGGTTGAGCAAACTGGATACCAAGTTCGTGAAGCACGAAACTGTACACATCAACCCCTTCGTCGATCAGTTCATCCAGTGAGGAGCTTAACCCATGTCCTCCTGTCGCGCTGATACGGAGAAGAATGGGTCTTTCGGAACTCGTCGCTGCCTGAAGACGCGCGGTCATCTTTCGAGACTGCATCGGGTCGACTCGAGGATCATTCTCCGCCGTGATGAACAGCATCGAAGGATACTTCACGCCATCCTTCACATTGTGATACGGCGAATAGGCTCGCAATGCACGAAACTGAGCGGGATCTTTGACCGAGCCAAATTCAGGGATGTTAAAACTTCCGTTCGTCGAAAGCTCATTCCGCAGGATGTCGTAGATGCCCACATGGGCGACTGATGTCCTGAACAGCTGAGGATGCTGAGTCACCATGGCACCCATCAGAAGACCGCCGTTACTGCGCCCCATGATGGCAAGCTGCTGCGATGTGGTGTATCCCTGAGCAATCATGTACTGACAAACGGCGGCGAAATCATCGAAGACGTTTTGTTTCTTCAGCAACATTCCCTGCTGATGCCACTCTTCGCCAAACTCAGAGCCACCTCGAAGATTGGCCACGGCATATTGACAGCCGGAATCCAGCAGGACCTGCAGCGTCGGATCAAACTCCGGTGTGACGCTGATCGCATACCCACCGTAGCCATAGACCACACAGGGGCCGGGTTTGCTTTTGTCCGCCTTGATTGGGCTGAGAATATTCACCGGGATCTTTGTACCGTCCTTCGAGGTAGCGAACTCGCGTCGCACTTCGACATTCTTCAGAGGCTCCGTGGAATCAGAGAACGCTGCAACCCTGGTGGTCGTCTCTTTCAGACTGTCAAACAGCAGTGTGGTTTCAGGAGTCACATACGACACCGTTGTGAACAGAACCTGATCGTTCGGCAATGGCGACATGCCGTCGACCGTCGACACCGGGTTTTGCTGCGGCGATGTCATCTGATGGCCCGCGTAATCGAAGACTCGAATTTTCGAAGGCCCGCCAAGCTGATAGAGCACAAACAGACGAGTCTCCGTCGCCAGGAGACTGGGAGGTGAGCGATAGAAACTGTTCACAATGGTGTCCGGGCCATGCGGAACGACAACCGCCGCGTCCGACGCCGACAGAGTCTTTGTGGACATCCTGATGATGCTGCCCCGCGGCGCGTTTTTTCGAGTCAACACAAAGAGGCTTTCATCCGCACCAAAGGTGGCCTGCACGATCTCATCATCAAACGTGCTGAACTGACGATACGTCCCGTCCGGAGCGCGGAGGAAGTGAGCGAATCGCCCGCTGTCTCCATCCTGCACGGTGACCAGCAATTGTCCCGATCGGTCGTGCATTTCGAATTCAATTTCGGCAATGCGAGGGAAGTCTTTTCCAAGTTCGTAGCGATCAGAATCTGCGGGTGTGCCGATCCGGTGATACCAGCCCTGCTGAAAGAATCCCATCTCATCGTCAGGTCGTTCTCCTGGTCGCGGATAACGAGTGTAGTACACGCCGGAGCTATCCGGGCTCCAGGCAAGATCGCCGCCAGCGGTCCCTGCGTTGACGCGAGCAATGACGTCGACTTCTTTCATCTGCTGAGTCAGATCGTAGACATGCACGTCGCCCGATTCGCTTCCGTCTGTCGACAGCGATACGGCCACCAGTCGTCCATCGGGTGAGGGTTCAAACCAGTCGATGCTGATGGAGCTGTCCTGCACCAGCTTGTTTGGATCCACAACGAACTGCAGCGAATCAACAGCATCAAGGTTTGGCAGAGTCACCAGGGATTCGTGTTGCTGCCCCGGTTCGTACCGCAGAGCAAAGTACTTTCCTCCACGATAGACGGGTGAAGAGAATACAACGCTGGATGAGGAATACAGTTCGGTCAGCTTCTGGCGAACTTCCTTACGTCCTGGCAGAGCATCCAGGAACTCACGAGAGTGCAGATTCTGGTCCTTCATCCACTGCTTCACTTCCGGCTGCGTCTGGTCTTCCAGCCATCGATAATCTTCGACGACCGTTTCTCCATGATAAGCCTCCGCCACCGGAACTTTTTTCGTTTCCGGCGGCCCCCCGAGCAACCAGCCACCGGGAACAGCTGCTGCACACAAACACAGGAACGCCAAAACTGACTTCATCGACTCAATCCCCGACGGAACCACGAACCCGGCAAACCCGCAACACCCACCGCATACCTCTCAATTTCGAAGCATGCATTCCGTGCAATGACGTATCAAATCTCGCCGCCCGTCAATCTGGCGATTTGCCAAAATGCCCCAATGCAAACCGCAGACTTGCGAGTCAGGCGAGCGTTGTACACGAGCATTTGTTCTTCAGTTTTTGAGATCATCTGGAGTATTCCAATGGCTTCGTGAAACACTCGGTCCGGAAACAAGGGCCTCGATGGGTTCAAATGGCAGGAGTCGACATCGCTCGCCCTTATGAGTTCCGACATTCCAACTGTTGTTCAAGCTGCGCAGAGATGGCCTTCAGTTGTTCAAGGTCAAGGGCGTCAAACTCCTCAGTCGTCCAAACACGCTGCCCCAGCAGTTTCTGCATTAATGCGACTTGGCCTCGAAGACCACGTGCCTCACCGATCTCAAGACCGCGTGCCTCGCCAATCTCAATGCCTCGTGCTTCACCAATCTCAATGCCTCGTGCTTCACCAATCTCAATGCCTCGTGCTTCCCCCTCCAGCCGAGCCTGCACCACGGCCTGCACGGTTCGCGCTTCTTCGTCCCGCTGCTGTTTCAGACGAGCGTTGTACACGAGCATTTGTTCTTCAGTTTTCGAGATCATCTGGAGCACCCCAATCGCTTCGTGAAACACGCGGTCCGGAAATGATCGGCGTACTTCCTCCGATGTCATCGAATCAGCTGTCTTCAGGAAGTACGCCCACTGCTCGGCCGGTGTCGCATTGTAAACAGTCTCCGCGGTGACCTGAAGATGTTTCAACTGCAAAAGATGAACCTGCAGGTGATCGGTCAAAGTCAGTTTCGCCGCCGAATCTCTGAGCCGAAAGTCCAGATGCAGCAATGCCGGATCATGGAATAGTGCCTGCGACAACACACAGATGCTGATCGACGGTGCGAGCATCTGGTAGCCGTCCCCTTTGCTCAACTGATCGGCATACGACGAGGCCACGTAATACGTCAAACGCTGAGGCATTCCGGCTGGCACGGAAGTCTGCATCTCAATGTTCAACCGCCGTCCATGCTCATCGGTGGCGAGGATATCGAGCACCGCCAGTTTGTCGTCATCTGACTCCATGCCCAAAATCGGATTCAGAAAGGTCACCCGAGTGATCTTCGGCTGACCAACGAGGATCGCATTCAGAAAGTGTACTGTGATGCCAGAATGCTCGGGACTTCCCAGCATCAGCTTGAACGCATAGTCCACCAGCGGACTGATTCCAATTGCCATGGTTGCTTCTCATTGGTGTGGATTCAAGGTGTTTTGCGATCGGCGCCGTTCTTCTATGCCAGCAGAATTGGGTGTCTATCATAAATGTAATTAAGGAATGATCAAGCGTCTCCTTAGCCGCAGCTGATTCCCGAGTTCCGGGCGACGTTTGTGACGGGCCGAGTATGCTCAGCAAGAATGTGGCCGAATGGCCGAACGACGATGGCCATTTCGTTGCGCGTCTACTTCTTCATTGCCTTCTGCAGAATCCGAATCGTCTCTCGCTGACGTTTCTTCACGCGGTCTCTTGCCGCGCTGGCGGTGGCTTTCGCGGCAGCGGGATCTTTGGCGATCGCGAATGCGGTGTCAGGCAATCGCTGGACATCAGCCTCGTTGTCAAAATCGAACAGCCAGTCCTGAAGTCCGATATCCTTCCACATGATTCCCTTGCTCGTCTGCTCGGCCCACCGACAGACGATGGCAGGAATAGCGTGGCCCATACACATGATTGGCGAATGCATCTCGTTGCCGAACAGACCGGCGGATCGGATGTACGTCGAAATGGCTTCTCCCGGAAGCCAATAATCCGATCGCCACACGCATCGTTTCTGAATGTCCGACGGAAGCTTGTCGAACAGCATTTCCTTGCCGACGGCCATCTGAGTCTTGTCTTCAGGGCAAATCAGAATCTTCATGTCTGTTTCGCGAACAATGCGTTCGATCGCCGCGCGATGTGGCGCATGGTCGTGCTCCTTCATGGCTTCGTTGCGAGCATATTTGTTCTCATCACGCGGCGTATTTTTTTCCGGGACAAGCCAATACGGTGTGTAGCGAAGTCGTGGGATACAGCAGAGGAATTTCCCTTTTTCCAGTCCGTTCGTTTTCATGAACTGCAACGCCCTCGTGTCATCTCGCAAATCGGTCGCGAACGCACCGTCCGGTCCGAATTCCATGATGGGAGAACTGCACCCCAGTGACTTCGCGAGCTGCAGCGAAACGGAATCGCGGAAGAACACAAACGACGCGCCGCTTAGCACGGCGATCGTGGCCTGCATGGCAGCCTCCGGTGTAGGCGTCGTCGACGTGGAGGACTGGGCTGGCAGAGTGATTCCGTAGATGCCGTAGGGCTTTTGAGTCTCCGTTTTCCATCGGACCACATCTTTCTCAGCAACCAGCGATGGCCCGGATCCGTGCAACAGGAAATCGCACTCTTTGAACGCCTGCGAAACTTCTTTGCTGCTCTGAACAATAGTCAGTTTCGGAAAACGGCTCAGCAGAATCTCACGCACCCCATTGTCGACTCGACTCGGCCACAATCGTACTTCTGCGTCTGGCCATTCACGTTCCAGAATGGCCAGCACGCCCGGCGTATGAGCAATGTCGCCGATGTTGACCGTCTGCCATGACGACCTCAGCAGAATTTTCGGCGGAGTTGCTGCCTGCGTCGCAACGCTCGTGCCAGCCCACGCGGAAGCAGTCACTGTCGGCCAGGCGCAGGCGGCCGCTGCGGCAGTAAGATGTTTCAGAATCTGTCGACGCTGCATTTCCAGTAGCTTTCCTGTCAGATTGAAGGAACAAGACGGGCAGGTCAGGAGCTTACTGGGTGCCGACGGCAAATTCACGCACAATCGCTGTCGTACCGATCGTGTCGAAGTGAAACATTGAACGGTCACGGGACTTTGTGGATGCCGGTGGGTAGCGCCTGAGATTGCCAGATCGTGCGGCAAAGGTACAATGCACAGGCCTTGTACCTTAAGTAGCGACCGCTCAAGTGACTTTACGTTTCCATTCATCGGGGCTCAGAACGGAGTGTTTGGATGCCGCAACCGCTTCGATGTTTGCTGTTGGTTCTGCTGTATCTCAAGCCCAGTGCATCAGATGAAGTGCCGATCTCCAACGGTGTCTTCGTTCGTGATGATGACAATCACTTTTGTGTTGAATTCGCAGAGGACGGAACGTTCTATCTCAGCACGCGTCCGTTTCGATTCACTCGCGGTACGTTTCAGGCTGCGAATGGCCAGCTGGTTTGTACGGACGGCAAGAAGACGATCACTTTCTCGACGCGTGATGGCAATCTGATCGACCAGATCGGAAAGACATGGAAGCCTCGCGAGCAAATCCTCGCGGGACTTGAACGCGATTGTTCTGAGTTCGTGATTGTGGTGTTGAACGACGACACACTCGAACCGGTCACTTCATTTCAGTACATGGCCGAAATCCAGACTGACAAAGGTTCACGATCGCTTCTGACCGCAAGACCCACAACTGTCGAATCACCGGATGGAACATTTCGCATCATGGTTCCCAGGTCGTGTCTTTTGCAATTGGATATTTCAGGGCCGGACGTGGTCAATGGCTTCGGAGCATTCAAATCCATTGAGATCAAGTCCAGTGACACAACTCGGCGGGCGGAAGTCACGGTCGGCGTTGGCAATCGAGTCGCCGGAGTCGTCGTTGATGCAGAGACGGGTGAGCCTGTTCCAGGAGCCGTGGTCGCTCCGATGAGATTCTTATCGCCAATCATGGCCCCGGATTGGGAAAAGGAAGTGACCACGAATACTCAGGGAGAGTTCGTTCTCTATGGCGTTGATACTTCGATGGGGATTCATGCCGAGCACGATGCCTACTTTGACGCGACTGTCGAAGATCTTGATCAGTTAGATCTCCAAAACGTCACCGTCGAACTCCGCAAAGGCCCATCGCTTCGTGGCCTTGTTCTGAACCTGGACGGATCCCCGATTGCAGGTGCTGTGGTCTCTGATCGAAGCGGCAAAAAAGCTCGCAGCGGACAGGATGGTGTCTTCGAACTGGCGAGTCCCCGCCCTTTGAGCAGCAACAAGTATTCTCTGGAGATCGAGTGCGATGGTTACCAGACACAGCGTGAATCTGTCTCAGCAGTAGAAACGACTCCACTACGATTCGTGCTGAAGCCCCTTCCAGTTCTTCGAGGGATTGTGCGAACAGAGTCAGGAGCCGCTCCTGAAGAGTTCGATATCGCCGTCGGAATCGGAAGCGAACCACAGCGATTCGAATGCCAGTCTCAGACAGTCCGTGGCGAAAGTGCGTTTGAGATTAAGGTTCCTGTTGACGCTGATGATCGTGAGCAGAGATTCTGGATTGGAATCAGGGCGAAGGGATTTGCGTTTTGGGAAACGGAAATGCCTCGATGGGAAACAGTGCAGTCGCTTGAAGTGACCCTCAAGTCGGGACATATCGTCACTGGCCGCGTGACGAACCATGATCGTTTCAAAGATCCGATCCAAATTCACATTGTGCCTCAGCTTCGATACCTGTCGCGGAGACCTCGGGCTTCAGACGTCACCATGCGGCAGAACATGAGCCGTATGTCTGTTGCACTGGACGATCATGGTGAGTTCCACTTTTCGCATGTGGCACCGGGGAGATATCTCCTTGCGATCAGCGGGACAACCGTTTCACCGTTCAGCACGGTACTGGATGTTGCGGAAAACGACTGCAACGCTGGTGATTTTTCCTTGCGAGGAACCGGATCAATTACGGGCATCGTTTGGGATGAGCCGAAGTCGTCGAAAGATGCCGCGGAAGACGGCGATCAGCTTCCATCACGACAAGCCTTCGCTGAAGGAACGCTGCACTTTACGGACACAGCGGGCAATGATGACCACGATCTGTTTCCGCATCTGGCGCCACGATCATTCCAGACGGACGAACGTGGTCGTTTTCGAATCGACAACGTTCCGGTCGGACAAGTTGTGATTGGTCTGCCCAAAACGATATTGGCAGATATTGTGTCTGCGGATCGCTTAATCGTCAGCATCGTTGAGAACGAGAACACCGAAGCAGAGTTCTTTAGTCCGGCACTTCGTGAAAGAGTCAACTGTCAGATCGTCGTTGGAGACGGTACGCCAGAAGACAGAGAAACCGGGTTTGGCCCGGAACCAACGCCGGATCCTGGTGGTCTCGAAAGTTATGGACCCCGCTTCGCCGTTTCTCTGGAGCTTGCAGAAGACAACAAGGGATCGATCCCTGAGCAAACCAGAATTGAACTCACGACATCTGAGCAATTCTCGATCAGTGATGTGAGCCCCGGAGATTATGAGCTTGTGATCTCGGACACTCTGACGAATCGACGTTATCCCGCGGAGTACTTTCGAAAACGCATTCAGATTGCTGAAGACCCGGTGGATGTCCGAATTCCACTTGGAGCCGGCAGCGTGGCAGGAGTCATCAGGATTCCGAAAGACTCACAGCACGATCTTTGTGTGATTGCAGTGGGCCAGAAAACGGGGCAACTTCGAGTCGCAGGGTGTAGCGAAGACGGAAGGTTCTGTCTGCGATACCTCGACCAGGATGTCTTTGATATTTATGCACGGTCACCGGCTGGATGGTGTCAGCTGCCACGAACGACTGTGAGTAATAATCATCAGGATCTGGGAGCTTTCGATCTCCATCCCGGCGCGACGCTGCGATTTCAAATCTCCCCAAAGTTGTCGTACGACAAAAACGTGTCGGTCGTCGCCGTTCATGAATCCGGAGCAATCTCAGAAAGGCTCTCGGGTAACGATCTCGTTTATGGGCCAACGGAGTTCCAGAACCTTTGGCCAGGCAACTGGGACGTGATCCTTTATCGCGGCAAAACGGAGCTGTTTCGAAAAGCCGTGAGTCTGGAAGCCAGAGGGATAAGCAACGTCGATTTACGCAACTAAGTTCCCCATGCCGCCCCATCCACATCGGCGAGCGGCGGTGTCAACCGGCCGGTACTTTTGCTTGCCATTCATGTTAAAGAAATCAGTGTTTTTGCTGAATATGTTCGTCAAGGTGCCATGCACCCTGGGCTATTCCTTTCCTGCGGCGAATGAATCGCATTTCGTCACTCAGAGAGGGGCGGCTACGATGAGTGGCCTCGGAATATCGTCCCTTGAGATTGCCAGACTCCGAGGCACTGCGACAATCTGGTTGTCACCTAATCACAATCACGCCGAATTTGGGGCACGAAGATGTTCGATCAAAATCCGGCAGATAGAGCCCTCAAGCTTCTGGCTCGATTTGGCGCAACGATTGAGTATTCGGACAGGTATCCAGAAGGACTTGTCAATCTGGATCAGGTAGAGATTGCTGATGAAGACCTTGAAGAACTGATCTTCTCCCCTGGATTCGCCACCCTCGTACTTGATCGGACGCAGATCAGCGATGCTGGTCTGGCATTTGTTGGCCAAATGCCTGCGCTGGATACCTTGTCGCTGAATCGAACAAACATCACGGACGCAGGACTCTCAGAACTGCAGGGTTGTTTGCAGCTGACCACACTGGATATCGGGGTGCACTGTCAATGTCTGCCTCCCGGTCTCAGGCCAGCACCGCCAGGGAATATCCAGCGGAACCTTATCTCCAACGCAGCTTCAGGTTACCTCGTAGAGATGCCGTTTCTGCAGCGACTTCATATCGGTGCAACCCACATTGATGATCATGGTCTGAGATCGCTTCTGCCTTCGATGCCGCAGTTGTGTGACCTGAATCTCAGCTATCTCAATATGACAAGCGCAGGGCTTCTGGAGTGCCTTTCACTCAGGTCACTGGAATCGCTCAACCTGCGGCACACGGCCGTTGGTGGGGCCGAGATTGTGGATGTCGTGAGTTACTTTTCTTTCTGCCTCAAGAGTCTGAATGTGAGCAACACCACTATCGATGACGAGGCACTGTCAAAGTTCCCAAGAGATGGTGCACTCGATTCCCTGAAACTGACTGATACGGGAATTAGTGACCAGGGACTGAGGTCTGTTTCGAAGTTCATCAATCTGCGGTCACTCAAACTGGGTTTGACGGACGTCTTCGACGATGGCGTTCGATTTCTTGGCGATGCCCGGACGTTGCGAAGTCTCGACCTTTTCTGCACGAAAGTGAGCGATACTGGTCTTGTCTGGTTAAGTGAAAACCCACTGGAGACTCTTAGTCTCTGCAGAACATCTGTCACTGATGCCGGCATGCCTGATCTGGCTGAGATGTCGGCGATCGAGAGCCTCGATTTGAGTCACAATGCAATCACCGACAGGGGAATCAGATTTCTGCTGGCCTCGAAATCACTGAAGACATTGTCTCTCGAAGGAACACAAATCACGGCCAGTGGTGTTGCAATGCTGAGCGAACTTGGGCTTCGTACACTGTCTGTGGACCGCGGTGTCAGCAAGACATCACTGCAGCGACTTGCCGAAACTGGAACACTTCGTTCACTCGCAATCTGGCGTGACGTGGAATCTCTGGAGCCGCTGAGCCAAATGTCACAGCTTCGAGTGTTGCTGATTGATGATTCTGTCCAGCAGCTTTCTCCCGTGGGTCAGTTGCGTACGCTTGAGTTCCTGTTCCTTTGCGGGAAGAATTTCTGTCCCATCGAAGTTGCAAGACTGCGGAGCCAAATACCTCGATGCCGCATCTATCCGTACTCCAAAGTTGGCATGGCCCTTCGTGACTTTCGACGAGTCGCTATTGCGCAGGGAGAATCGGGTCTTGATTGAAAGCTGCACCCTGGACGTAGGACTCAACGAGCCGCTCAACCTGTGAAGGTTCCCTGGGGCCGAATGAACGTATCACTCAGAGAATAACGACTACGATAGGCGGACAACTGCATGAATGGCCAGACACGGAGGACCGACGTCCAGTGCTCGCCGTTTCGAATGATTCAGACTGGATCAATCGAGATGCTGAAGATGCAAAGCAGTGGGAACGCTGAAGGCAGAGGGACGCGCCATCGGTCGCTTGTTCGTTGCCGGGTTCGTTTCCCAAGTCTGTGCCCGGAGCTCCTGTCATTACCGCATCACAGTAGAGGTTCCAAATGATCCACCAACTTCTTCTTCAATGTCAGGAAAACTTTGGCGCGGCGCCCAGACACTTCTCTCTGTGGAACCGTATTGCATATCTCCGTATTCCAATGCCGGAGTGGCTCCGAAAGAATCCGGATGACGAACTGATGACACACTTCAATGAACTTCGTTCTCTTTACACGAACGGCGGCGTCGTTTGGGGACACCTGATTCAGGCGAATCGACGACTTTACTCAGCAGGCAATGAGAATCACCCTGGAGAACTGGTTTATTCACTCGACGACCAACGCAACGTGGATCCTGCAGTCTTGGGCGAAGTTGCTCATTCGCTTTATCAGCTGAAGGGGACACGGCCTTTTGAACGTGACCTACAGCCCATCGCGCAGTATCTGACGGATGAGCACATACGTGTCTATGGCCTTGCTGTACCCAGGTCGGTCAGCCCATTCATGCGTTGCAGGATCTCGACGACGATGTTCGTACGTAAGCACTTGCCCAATGGTCGTCTTTGTCGGCCCCTCCTTCCGGTTGTTGTAAGCCGTGAAGAGCCGAACGTTGCAATGACACTACCAGAACGCTACTGGCCACCCAGGCTGATACAGTGGTGGACTCAAACTTAGCTTGAACCAGGTTTCAGGCATTTGAAAAACGTGCGATGTACCAAGTGCCGTGAGATCAGTGAAGAAGCGTCTCACGGGAGTCACACCTCATTTGGTGCTTCGGATGGGGGAGACGGATTCAGGATCGATCAGCACCTGTGCGATATTGGCACAGACATGCCCATGCCTGTGCCAATAAGCGCATTTCACCGATGTGCTGCTGAAGAGGTTCTGCTATTCGTTACTTGTCTGCTGTCGTTTTGGCTTTGCGAATGTGGTTGTGGCAGTCGAAGCACTTCTTGGTGGCTTCGAGCCATTCGAGCTGTGCGGAGGCAAACTGCTTTTCCTTCGCGGCCTCTTCCATGCGTCGAACAGCACTGCGAAACCCCTGAGTGTGTTCACGGTACTCGGAGTCTTTCAGGACCTGCCAAACTTCTGCTTTGCTTAGATCCAGCAGGACTTTGCTGCCTTCAGAAACGAGATCAGCGTTCTCTGTGGCGAGCCCTTCCAGCACAGTCGCCGAAGCATTCAACTTGGCTCGCATCTGTGTTTCGATAGGCTTCTGCTTTGGTGTCTTTGGCTCATCCTGCGCGGACGAGAAGGATGTCAGCGAAATGGCTGCGGCACAGACAGTGAGGCAGACGAACAGGCGCGTTGATCGGAATGATCTGAGAAACATGAAAGCATCCTTTGCGTGGGGAACAGAAGGGAGTGAGTGACCGAACAATCCATTTCGCAAACCGCGTGCCGTGAAGTTCTGGTCCGGAAATGAACGATTCGAAGTTTTGGACTCCTTGATCAGTCCAAAGTTGCACCAGAATTCTCAGCGATGGTGGCTTTTCAAGGGAAGAAAGGTTGCCCGTTTGAAGCCACTGACGCGTGCCGGTAGATTCTTGTGTTCATCGGATCAAGAAGCAGGCGGGGAATCCAGCAGTCTGCTTCAGTGCACATATCGAACGAAACAGACACTGAGATGGCTCGCGATTTTCTTAAGGGTACCAAAGACTCCTACGACGTCATTGTGATCGGTAGCGGGCTGGCCGGTCTGACCTCTGCCAACATCATGGCACGTCAGGGATACAGCGTTCTGTTGCTGGAGCATCATTATCAGCTGGGTG
>JAEUII010000326.1 GCA_016795145.1 Planctomycetaceae bacterium
AATTTCCTGATCGCCGTCCGTGGTTCCCGACCGGGTTGCTGTCTTTGACTGCGGATTTGTAAGAAGATCCGAACAGCAGGGTTCCAGTTCCGGGTGATCAACCGTGGAATGACCTTGAACAACAATTGCTGACACCACAGAGATCTGGAATCCGAGTAACATAATGGTAATTCACGCCACGGCGTTTGTTGATTCTCAGGCGGAAGTCGATCCTTCGGCAGAACTTGGGCCACATGTTGTGATCGAGGGGCCGGTAAGAATCGGCGCGGGAAGTCGTCTGGGGCCATCCGTCGTCGTACTCGGACATACCGAGATTGGTGCCGGATGCATCGTGCACTCGCATGCTGTCATCGGAGATGTCCCTCAAGACTTCAAGTTCAAAGGTGAAATCACCTATTGCCGCGTTGGAAATGGTTGTGTCATCCGAGAAGGAGTCACAATCCATCGTGCCTCTGTTGCAGGAGCCTCAACGATCGTTGGCGATCGCTGTTATCTGATGACGAACTCGCATGTCGGGCATGACTGTGTTCTTGACCAGGAGGTCACCATGGTCAGCGGAGCGCTGCTTGGGGGACATGTGCAGGTCGGTCGAAAGGCAATCATTTCCGGCAACACTGGCGTCCATCAGTTTGTACGGATTGGGGAACTGGCAATGATCAGCGGCGTGGCGAAAATCTGCCAGGACATTCCTCCATTTACAATCACAGACCAGGTTGGAACGGCAGTAGGTCTCAACACCGTGGGACTGATTCGAGATGGCATCAGCAGCGTTGAGCGAGACGAGATCAAGACACTCTTCAAGCTGGTGTGTCGATCCGGGATGCCTATGGCAGACGCGCTGGAACGCGCGAATTCCCTGGCTGTGACTGATGCTGGCAAACGCTTTGTTTCGTTCTTTGCGCTGGATTCCCATCGCGGAATTCGAAGAAGCCGCAAGAACCGATCAGAATAGTGCCATATCGCGACGTAAGCCCCTGATTTTTTCGTTGGCTGTCTCTGCTGCGAAGTCCTCGGTAATGAGGTAGCTCCAACCGTCTTCGTCGCAGATGGGCCTCCGGAGTCTCGTGGCATTTCGGACGCGGCCACTGCGTCTGTCGTGCGGTAGGATCAAGCAGTGTCTTGACGGCTATTTCCCGTCAAACATTGAAGCAGCGTTTCGTGGCCCCCTTCTCGACACTTTTCGATCAGCGTTTTACCCTGCCAGTCTCGCCTGGTTCCGTCAAATCCACGAGACAACACGCGGGCGATCAAATCCCGATCGTTGAGAAATGTCAATTCGTCTCCAACTTCGAGTTGTGAAATCACTGTACGATCTGAACTCAGCAAGAGATCGAGGAGTTCCACATCACAATTCTGCATTGCACAGCGCAGGAATTCATCGTGCCGGACGACGGGGGCCTGGTTAAGCAGAGCGGCTTTCAGTTGTTCGCGATTCATTCGATATGGCGGCACGTAGGCCTCGTACTGTAGAAGAAGCTCCTGTAACGGCTTTGCCTGATCACCATGGCAGACTTCAGCGATCGTCAAACAACACTCGCAGGAATCCACCCCGGCATTAGGGTTGGCGCCGCGCTCCAGCAAGAGTCTCGCAACTGAAAGGTGATTTCCACAGCACGCTTCATAAAGTGCTCTGCCTTCCGGAGCGCATTCTTCCGGCAGATTGGGATCTGCGCCATTGTCGATCAGCAACTTGACGATGTGGAGATATCCTGACCGTGCAGCACGAGTGAGCGGAGTGATTCTGGCCGAATCCCGATTCTGTGCCAAAGTCCGGTCGATTTTGATTAACTGCTCGACTCGTTCCGAGTCACCAATCGCGGCTGCCACTGAAATCGAATAGTCCGCGCCAAGGGCCAGGAGGAAGCCAGCCAGCACTGACGTGTTTCGCATCGATGAATGTTCTCGATGCCGTGTTTCACGATACCAATAATCGGTAGCACCACTAACCGCCAGCAAGACAGGTGACTGACCATCGGCTCGCAGACCGTCGATGGGCGTACCCAGTTCCACAAAGCGAGAGATCCAGTTGATTTGGCGAGTGATTACACACCAGTGGATGGCATTGTTTCCGAGTGCATCACTCGCTTTGGTCAGGCCTGGAGATTCCCGAATCACACGTTCGATCGAAGCTGAATCCCTTGAGATTATTGCATCCTTAAGGCAATTGAAGCCGTCGTCGAAATTGAATCGATGTCGCATGGCGCTGCTGAGCAAAGTCGCGATTTCCTGTTGACCGTTGGCCTGAGCTGACCGCAGCAATTTGTCCCACGAATTGTACGTATAACGTGACTGCCCCGGATCAGCGCCGCGATCCAGAAGAAGACACACCATCTCTGTTCTTCCAGCCTCCACAGCTCGATGCAGCGGAAACTGGTACCAGTACTGTGCATTTACAAGTCGCGGGTCATTATCCAGCAGCTTCTTTGCACGATCAACATCGCCTTGACCTGCCGCCTCGAAAAGTGACCAGGCGTCGTTGCCATCGAGTGCATCGACGCCGTAAACGTAATTGTGTGTTCTCATTTCCAGCGGCTGCTCGCAAAAGCCGGTGGCGGACTTCGACTTTTCTGCAGCCATCCTGAAAGCCTTTACTCTTTCGTCACCCAAACCTTGCGTTGAGGCCTTTTTTGACGCCAGAGCCAGTCCAGTTCTGGATCATCTCCAAACTGGTGTACATGCTGAATCCGAGCGACGAAACTACTGAAAAAGCCGACTCGCAAAGGCGGGCAGGTAGAGTTCTCGCCAGTTGTGCCATGTGTGACCTCCTTCCGTTTCTTCGAAGATCACGGGAAAGCCATGTTTTTTCAGCATGTCGACTGTGGCTCGGGATGTGGACAGCAGGAAGTCGTCCTTGCCTGTTGCAAACCACACGAGCTTCAGGCCCTGCCGGACTTCCTTGTCTTGCAGTGCTGCCGAGTGCTGTTCTTGCCATGTTGGACTTGTGTTGTTCGCACCGAATCCTGTGCCTTCGATCCCAAACACTCCGGAGCTGAATACGCCGATGTATCCGTAGTCACTCAAATTCCGGATTGCAATATTCAGAGTCTGGGCTCCACCCATGGAGAGTCCCGCGATCGCACGATTTTCGCGACCGCTTGTAATCCGATACCGTTGCTCTACAGCCGGGCGGAGGTCTTCCGCAAAATCTCGTTCAAACAGACTCATCTGTTCCTGAAAGTTGTTTCCGCCCGGCCCGAATGTAAAGGGGCCCGTATGTCCCATCGGCATGACAACGATCATTGGTTTGGCCTTGCCAGCGGCAATCAGGTTATCGAGCACAGTTCCCGCCCGGCCAACGGTGCTCCAAGATGCATCCGAGTCCATCGCGCCATGCAGCAGATAGAGGACTGGATATGTGCCGCTGGAGCCTTCATAACCTGGCGGTGTGTAGACGTGGACTCGACGTGACCGCCCAAGCGACTTTGACCGGTAAGTCCAAATAGAAATTGCCCCTTGCGGTACCTCCTGCAGATCTGACACACTCGATCCGGGAACCGAAAACAAACTCCAGGTGTTGGAGTTGCTTTCACTGGTTGCGCCGTTCTTCGGGTCAGTGACGGTCAACCCGTCAACGTCAAATGCGTAACGGTACGATCCAGCTGCCACGGGAGCAGTGGTGGTCTCCCAAACACCATCAGCATGCTTCGAAAGTTCAATCCCGGGACCAAAAGGATTCGAGCCGGGCATGTCACTGCTCACCAGGTTCACCTTCGAAGCATTCGGCGCCCAAATTCGGAATAAGACCGATCTGTCGCCCTTCACTTCAACGGAATCAAATGCTGGTGGTCCCTGCTGCTGTCCCTGAAGCGGGTGTGCCGAGTGGACCGCTGCGAATCCTGCGACAAAGACCAGTATTGTAGTTCGAAGATTTTGCACCGGAGTTGGTCCTTTGCGATCGAGCCGGTCGAAATTCTGTTTCATGAATCTTGTCAGTGTCCCGCGCGAAGGCATAGTTTGCAATTTCACTACGGGCATACAGCACAACGGCTCGGTTCAATCCTCGGATTCCACCGAGCTTTCAGGTAGCGCGCTACTGGCTCCGAGGTACGTGGCAAGATCGAGCAGTTTACATTGTCGCACAAGCTCTGCGCCGACCCGTTGCAGTTCCGCTGCTGCTGCTGACGGCGATTCAACGATCACATCTGCAGACCTCCAGACATCGACATCCAGGCTAATGCCTTTGCCCAGATATCGCCACACAGCAATTCGCGCTGAGACCTCTGGACCGTCTGCCGTCGCGAGGAGCTGCAGTTCACAAGACATCAATTCGTATGGTGCCGGTATTTCCAGCCACCATTCGACGTAGCAACTTATAGGATCATTGGGGTTTGTGCCGAATCTTGGCGCCTCCACATGGTACCCATAGCGACCAACCGCCTGCATAAATGCTGAACCAACGGATTGCGTCACTTCCATCAACACTGCCTGCAGGGGCTTCCCTTCCGCGTCGAGATTCTCCCAACTCATGGCAGCATTACTCCGCGAACCGAATGTTCGAAGACACGATGTGGATACACTGGAGCGTGATGTCACCACAACAGTACCCGCTCAACCAATCCATGCAGTTCCTCGCTCCCGGTGCTATGGCACTTTACCTTCCCATCGAACTACCGTCCAAACAATCTGATTGAGTCTGAGCCTGAGCCTGAGAACTGCTGCGGGTCCTTGCCTCCGTTCATGATCTGCCGAAATTGGCGACTCGTGGCCTTACGATTCCGGATCAAACATGATCTCGCGAACTTCCTGCGGGCAACGAC
>JAEUII010000398.1 GCA_016795145.1 Planctomycetaceae bacterium
TCCTGTCGTTGAAGTAGCTCCTGTCGTTGACGTAGCTCCTGTCGTTGACGAAGCTCCGGTCGTTGAAGAAGCTCCTGTCGTTGACGAAGCTCCGGTCGTTGAAGAAGCTCCGGTCGTTGACGAAGCACCGGTCGTTGATGAAGCTCCAGTCGTTGATGAAACACCAGTCGTTGACGAAACACCAGTCGTTGACGAAACACCAGTCGTTGACGAAACACCGGTCGTTGACGAAACACCGGTCGTTGACGAAACACCAGTCGTTGACGAAACACCGGTCGTTGACGAACCGATCGTCATCGAGGACCCAACTGTGGAAGTTGTGCCGGTCTAACCGAATCTCTTTGAAGCAGTCTGAGTGGATCAACTGCAAACTCAGGACAACAAGGCTAGGCTGTGCTTTTCTGCACAGTACTGGCCTCGTTGCTGCGCTGACTCCGATGCGTGATTCGCTGCAAATGGGGACTTGCCCGACGCGGAAAATTCCGGTCTGGCAAGATAGAAAGGCCTTTCCGGCCATAGCGAACAGGGTCGGCGGAGACTGCTGAGAACGATTGGAATGTGTCGAACGCTTTTGAGATGTCGGCCGATAAGTCCAGATGAAGGGCTCTCGGCTGCTGCATTCATGGATGATTCGCCGCAATCGACGACACCCTTTGCGGCATCTTATGCCGAAAGTGCAGACTTGCCTGGCAATGTCTCTCAGTCTGAATGGATTCGTACTTGGGGGCAAAGACGACATGAAGTCGCCTGTTATTCAATTGGTACGTGCCGCCTGTTTCGTTGTTGCGATCCCAATTCTCTTCACCGACGCGTTTGCTCAAATCGTGCCTGGCACCGGCATGAAGCTGAATCAAGTCGGCGACGATTTTGAAGATGAATCCTGGAAGTGGATTCCCAACGGCGCGAAGGCCAGCCGAGAACAGGACGAACAGGTTCGTTCTCCAACCGGATACTCAAGCAATAAGAAGTGGTTCGAGAGCCCAAAGCGAGGCATGCCGGACCACATTGTTCGCGTTGCAACTCCGGAAGGCGGCCTTCAGGGAAGCAAGGGAGCTCTAAAGATTCAGACTCTGAACTCGGGCATCCCGGGATTCAGCTCGAATAAGATGGAGCAGGACGACCTGATCATGGCGTGCTCGTCCAAGGTCGGAGCGATCTCAACGGGACGAAATCCCAACGTCGTGACTCGAATCTACCTGCCGCCGTTTGAGAAATGGGAGAACCGCTCCGGCTCTCATTTCGGCTACCGTATCGACCTGAAGACCACGACGACCGACACAGAGAAGAAGTTCCTTTTCACAAAGACCGTTCGAAAGCAGGAAGATTACTGGCCGGGCTTCTTCATCGAATTCCACAGCAGCCATGATGGTCGCTACAAGGAAGACGAAGCCGTTCTTCTGATCCGAGGCAATAACCTGGGGCACGAAGTGAAGAGCCTGACCCTTTCACCAGGCTGGTGGACCCTGGGCATGTCTGTCACTGGCGACGGCCGAGTTCACTACTATGGCCACCAGGGCGTTGAAAACCTGACCGGGAAAGACCACCTGTATTCTGCTCATCCTTATGGCTACCAGGCAGAATACTTTGCGACTCACTTCTTCAACGTGTGCAACCAGAACGACGGCAACACCTGGTCGACGCCCTTCATTATTGATGACCCGGCGATCTATGTGAGCCACTGAGACACCAAAACAAGACGGCCCTGAGGGCCATTTGTTCGCCCGTGAACACGCCACGGGCGAACGAATTCAACGCCGCCTGATGTGAGCATTCCATCAGGCGGTTTTTTGTGCGCTGAGGACACGGAATAACACGCCCCGGAAGAATCACCAGCGGCTGTTGACGACGTTTGGTGCGGGATATCGTGACCCTGGTACGCTGACAGTCTGGCGAGCAGGAATCACCGGGAACCTGCGCCGCTGAGATTCCTCAAGATGCTCCAGAAGGATACGGCGAATCTCTGAAACAGTTTCTGAATGACGTACGACCTCGCTGTGCCCCGCATGGACGACCTTTTCGCTCGTGACATCCTGGCGATGTGCGCTCGCAAACGTGACGACGCCGTCGGTCCAGTTTCCCTGATTCTTACCACGCCAGACCGCAATGATGTTGTGGTGCTTCACCTCAGGCGGAACGTGCGACTCTCGAATCATCTTCAGGACCCCAGAATGTCTGGTCAGTGAATCGATACTGGTCCGAGGTGCTGCGACACGATCCCAGACACTCACTTCGTTCTGTTCGAAGACAACTTTGCTGAGTTCCATTGTTCGGCTTGGCAGCCAGATCAGTGAACCACTGAGCCAGCGGGTGAACCGATTGGACAGCGTGCTGCCTCCGTAGGGACTCGCAATGGTCACAATACGACTGACAGACGGATTCGACTGGAAGAAGAACACTTTCCGAATCTCTGTCTTCACCTCGTCGGAGGTTCTGAGTTCGTCAACAGGCTTGCGACTGACGCTGTTCCAGAACTTGTCACCGCTGTTGATCGTCAACATATGAGACAGCAAACCGCCCATGCTGTGGCCGACGACGACCATTTCATCCAGCTTTGAATTTCGATACTCAGGGTCACAGGCGCGACGCACCTCCTGCAGTTCTTCGCGGAGCTTCGCCGCAGAGAACGCAACAGGCTCGCCGGTAGGATACAGGTAGAACCAGAACTGGTACTTTCGTCGAATTTCAGGATCCGCCTGAAGGTCGTTGAACATTTCCATCCACGTCATCGGGCTCGACCAGAACCCATGAACCATCAATACTGGAATACGGTCCGGGTCGTATGGCTGAACCATGTAAAGTCCCTCGACACGATCGGCAAGGTCGGGACGAATCAAGCCCCAGGTATCCAGCAGACTCAAATCCGGATTGCTCAGAAACCGAGCCAGCGGAGTACTGACATCGGTTTCCAGTGGCACCAGCGTTGTTCCAACCAGCAGTCCGTCGGACTCCCGCGGATCAAAAATCTGAAGATGGACGTTGGAGACTCCGCTGGCGGATTCATAATCATCAAACCGAAGTACCATCGTGGCCGCGAGACTCATGCCCTGCGTGTAGTACTTTTCCAGCGGGTCACGCCCCATGGTCGCCGGTCGAATGGCAATGATCGGAACACCCAGCCCGGAGGAGACGTGGCGATGGGTGAGATTCTTCAGCTGATAGTCAGAGACAAACTCAAACTCGCCGAAGTGTTCCATCGACATCATCCGAGACGGAAACGGGATCTCGAACATCAGTCTGCGTCCAGTCAAAGGCATCCGCAGCGACTGGCCAAGTTGCAGTCGTCCTTCAGATTTTGCAAGTCGCAGCAGTTTCTCGGTGCTGGTGTTGTAGATCTCTGCTGTACTTCGATGCTGAGGATCAGCAGGGTTCAGTACGATTCCAGTGTCACTTTGCGCGGCGAAGTAGCTCCATGATGTGCGGGCTGCGTCAAGGTATAGCTCCATCGAGAGCTTCGGATCTCGTGTTCGAATCGACTCGGCTGTGAGGTATTGAAACTCAGCCAGCGCGTGCTTGCCTTCCAGGTTCTCCGCGGTCATCGGCTGCTGGAGGCAAAACTGCAGCAGCGATTTCACATCGCCTTCGCCTCGATAACCAACTTGACGCAGATACGAATCACTGCGTTTGGAATGACGCACGTAGCCAAACGAGGAGGCTTTCAGGCGGTCTGTCACTGGATTGTGAGGACGCTGGCGGACCTGCACAAATTCTGTCGTTGCGCAGCCCGAAAGCAATGCCATCACGCCAGCCAAAACCAGCGCGGCTCCGCTCCTTCGGATCACGGCCACATCCAGAATCATGGACGCTGAATCACAACATAAACAGTCTGCGACATTCGAGGCCCCACGTCAGTGGCTGGACCATCCATGGTCGTCTGACGGGGCTTAGCCGCGTAGAGTCATTCTTTTCGTAAGTTCAGTCAATATCATGTTTTGGGTTGGCTGCGCACCCCCTGGCGGTTGTGATCGCCGGCATCTCGGCGTCATTGCCCTTTCAGGCGAGTGATCTGGTGAAACTTCGTAACCCGACACGTCGGTGCGGGATCAGGGTGCTTTGCGCAGGTTGACCAATCCCAACCCGCAGCGTCAGCAAGGGATTTTGTGGATAACCATGCTCACTAAACGCCCAGGGGGCTCCCAATAAATGCTCGAAATCCGGCGAAACCGCTCAGATTTCAATTTCGCCAAGGTCTTCTGCAAGTTGCGAGTTCGGAAAGATCTTCCGAATACCGTCCAACCCAATGGGATCGTCTTCAGGATGCTGTGGATCTGCATGCACAAGCACGAGCCGCTTTACGGCAGCACTTCTGGCAATCTGCGCAACTGGGGTTGAATTGCTGTGACCGGTTTTGGCGGCCCAGTCCGCCATGTCGTCCGGGAAGTAGCACTCGTGGACCAGCAGGTCGACACCATGAATGAAGTCGCCGTATCGTCCAGGAGCCGTTGTGTCTGTCACATAGGCCACGGACTTGCCACCAGCTTCGATTCGATATGCAATGGAACCGCCGGGGTGATCAAGACCCGTCCAGCAAACAGAAACTCCGTTCGCAAAACTCATGGGTGATTTCGTCAGTGGACACCACTCAAAGTCGGGCATCACAGGAAAAAGTGCGGGGGCAAAAAGGTGGTCGCGAACTGCTCGAAGAGTCTCCTCGGTTCCATAAACGCGAACTCGAGTCAATTCACCCTTCAACATCGGAACCAGCAGAAACGTCAGACCAACTATGTGGTCAAGATGCGCATGAGTCAGCAACACATCCAGTTCGGAACACGCCAGTTTCGAAGCCAGACGGAACATCCCTGTCCCGGCATCCAGAGCAATACCCTGCTCCGGAAGTAACAGACTGGCCGTCTGCCGTCGCTCGTTGGGGTGATATCCACCAGTCCCAAGAAAGATCAGACGCATGAGTCCCGCCACAGAAAAGAAGTTCCGCCCATTCACCACATCCGGGATTGTGGCACATCTCCAAACCGAGGCAAGCTTCCCGAAATGCAGTTCCGCCCCCGAACACCTTCTGAGCCTAAGGCGCTAGCCGTTTGTAATAGCAACAACTTGTGTTTAGCCGTCATTCCCGCGCAGGCGGGAACCCAGTTTGCAACGTTCTACATTCCCGCCTGCGCGGAAATGACGAACCCGTCTTCGTTGTTGTGGCGGAGCACTAACACCCGCCAGTCAATTCCAGAACACTCAAGAAAACCTCGGCTAGCGCCTCAGGCTCAGTTTTGAAAAATGCAAAGTGTAAGTCGCTACACTGACTCCTGCTCCGTCGCTGGCCCCCTTGCCAGGTAGAACATCAGCACGGCGATGTCAGCCGGCGTGATCCCGCTGATGCGGCTTGCCTGCCCAACTGTCGAAGGCTTGTGACGCGACAGCTTTTCTCTGGCCTCCATGCGCAGTTGCACAAGTGATCGGAAATCGAACGGATCCGGAATGCGAATGGAATCGACCTTCTGCAGTCGAGCAATCTCGGTCTCCTGTCGTCGCACATAACCGGCATACTGCGCTTCGATTTCCATCTGGCGACGAACCGCTTCGCTCAGATTCATCGCGGCGACATCAGGGAACGCCTCATAGACTTGCTCCCATGTCGGTGCTCGTCGCAGCCATTCTTCCAGCGTCGCGCCCTGGGCTCGCAACTTCTTCATGGCCGCAAACGCACGGCCGAGCTCTTCGTCGTAGGCTCGAAACCGGCCGGCCCGTTCGGCGCAAACAGTGCCAAGCTCCAGTCCGATTGGTGTCAGTCGACGGTCTGCATTGTCCTGTCGCAGCAGCAGACGATACTCGGCCCTCGATGTGAACATTCGATAGGGTTCATCAACGCCCTTCGTCACAAGATCATCAACAAGAACTCCCAGGTAGGCCTGGCTGCGGTCCAGTGCAAACGCACTCTTACCGGCCACCTTCCTCGCGGCATTGATCCCGGCAATCAGCCCCTGCCCCGCAGCTTCTTCGTACCCGGTCGTTCCGTTGATCTGGCCTGCGAAGTACAGGCCTTCGACGCGACGCGTTTCCAGAGTGGGATGCAATTGAGTCGGCGGCGCAAAGTCGTACTCGACCGCGTAACCATAACGCATGATCTGAGCATTCTCGCATCCCGGGATGCGTCGAATGATCTGGTCCTGGACGTCGCGAGGAAGGCTGGTCGAGATTCCGTTGCAGTAAACTTCCTGAGTATTCCTTCCTTCAGGCTCCAGGAAAATCTGGTGTGTTTCCTTCTCCGCGAATCGCACGACCTTGTCTTCGATCGACGGACAGTAGCGTGGCCCGGTCGACTGAATCTGCCCGGAGTACATCGGAGCACGATGCAGATTGGCTCGAATGATCTCATGAATCTCGGGCGTCGTCGACGTGAGATAACAATGGATCTGCGGTTGAGTAATCCGATCGGTCATGTATGAAAACGGTTCAGGATTGTCGTCTCCCGGCTGCGGTTCACAGCGCGAGAAATCAATCGTTCGTCCGTTCAGTCTCGCTGGAGTTCCGGTCTTGAAGCGACGCAGTTCAATACCCAGTTCCTTGAGCGATGCCGACATCCCGTGAGCCGCCTTGTCACCGGCTCGACCGCCTTCGGCCTTCTGTTCTCCGGTGTGCATGATCGCCTTGAGAAATGTCCCGGTTGTCAGCACGACCGCTCGCGCGCGATATAGCGCATCGCCAGCGACGCGGATGCCTGCGACCTTGCCGTTCTCTGTGACCAGCGATTCCACCATCTCCTGGCACAGAGTCAGATTGGGCTGCTGCTCCACCCGGTTCTTCATCTCGAACTGGTAGGCCTTCTTGTCCGCCTGAGCGCGCGGACTGTGCATCGCCGGCCCCTTGCTGGCATTCAGCATGCGAAAATGAATACCTGTCGCGTCGATCACGCGTCCCATCTCACCGCCCAGCGCGTCGATTTCGCGGACGATCTGCCCTTTCGCAACGCCACCAATCGCCGGGTTGCAGCTCATCTGAGCAACCGTGTCGCAGTTCATTGTCAAGAGAGCCGTTTTGGCTCCGACGCGAGCTGACGCGAGCGCCGCTTCGACACCGGCATGCCCCGCTCCAACAACGACCACATCAAATTCATACACACACGAAACAGACATCGCCAAACCACTCGTAGACAGGTTAGTACCTCAGAACGTGGCGGAAGCTTAGCAGGGAGCAAAACGAATGACATTCGGAAGCCGAAACGTCGGTGAGACACAACAAAAGGCCGCGATTATTGGGGAAAATCCCTCGCTGACGCAACGGGTTGGGATAACTCAACAGCCCGTTTCCTTTCGACGACGGGCGGCAGAAGAAGGCGGCTGCCATCTCAATGCGAGCAACAGAGTGGGGGCAATGGGAATAATGGGTATCGCGAGTAGAGTCTGCGGCGACTGAGGATTGCATGTGGTTGAGTCCGTTCGATTGTGCAAAAAGTGCCGCCGTTGATTAGTCAGTCTCGCGACCTGAATGCGGAATCCTGTATCGTTTCCTCCGGTTCTTCCAGATTGCCGGATTGTGAGCGGGCTGACGCTGGTCATGCCGGCACGGACTGGTCGATAAACCTACCGTTGCGATATGTTGACGGTGAACGTTTCAAAAGCCTGTCTGACTCGGGTTGTAAGGCCTTCAATTCAGACGGCCCATTGATCGCAGCAGTCGTTGCGTTTCGGGAATTTGACTGGAGTTCTGTCCATGGCGGGGTCTGTTCGGCTGGTGCTGACGTTTCATAACCATCAGCCGGTCGGCAATTTTGATGGGGTGTTTGAGCAGGCGTATCGAGACAGCTATCTGCCGTTTCTGGACGTAATGCAGGACTACCCGGAAATTCCGTTCGGACTGCACACGTCAGGCAGCCTCCTCGAATGGCTGGAACGTCATCGGCCTGAATACATCGAGCGCCTTCGCCGAATGGTCGGGGCATCTCAGGTGGAGATCATCGGCGGTGCGTTCTATGAACCGATCCTGGCCAACATTCCGCGGCGCGACCGGATCGGACAGATCCAGTCTTACACGCAGCATTTGAACCAGCTGTTTCGAACTCAGGTTCGAGGTATGTGGCTGCCGGAACGAGTCTGGGAGCAGTCGTTCGCCAGCGACATTGCGACGGCCGGCATTCAGTACACAATCATCGACGACTACCACTTCAAGTGCGCAGGGATTGCTCAGCCGGATCTCTATGGCTACTACGTCACCGAAGATGAAGGACAACTGCTGTTTGTCTTTCCGGACAGCGAACGGCTTCGGTACCTGATTCCGTTCTCTGAGCCTGAGCAGGTCATCGAGTATCTCCAGGAGATTGCGGAGAAGTACGACAACCCTGTCCTCGTCTTTGGTGATGACGGTGAGAAGTTTGGTTCGTGGCCGGAGACGTTCAAGCACGTCTACGAAGATCGATGGCTCCGACGCTTCCTCGATCTGCTTCGTGCCAACGAATCATGGATTCAGGTGACGACACCATCCGGAGTGCTCGACAAGGTTCCTCCCTACAGTCGATGCTATCTGCCTGATGCCAGCTATCGCGAAATGACTGAATGGGTTTTGCCACCGGCGACTCAGAAGGAATTCGTCTCGCTGACTCGTCAGCATCCTGACGACGAAGAATGGCAGAAGCTGGTGCGCTTCACACGCGGCGGTTTCTGGCGCAACTTCCGGACTCGCTATCCGGAAAGCAACGAGATGTACGCTCGCATGATCAGCGTCAGCAATCGTCTCGCCCAGGTTGAAGCGCAGGACGGACTGACGGACGAGCTTCTCGCAGAGGCTCAGACGCACCTGTACCGAAGTCAGTGCAACTGCAGTTACTGGCACGGTGCCTTCGGCGGACTCTACCTGCCACACCTGCGCAATGCGGTTTTTTCGGAACTGATCAAAGCCGATTCGCTGCTGGAACGCGTCACTCGCAAAGATTCAACATGGGTTGATGTCGCCGTCGAAGACTTCAACCTGGATGCTCGCCCGGACGTGAAACTTGCCAATCATCGGCTGGCAGCGTTCGTGTCACCTGCCAATGGCGGACATCTGTACGAACTGGACATCCGAACCAACTCCGTCAACCTGCTTGCAACGCTGAATCGGCGGCCGGAACCCTATCATCAGCGCATTCTGGACTATGCAAAAAACGTGGCTGGTGATGATGCAGATCTTGCGTCGATTTCGAAGGACGTGAAGTTTAAGCAGCCGGATCTCGATCAGAAGATTATCTACGACACATGGCCTCGCAAGAGTCTCGTGGATCTGTTCCTGCAGCCGGAATTGTCGTTCGAGGAATTCCAGAAGGGCGTCGGTGTGCTCGGTGATTTTGCCACCGGAGCTTACGAAGCCAACATTCGCAAGGGCGAACAGAAGATCGCACTGGAACTTCGTCGGCGTGGTCGAGTCAACGAACTGACCGGTGAAGTTCGCAAGGTGATCGTCATTTCATCGGACCGGCCAAATGAACTCTTGATCCAATACCAGGTCTCCGGATTTCCAAAAGATGTGCCTCTGCATTTTGGGATCGAACTCAACTTCGCCGCAATGCCGGGCGGTGCAAACGATCGTTATTTCTACGATGGAACTGGCCAGCGATTGGGGACACTGGATTCTCGAATGTCGCTTCAGAATTGTGACCGCATCAGCCTGGTCGATGAATGGCTTGGGATGGACGTCAGTCTGGAGTCCTCACGACCCGCGGGCATCTGGGCCATGCCAATCGAGACGATCAGTCAGTCTGAAGGTGGATTCGAAGCCGTGCATCAGAGCGTCTGCATTGTCCCGCACTGGGAATTCACCATGCCCGAGCAGGGGCCATGGGTTGTGGACCTGCGAATTGTCCTCGACACAAGCATCGCACTGGCTCGCCAATTAGCCGAAGCGCCCGTGAGGGCTCATCGGGACAACAACAGCGAAGCGCCAATGACGGTAGGCAGCAATCACTGATACGCCCCTCACGGTCACTTTGCACCTCGAAACACCAGTGAGCCGCAAGGCGCTAGCCGCGGGTATGTTCCCCGTTTTTTCATGTGTTCTTCTGGCATCCACCTGCAACCCGCAATCGGGTAGCACGCACAAAGTGCGTGTGCCGCAGGCGCCGGAAGCCCAGGAGTGCAAACGGAAAAACCCAACGCAATCACAACGAACGCAATGGTCGGACAAAAAATGAGTGACAGAAAATAAAGGCGAGCTGGGCGACGTCAGTCCCCTGATTGCGATTCTGATTTCCCCCCGGCGAGCGGGATGCGTCAGCTTCCCGGTACACCACACGACCTGGAACCGTCATACCGCGCCGCTCCAGAATCGCATACCGGAGCGTTCACACACGCGTTCACACACTCCGCTCGCCAAGTCAGGTACAGTCACAGCAGTCGAATCATCAGTGGATTAACATCCACCGCTCGCCGTGAATTGTTTCCCATGCTGTTTACATCAACCCGCGGCTAGCGCCTTGCGGCTCACATCAAACTCTACGGGGCTTTGTAAGCGCCAACGTCGTAGCGTTTCCAAAAGTCTTCAGCGGACTGTTCTTCTTCGATGGTGGTCTGGATCAGTGCCAGGCTCTTCATCTGACGGAGGACTTCGATTCCGGTCACGATGCGTTCCGGAGAAAGCACGATCCGCTGAAGTCGGAGTCCTTTGAGCGGCGTTAGATCGGTCACTTCGGTTCGAGCAATGTTCAGTCGCTCCAGCGATGTCGCTCGAGATACCTGGTCCAGTGCACTGACTTTTGTGTTCTCCACGTCCAGGCTTTTCAGTCGTCGAGTTGGCAGGCCGGTGAGGTCCGTCACCTGAGTTCCTGCGAGCCAGAGAATCTCCAGCGGCGCATCTGTGATCAGTGCGAGGTGTTCGTTGGTAAAGGGAACATTCAGAAGATTCAGCTGCTCGAGCGGCATGCCCTGCAACACGCTGAAGTCCGTCACTTTCGTGTTCTGCAGCTTGAGCATGGTGAGCTTCATTCCTTTCAGCACAGAAAGGTCGCTCACCTGAGTATTCTCGAGGTCCAGGGTTTCAAGAGGCATGCCGGCAACGACGGAAAGATCACTGACTCGCGTCATCCCCAGATCGAGCCCGCGAAGCGGCAGCCCCTTCAGCGGTGCGATATCACGAATGCCGGACTGAAAGAAGCTCGCTTCAACGATGTCGTTACCTTCGACAAGGAACTTTGCCTGGTAGCAATTCAGCTTCTTCTTCAGCTCTTCCGGAGACACCTTC
>JAEUII010000435.1 GCA_016795145.1 Planctomycetaceae bacterium
CACCGCTGTGGAACGATCAGCTGCTGATCGCTCGGCGTTTGGTGGAAGCAGGCGTTCGAGTTGTAACGGTGGCCTACGGCTTCTGGGATACTCATGGAAACAACTTTGGACACTGTCGTCAGTACCTTCCGCTGTTCGACGCCGGCATGTCGGCTCTGATTCAGGACCTGAAAGAACGAGGGCTGGACAAGGATTGCTCGCTGGTCGTCTGGGGAGAATTTGGTCGGACGCCAAAGATCAATGACAAGGCCGGGCGAGATCACTGGGCTCCGGTTCAATCAGCTCTGTTCGCAGGCGGCGGCATGACGATGGGGCAGGTGATTGGTTCAACGGACAAGATCGGAGCCTACGCCGCCGAGCGGCCGATCCATTATCGCGATGTGCTGTCGACCATCTATCACAATCTTGGCATCGACAGCAGCAACTACATTCGAGACGCTGCGGAACGCCCTGTTCGTATTCTTCCCGAAGAAGCTCGCCCGATTCGTGAACTTGTGGGCAATTCCTGATGTCCCTTCTCCCCTCGCAAGGGGAGAAGGTGGCTGCCAGGCCGGATGAGGGGCTTTGCCGCTCATTAGTTTACGCGGTCTTCTGCCCCGGATAACGCACTCGACCATGATGAGCAGCCAGCAGCGATTTGATCAGTGAATCCTCGATCGCTCTGATCTCGCTCATCTTCAGATTGCACTCGTCAAACTGCCCATCAAGCAAACGCTTCATGGTGATTTCGTGGACGAGCGACTGAATGCGCTTTGGCGTCGGTTCCTTCAGTGTACGGCTCGCGCTTTCCACAGCGTCGGCAATCATCAGAACCGCAGTTTCACGGCACTGAGGCTTTGGGCCGGGATACCGGAAGCTGGACTCGGATGCATCCGTTCGGTGATCCATGTCGGCCTTTCTGGCCGCCTCATGATAGAAGTACTCCACCAGCGTCGTGCCGTGGTGCTGCGTGATAAACTGGTGCAGAGGTTCCGGCAGATTGTTCTCCTCTGCCAGTTCAAGCCCGTCCTTCACATGCCCAATGATGATCAGAGTACTCATGGCCGGCGCGAGTGACTTATGAGGACTCTCGTTGCCTTCGGTCATGTTCTCAATGAAGTACTCCGGCTTCATCATCTTGCCGATGTCATGGAAGTATGCACCGACACGTGTCAGCAGACCATTGGCTCCGATCGATTCCGCAGCCGCTTCTGCGAGAGAAGCGACCATCATGGAATGGTTGTACGTTCCCGGAGCGCGACGAGCCAATTCCTGAAGCAATGGATGCGAGACGCCTGTCAGTTCGAGCAGACTAATGTCGGTGACGATTCCGAATGCCTGTTCAATGAATGGCAAACTTCCCGCGACCAGATAGCAGCAAACCAAAGCCCATCCTGCAAACTTCAGCGCCGTCACAATGATGCCCATGTTCTTCCAGGCGTCGTCAGCACCGGCATTCTGAATGACTCCGATCCCCCAGACAGCGTAGAACGAAACGGCTGCAAGCAGGAAGCCGGCCTTGATCATCACCAGTCGGGACTTGATGCGTCGCAGTGGAAGGACTGACGTAATGCAGATTGTCATCATGGCCATAAAGTGACCAAGATCCGCGAGTGTCGACAGGGCGATGATCAGCGACAGACAGAAGGCGGTCATGATCGCCACTGTCTGGCTGTAGACAATCGCCGTGATCATCACTGCGGCAAGCAACGGAATAATCTCTGCCCGCCACGGATCTCTGCTGCACAATCCTGCAAGAAACACAGTGACGCAGCACATCGTCACGAACACAAGCAGCCGAGGTGTCTCCTCCAGCATCGACGGTTCGGCATACTTCAGAAACGTGCCAAACAGTACGACCAGGAGAATCACCAGCATCCCGTTACTGGAAATTCGAGTCAGTCGCTGAAGGAATGAAACTCGATCTTCAAACGCATCGTGTTCCAGATTCAGTAAGTCCAAATGAGCATCTGACAGCTGGGTCTGTACCGGAACCAGGATGGCGCCCTGAGCATAGATGTCGACCTTCCGACTGGCCGATGCAGCAGCGAGCTTTTGCTCTTCTTCGGTCTTTCCGGCATCAAATCGCAGCTGATTTCGAAGGTTCAGCTGGAGCCAGTTCTCGACCTGAGTCTGTAGCACACCGAGCTTCTGTAACGCCGGCCAAACCTTGCCAAGCCGACCTGTATCGCGCAGCTGTTCCTGAAGCAATACGTCCGCCAGTACTCCGTTATGGACCACCAGGCCAAGTTCGTCGATCACCTTGATGGATTTATTTCGGTCCAGAGCGGCCTTCTCGGGGTTGTCACCGAACAGTCGTCGTGCCGCAGATGTGTCAATCAGACCAACGGTCCGGGCATCCTTCAGGAGAGTCTGAAACTCCTCCATCAGTTCATCGATCCGCTTTCCTTTCGAATCATCCGGATCGCGCAGCTGGTTTCGCAGGATACTGAATGCTGTTTGTTGAGCATCCGTGTCGGCAACCTGCAAAGAGAATGACTGCAATGTGGCCGTCGAAACCTTGTCGACTGTTTCCGCGTTTGCAATCTCACTCAGCTGATCGCGGAACAGAGACTGGAGACGTTCAAGAACAGCAGAATCCTGGACCAGGACAAGCGGAGCCGCCTTGATGGCTTCTTCATACAGCCGTTCTGATTCCCGTTCATTCTCGTCTTCAAAATCAACGCGCGACTGAACGCCAACGGATGCGATCTGCCAGATGCGATACGGGAATCTGGACTGCCAGGAAAGAGACGCCAGCAGCAGCCCGCCAACAGCATACATCGAAACCAGAAACAGCGTCAGCACTCGGTAATCACGAAATGCCGAAAGCAGGCGGTCCCAGACAGTCGGGGTTGGGCGAAACACTCGGGCCTGACGTGTTCGCCGTGTTCCAAAGAACGACATGGCGATCACCTCTTGGCCGTGCGAGTAAGAAACGATTGAAGTGGCCGATGCCTGAATTCAGGCATCGGCCGTCGCCCCGGAGGCTCTATGTCTTCAACTGAAAACTCCGGAATGTCACTCCACTCCGAGTCCGTCGCTGAAAAAATCATGGGTTCAACATTCGACGGATGTGCGTCCGTCGCGCTGCTGATTGGATGGAGACACAATCAGGAACGTTCCTGTCCCTGACCTTCCGTTTCGTACGCCGAAACGATCTCCCGAACCAGCCTGTGTCGCACAATATCCTGCCCGGTCAACTTGATCGTCGCAACCCCTGGGATGGCGGAAAGTCGACGAATCGCGTCCCGAAATCCGCTGGCAACACCTTTCTCGAGGTCGTTCTGAGTGGCATCACCCGTCACAACAATTCGAGAATTCAGGCCCATTCGTGTCAGAAACATCTTCATCTGAGTCACCGTCGTGTTCTGAGCTTCGTCAAGAATCATGAAGGTGTCGTTCAGAGTTCGTCCACGCATGAATGCCAGCGGAAGGATCTCAATCACATCGTTAGACATGTACCGCCGGACCTGATCAAAGTCCAGCATGTCGTGAATCGCGTCCAGCAGCGGGCGAATAAAGGGATTGACTTTTGCGAACATGTCGCCAGGCAAAAATCCCAGTTTCTCCCCGGCTTCAACAGCAGGACGAACCAGAACTATCTTTCGAACGTTCTCCAGGCGAAGTGCTTCCAGCGCCATTGCGACCGCCAGATAGGTCTTGCCTGAACCAGCCGGGCCGTCACAAAAGACGAGTTCGTTTTTTCGCACCGCTTCCATGTAGACCTTCTGTCCGTCAGTCTTCGGACGAATCTGGCCCACACGGTCCTTGCTGGCTCGCAATTCCGCCAGATGGCGACCTGGCCACTGAGCTTCTGCGGTGGCCGCCTGAGTTTCCCCATGAATCATTGTTTCGACTCCAACTCCTTCACCTGCCAGGGTACTCTGAACAACCGCTGGCGTCAGATCTTCATTCCTTCTGAGCAACGACTGCCACTGCTGCAACGCTTCGCGACACCGTCGAATCTGTTCGTCATCTCCGGAAATCCGAACCTGATTTCCACGCAGGACGATCTGCGCGCCCGTCGATGAACAGAGCTGGCGCAGATGCTCGTCGCGCGACCCAAACAGAGCTCGCGCTTCGTCGTGATGACCAAGTTCCAACACCGTGTCCGACATTCTCAGTTGACCTCTGACCCTCTCCTGAACATCAAATTCGGGCAACGTTGTAAGCGTTTTTTCTCCCGGATGCACGCCTGCCCCGCAAACCAACAACAATTGAGGCCGGCGTCTTCCAGACAGAGCCGAAGATTTGGAGTAGACACATTAGCCGGGTGAATGGTTCACTGTACACACGCTGAACAAGTTGCCCGCTCAATCGGAATATTCCGCAAAGTTTTCACGCAGCCGATTTTCGATGGCTCCAAGCAGTTGCCGGCCCGGAACGAAAAACGCCGTGTTTCGACCTGTGACGTACACTTTTGGCAACACTGTTCTGTCGGAAAACCTCCGGCAGCATGCTCCCTTTTGAACGTCATGGCAATTGTATGTCGCTTGTGACTGAAACGCCGGAATCACCTCCATCCAATCCACAGCCATCCCGGCCTGAACTTCCGGATGCGCGAGTTTTGGAGGACAAGACGCCGCTTTGGATGCGGACAACTCCTACTTCAGCCCTGTTCACCGTTCTGCTGGGGCTGGTATTCGTCTACATCGCGAATCGCCCGCTGTGGCACACAGACTTGTGGGACCATTTGAACTACGGGTCACACATTCTGCAGACCGGTGCGGTGAGTCAGACCGAACCTCTGATGCGTCTTTGCCGTGGCGTGCCCATGGTCAATATTCCCTGGCTGGCACAAGTCGGAATGGCCGCGCTGAACGAGAAGTTTGGCCTGACGTCGCTTCAGTTTCTGTCTGCAATTTTGGTGACCCTGTGCCTCGCGCCGATCGTGCGTCGAGCATGGAAGAGCAGCCATTCGATGCTGGGTGGTTTGATCGCATGCGGGATTTTTCTGAAGGCGAACCTGCACGAGTTTCAGGTGATCCGACCACAACTCGCCGGACTGGTATTCTATTGCTTTGTGCTGGCCTGGATGACGGGGCAGCGACGACACACGAAACTGACGTGGGTCGCATTCCCGCTGATGTTTGCACTCTGGGGCAACATTCACGGCTCGTTTTCCATGGGCCTTTTCCTGCTGGGACTGACGGCACTTGGTCGCCTGGGAGACGTTGTTGTCATCTCGAAGTCATTGAAGACAGCTCTGTGTGATCGCGAATTGCACAAGACCATCCTGTTGACTCAGCTCTGTGCGGCCGCAGTGTTGCTGAATCCTTCCGGCCTGTCCGTTTACCCCGAAGTCTTCAATGTCGCCGGAAACGCAAACGTTGCTTCCATGTTTGAATGGGAACCGCTGACACTTCGGCTGCCTCACGGTCAAACAGCCGCGGCGGTGCTTCTTCTGGCCGTCATGGCGATCCGTCTGAGTCCCCGCAGGATTCACTGTGCAGAAATGCTCGCGTTTGTCAGCACAGGACTGCTCGCGGCCTGGTCAGCTCGCATGCTGAACTGGTGGGCTCCCGCTGCCGCACTTCTGATCGGCGTTCATCTGACGGCCGGAATTCGCAGGACCAGCAAATGGCTGCAGCGCGGTGAATCAGCAAAGTCATCGGGTCTTTGGTCAGTGGTGAACGGCGGGCTTCTGTGGATCATCTTCGCTCTGACGCCATTCGGAATGCAGATTGTCCACGGCCGAGTCCTGGATCTGAAGAACCTTGTGTCACGAGAGACTCCAATCGCGACAACAGCGTTCCTGGAGACAATGGAAGACCGACCGAGCGGCATCGTCTTTGTGCCGGCCGAATGGGCGGGCTACGTGATGAATCGGGGGCCAGCGGATCTTGAGCCAATGGTTAACCTTCATGTCCATGTGATACCAGAACGCGTTTGGTCCGACTATCTGAAGCTGAACAATGGTCCGTCGGACTGGGATGGTCTCATGGACGAATACGGCATCAACATGGCGATCGTGAACAAGCAGCGACAGGGACCACTCGTCCGTCGCATGAGAGAATCAGCCAACTGGTCCGCCAGCTACGAAGACGTTCAGGGCATTGTGTTTGTTCGCAAAGTTCGCATCTAGTGAGAGATGTCGTCCGGCCGCAATCGGCCATTTCCGAATCGGAACACACGCGGCGATCCGCACGAGTATCCCGCCATCTAGTCAAAAACAGAAGGTCTGACACGTGGTCACGGAACATCAGAAATCATCGCATCGCCGCGGAGTTTCCTTCCGCTCACTGTGTGGTGTTCAGCTTGCATTCGCTGGAGCGTTTGCCGCTTCCTGGTTTGTGCTTTCGCCCGTTCAGCAGAATGAAGTCGTCGCCAGAACACTGCATCGCCCTTTTCCACTGGATGTGGATCTGCAGATTCCGTCCATCGAAGATCCAGCGCCTCTCTATGATGACTCTGAGGTTGTGTCCGACGAAGAACTGGCAACGGTGCTTCACAAGATCATCCCTCGGTTCAGTCGCAGCCATCTGCGCCCAAACCTGATTGAACACGCCATGCGAACATGGGGAAGTCGAATCGAGTTTCAAAACGAAGATGCAATCTCCGGCCCGTTCATGGCGAGCTTCCTGACGGATTCCGCAAAGCACATGGAATCATGGGGGAAGAACTCTGAGCCATTGATGCTGGAGACGGAAACCGGGGTCTATGTTCGCTGGGCAGAAGATTCGTCGGCGTCCGTGCATCACGACCATACTCTGGCGGCGCTGACAGAAGCAGGGCTCCCTCTGGACTTTCCAGTCTACACCGGGAACCGATCTCTTCAGGTCCGCGATGTTCTGTCGGAGGCTCTGCGAGACTTTCAGCTCGATGAGCGAGAAACAGAATGGTCGGCCATGTCGTTTGCCCTCTGGCTTGCCCCAAAAGAGGAGACCGCCTGGCACAACGGCGAAGGACGCCGAATTACTTTCGACATGCTGGCCGAACGTCTCATGCGCAATCACAAACGGGATGGAGTCTGTCTCGGTACTCATCGAGTCTACTCCCTGATGCTGATGCTGCGTTTGAACGAACAGCACAGCGGGAAACTTCTGGCTCCGGAATCCGTCTCCGCAATGACGGCCTATCTCGGACAGGTAAGAGATCTGATTGCGCTGTCTCAGTGGCCGGACGGGTCCTGGAACTCAAACTGGGCCGATGGAGCGGATTATCAGAAGAACACAGCTGCCGACGAGAAGATCTCGAAGCGTGTGATTGCGACCGGTCATCAGCTGGAATGGCTTTCAATCGCCCCAAAGGAACTTCATCCTCCGCGCGAGCAAATTCTAAAGGCCGCGGACTGGCTGATTCAGAACGTTCAGGAAACGCCCCAGGAAGAAATCGATCAGAACTACACGTTCTACTCACATGTCGGCAAAGCGCTGGCGATGTGGCGGAAGACGTCTCCGGAAAAGTTCTGGACAGAATGGCGGAAGTCACATCCTGACTGCGAAGTGTTTGCGGAAACACACA
>JAEUII010000449.1 GCA_016795145.1 Planctomycetaceae bacterium
GAATATCAGGACAGGAGATCATCAGGAGCCTTTTTCCGGGAGGACACTCGGTCCTTCAATTCACATGCTGGTCAAGAATTAGTTCACGCCGACCGTCTTCGCATCGGGCCGGCCTCATCGCCTTCATTCTCTAACGACTGGCGGCTGCCGGCGATTCTTCAGCAGCCGCACCTTCGGCCTCTGCCGCCTCGGCCGCTACCAGAATGTCACCATGAATCGTCAGTTTGTCGGTGACGCCAACAGCTCCCAGAGCTTTGCTGAAAGGAGTGATGCCATAGTGCGTCTGAAGAATGCTGAAGGAACCTCGGACTCGGTCCATTCCTTCCTTGGTCTTCTGAACTGTCACTGTAAGCTTCAGCGGCCGAGTGGTGCCGTGCAGCGTGAACTTGCCATCCAGTTCGTACTGAGGATGTCCGTCGCGGGACTTCTTGCCGAGATCCTTCGCGGATGCAATTGCGAATGTGGCAGTGGGGTACCGGCGAACCGCAAGAATCGTATCACCTCGCATGTTCGCATTGACCTGCTGTCGAGTCGATGCGTCGGTTGAGCCATTCAGTCCCACGTAACGGCGAGCTGCATCGGTGTCCGCATCGAAACTGGTCATATCAAAGACCAGCTCACCAGCGTCTTCCGTGGCACCCAGTCGAAGGTTGCCACTCTTCAGTTTGCCTTCGACTCCATGATCGTGGCCAAAGCCCGTCTTGCCGACGAACGTGTAAACTCGACTTTGTGCGACACTGACCTGCGTTGGCTCCAGTCGCTCTTCTTCCTGCTTTGGAGCTGCAGCTGCCTGCCGCTTTGCCTGCTGAACAGCTTCAGAAGAATTCACAGCGAGCAGGAAAAGCACACTTGCTGAGGTGAATGCGATCGTGCCAACCAACAAACCGCTTCGCGTTGAACGTTTCACAGCGTGACTCCATTCCAATGACATTTTTCATTTCTGCGATGCGTCACGTGCAGCTTGACGGCATTCACGGTTCCCTGGACAGTCCCTCTCAGAGTCTTACTACAAGAATCGAACGACTGTCGAGCCCAGTCTTCGGCATTCTGACAGCAGCGAATTGCTCACGTGGCTATGATCAGACTTTCGAGGCGGTTGAAACAAGTCATCCCGATCTCCAAAGAAGTTGCTGTTTTTCCAGTGTTTTTCGCGGTCTCTCACTTCTTTCGGCGACTCGGACGCAACCTCAAACATCACATCGCTGATGCAGAACTCTGCTTCATGTGTTTTCGTTTAACTTCAGGGTGCGTTGCTTGATGAACGCGACTTCCAGGCCTTATTGCTCATTCGAATGACTCCCAGGAACTTCTCTGTTCGTCAACTCCAGCCGGAACTCATGGATGATCCGTCTCTGGACGATCGCGCGCATCGCCAGGCACTGGCAGGACTTCGCCGAATCAACTGGTGGAGCCGAACCGACGCCGCCGTGTCGCGGGCCATCAGGACGCTGTTGCCTACGGGATCTGAGGCGAATCAGTCAAACTGTCAGCCGATCGGAACGCCTGAGCGCCCACTGACGATTCTTGATATCGCTTCCGGCGGCGGTGACCTTGTGATCCGTTTAGCGAAACGATTTGCTCAGGAAGGGATCGTCGCACGGATCCAGGGCTGTGACATCAGTCCAACCGCGATTGAGTACGCGACGGCCCAGGCGGCACAGGCAAAACTGGACAACATCCGCTTCTCCGCTTGCAATGCTCTTGAGGAACCGTTTCCGCACCCGAGCTACGATGTCGTCATGTGCAGTTTATTTCTTCACCACCTGACGCGCGAACAGGGTGTCCTGCTGTTGTCACGAATGAAGCAGGCTGCCGGTCAACTTCTGCTGGTTGATGACCTGCGTCGAACGGCATTCGGATACTGGCTTGCCTGGATCGGATGTCGGATTCTTAGCCGCAGCAGCATCGTTCATTACGACGGCCCGGTTTCAGTCGCAGGGGCATTCAGCAGCAACGAAGCACTGGCGATGGCTCATGAAGCCGGGCTTGCTGAAGCGAAGCTTACTCATCACTGGCCCCAGCGATTTCTTTTGTCGTGGCGCCCGGAATCAACGACGACCTCATGGCCGACGACCGAATCGAAGGGGACCGTTCGATGACGGAGCATTCGGCGTCATCACACGGCTCGATCCCATCAGGCGATTCGGCACGCAACACAGGCATTGCAACCCAGGACTCATTTGACGCCATCGTCATTGGGGCCGGTGTCGCAGGAACATTGTCGGCTCTCCTCTGTGCACGGGAGGGACGCCGAGTCTTGCTCGTTGATCGCCAGAAGTTTCCCCGCTCCAAAGTGTGCGGTTGCTGTCTGAATGGTCGAGCTCAGGAAGTTCTGAAATCCGCCGGGCTCGAATCCGGGCTCGCGCGACTCAAGCCAGTTTCCACTACCGCGATGCGAGTCCATCAGTCGCGCAAGTCTCTCGTGGTTACGATGCCTGGCGGACTGGCAGTCTCACGCTTCGCACTGGACCAGTGGTTGATCAGCGAAGCGGTTCAGGCGGGTGCTGAGTTCATGGAAGACACTACGGCGAGCGTCGCGCCTCGCAATGATGCGAACCCGGATCAGAGTCGATCGAACTCGAACGCATTTCGTACGGTCGACCTTGAGAGCAACGGTAGACGCTGGCAGGTTCAGGGACGAATCGTGCTGGTCTGTGACGGCCTCTCGCATCCCAGTCTCAGTCGTCTGGAAGGCTTTGAATCGGTCCCTCGTCCCGGCGCAAGAATTGGCCTGGGAGCGACGTTCGCTCGATGTTCGGCGGATGCGTGGATTCCGACCGATGAAATTCAAATGGTCGTCGGCCCGGATGGGTATGTGGGAGTTGTCGAGGTGGAAGACGGGCAGCTGAATCTCGCTGCTGCCATTCGCCCTGCGGCACTGCAGTCACGTCGAACACCGTTGCAGGTTCTGACATCGCTGTTCGAATGCAACGGGCTGCCAGTGCCTTTGCAACTTCCTCAGGCCGTGATTCGCGGAACTGTACCACTGACTCGCAAGTCTCGCAGGATCAGCGAAGAGCGTCTCTTCGTACTTCGTGATGCAACGGGGTACGTAGAACCGTTCACTGGTGAAGGCATGGCGTGGGCAATGACCGCCTCACTGCTCGCCGCACCTCTTGTTGAAGAGTGCATCAGAGACGGCTGGGATTCCACGATTGAAGATCGGTTTCAGCAGACGTTTGAAAAAGCCATCATCAGAGAACAGGGCATCTGTCGACTGATGTCGACCGTCGTGGGAAATCCGTTACTTTTGAAAATGACCATGTCAACGTTTCGACTGATGCCGTGGGCAGCGCGAAGTTTGGTCGCGCGAGTCAACCGGCTTCCGTCATCCTTGAAACGTAGCGAATAGTGGAGCAGGAATGTTTGAAATTGTGGGATTAGGGACGGCTCTTCCGGAGCATTCGATTTCGCAGGCCGGTGCTGCCACGTTTGCAACAACGTGCGTTGTGCCGGACGCGAATGAGGATCGAAATACGTCCGCACTGATCCAGGCGCTCTATCGACGAGCCGGAGTTCAAAGTCGTCACAGCGTTTTGCTGGAATCGTCTTCCGACGGTGAAGCCACTGCAGAACGCTTCTACCGTTTTGCAAAGTCACCCGAAGATCGTGGTCCGTCAACGGCCGAACGAATGCGGCGATACGAAGCGGATGCTCCGCAGCTTGCGGCAACTGCCTGCCAGAAAGCGCTGGTTTCGGCAAGCGTCGACCCGAAAAGCGTGACGCACCTCATCACCGTTTCCTGCAGCGGTTTCAGTGCGCCGGGTGTGGATCTGTTCTTGATTCGTGCCCTCGGACTGCAGAACTCTGTGTCTCGAACGCACGTGGGTTTCATGGGGTGCCACGGAGCACTCAACGGCCTTCGCGTCGCTCACGCTTTTGCTCAGGCTGACCCCAACGCTGTCGTTCTGCTGTGCGCGGTGGAACTCTGCACTCTGCATCATCAGTACGGCTGGGATCCTCAGAAGATCGTCGCGAATTCTCTGTTTGCCGATGGTGCTGCCGCAGTGGTTGGCCGAGCGACCAACGGCCCGTCTTCAGGTGGTTCAGCACACTCCCGCCTTTCCACGCTGGTGAGTAACGCGTCCTACGTCATCCCTGATACGGCCGAGATGATGACGTGGAATATTCGTGATGCCGGATTCGAGATGACGTTGTCTGCCGAAGTCCCCAACATCATTACTCGCTTCCTTCCCGGAGTGCTGGCGGAGTTTCTTGGACGGCATGGCCTGAAGACATCCGACATTCCATCTTGGGGCATTCATCCCGGTGGCCCAAGAATTCTGACTGCCACCGCAGAAGCCGCCGGACTGACGGATGAGCAGCTTGCTCCCAGCCTGGGCATTCTTCGACGATGCGGAAACATGTCGTCGCCGACGATCCTGTTCATCCTGAACGAGCTGCGTCAGGCAAACGCCTCCGGACCAACAGTGCTGCTCGGCTTCGGCCCCGGGCTGAATGTTGAGCTGGCACTGCTGAACAAGTAGGCCCATAGTCGCGGTTCGCTCCGCCGAACCAAGCGTTTGTCTTGCCATCCAACTGCCAATCCCACGCAACGCCGTCAACAACTCCGCCTGCGAGAACAGCGTTCTGTTTGCGGAGCAAACAACGACATAGTCGCGGTTCGCTCCGCCGAACCGAGCGCCCATCAGCCGCCTGCAACAAACCAAATCGCAAACGGCTGAGGGCATCCATTCTACCGTGTGGGCATTGCCAAATCAGCAGCGATTAACAGAAGTGAGCACCCTTCGTGTTCACATAAACCGCATAAAGCGACTGGCTTCCGGTCATGAACAGACGATTTCGCTTGGTGCCACCGAAGCAGACGTTGCTGCAGATCTCCGGCAACAAAATCTGCCCAATGCGAGCACCATCTTCCGCACCAAAGATATGAACACCGTCGTACCCCGCTCCGACCCAGCCGGCGCTGGCCCAGATGTTGCCCTGAATGTCACAGCGAATGCCGTCAGCGAGTCCCGACTTGACCGTGCCGTCAGGCAGTTCCAACTGCATTGAGGCGAACTCACGTCCGTTGGCGAGCGTCTTGCCGTCAACCACATCCCAAACCTTGATGTTCTTCGGAGCCTCTTTGTAGTGGGATGATCCTGTGTCAGCCGCGTATAGCTTCTTGTAATCCGGTGAGAAACAAAGGCCGTTTGGCTTGAAGATGTCTTCCGTTACCTTGAACAGCTTTCCGGTGCTGGCTTCGATTCGATAGATCCCTTCTTTCTGGTACGGCTGGACAGAACCGGTCGTGGCCAGAGTCCCTTCATAGTCCATCAGTGAACCGTAGCCAGGATCGCTAAACCAGATGTCTCCGTTCGGATGGACCACACCATCGTTCGGTGCATTCAGAGATTTGCCGCCGTACGACTCGGCCAGCACCGTTCGAGTTCCATCGTATTCATAGCGAGCGACGGTTCGAGTCTGATGTTCGAACGAAATCTGCCGTCCCTGCTGGTCGAACGTGTTTCCATTGCTGTTGTTCGCAGGATTGCGGAGCACCGACACGTGGCCATCATCTTCCAGCCATCGCAGCTGTACGTTGTTCGGAATGTCGCTCCAGACCAGGTACTTGCCTGACCCGTTCCATGCAGGTCCTTCCGCCCACAGCATGTTCTTGCTGTGATAGAGACGCTGAATTGGCGTGTTCCCCAGCTTCAGCTTGTCGAATCGAGGATCGTGCGACACAAGCCGAGGATCCGGATAGCGAACCGGCTGTGCGTCATCACCAAATTCATATTCATCCGCAACCGCCGTCTTCATTGCGGCAAGCGTGGCGGCGGCTGTGGCGAGGAAAGCACGTCGACGAAATCCGGCAGGCTGATTGTCGGTGGGAATCACGTTGGACATGGGGAGACTCCTGGAGAGATGATGGAAAGTCAGGAAGGACTAACCAGCCATTGTGACGAACCCAGAAGAAAACTCCCAGCGTCTCCGGCGAATCCGTCGGGCCATGCGTCCGGAATCATTCGCCGATGATCTTCACCAGCACTCGTTTTGGACGGCG
>JAEUII010000470.1 GCA_016795145.1 Planctomycetaceae bacterium
CTCCGTCGCAATCAACGACGACAAAAACTCTCCTCCTTTTGACTCTGCCCGACACGACGCCAAGCGCTGACTTCTCCACGGATCAGCCATCAACTGAAGCTCTCCGAGTTTGGGTACGAGCCGGAGACACGTCAGAAGACAGCCTGCCGATGCTGATCCAACTACAAGGCGCGCTGATCTGTGTGGGACCGGACCGAATCGCTATCTCGGGGGCTTCTGAGCGAATCCATTCCGTCACCGGGCCAGCTCTTGAATACTTCTGGCTTCAGTCGGAACTCCAGCTGATGGAGCAACGAACTGCGAACCGCTGGAGTGAACTCGAACAAGACACTCCGGCGGCTTTTGAGGTGATCGAACCCATGCTCGAACGCCGAAGTCAGCTGCAGCAACGATTCCAGCAGATGATCAGCGAGAAAGCACAACTGTCCCGACTTGCTCCACTGATTGAATGCCCGGCGGCATGGCCTCCGACGCTGGCTAGCCAGGCGGCAGAACGTCTGCGGGAAAAGTCTCGGCTCTCCGATCGGCTGCAGTTCCTGCGAGATCAGCAGGAAGTGTTTGAACGCGTCTATGAACTGTGTGGACAGCGACTCAGCGATTTCGTCAGCAGTCGAAAGAGCCATACCCTCGAATGGATCATCGTCGTATTGCTCGCCTTCGAAACGCTGCTGCTGGCCATCGACCTGCTGGGAACTCTGAGCGGCACAGAGTGAGCTGACGACCATTCCTGATCGCTGTCTGACGATTTCCAGGTGTCACGACTGGTTCCATGAGTCTCGACCGGCAGTAACAACATGCGTTCCCGATCTATCGATTTGCTGCGTGCTTATGCCATCTGTGTCATGATCATCGTGCACTTTCTTGAGAACCTCTCAGGGACGCGCGAATGGAGTCCGGATGGCTTTGGCGCTCCGATCTTTGCCTTTCTGACGGGCGTCAGCTATCGACTTTGGCTGCGAGGAAAAGAGAAACGCGGAACGACGTCCGATCAGATTTCCAAAGAGACCATTCGTCGCGGCCTGTTTCTGTTCGGGCTGGGGTTTCTGTTCAACTTCTTTATTTGGCTGCCGGACGATCTCTTCACGTGGGATGTCCTGACATTTCTCGGCAGCGCGATGATTCTGCTGAACATCGCTCGCGTCATGCCGACCCCAGCACTGCTGCTGACCATTGCACTCTCTGTGCTGCTCAGTCCGGTCATGCAGCGAATTGTGCACTATGAAGACTACTGGGTCAGCGGATATTTCGAACCGGACAACACACTGTCAGAACTTCTGACCGGCTTTCTCGTCACAGGCTACTTTCCAATCTTCCCCTGGATCGCTTTGCCTCTGACGGGGTTTCTTGCAGCACCGTCCCTGTTGTGTCTTCATCACACGGCTCCTCAGTCTCGACGAATCTGGCTGATCGCCGGAACTGGACTCATCACCCTCAGCGCACTGATGACGTCTTTGAGATGGGGGACACAGTGGGGACAGCAGTGGCTTCCGGCATGGACCATGTTTCCCGCAACGTTGTGTTACATGACGGGCGTTGTTGGAATGGTGATCCTGCTGCTTGGAGGACTTCACCACTGGATCGATGACCGGAAAGTTGTGCAGCTGCCGTTGGGACTTTTGACGCGGGCAGAACGATTCAGTCGCTACTCGCTGACGATCTATCTTCTGCACCATGCGGCACATGTCTGGCCACTTTGGATCTACGGACTGTGGAAAACCGGTGAGCCTTCACAGTACTGGGGTCAGGCACTCTCGTCATGGCCTTCGTTTCTGCTGTCGCTTGCGTTTCTGATCTGCTGCGACTGGATTCTGAAAAAGCTGGAACAGTACCGTATCCCGACAGTCGAAAACCTGATGCGATGGCTTTGTGAGTAGCGACGCGACCATGTTGAAATCTCAGTCCGGGTACATGACAAGTTCTGTGGCTCTCCTCTGCACCGTGCTTTGGTGCTCAGCCGCAGTCGCCCAAACTCAGGCTGACAAAGACAGCACATCAGGATTTCAGGAACCACAGGACGTCGAGTTCATCGCGAAGCATGATCAGACTCCACAACGATACGTGCTGTTGTTGCCGTCGAAGTTTGACGACAAGCAATCGCACGATCTTCTGATCGCACTACACGGTCATGGTTCCGACCGATGGCAGTTCGTCCAACAGGCTCGTCCGGAATGCAGCGAGCTTCGTCGCATCGCGGCAGACAAACAGATGATCTTCGTTTCTCCCGATTATCGAGCAAAAACCTCGTGGATGGGCCCGGCGGCGGAAGCGGACCTGCTGCAGATTCTGGAATCACTGAGAGGTAAGTATCGCCTTCGACACATCATCATCTCGGGAGGCTCGATGGGCGGGACGTCAGCCCTGGCATTTGCAGCGTTGCATCCCGACCAGGTCCGCGGCGTTGTCGCTCTGAATGGCACAGCCAACATGATCGACTACGAGATGTTCCAGGACGCGATTCAGGCTTCGTACGGTGGAACCAAACAGGAGAAACCGGACGTCTATCGAAGTCGATCGGCAGAATTCTTCCCGGACCGATTCACCATGCCAGTCGCCGTGACGACGGGCGGCCAAGACACACTCGTTCCCCCGGACAGCGTTCTGCGCCTGGTCGAGCAACTGAAGAAGCAGAACCGTCCTGTCCTCAGTATTCATCGCCCCACCGGCGGCCACGACACCAACGCCGAAGACACCAGCGCCGCGCTCAACTTTGTGCTCGATTCACTGTCGTCGAAACCAGCACCTAATAACTGATCCGGACTTCCATCTGCAGGACTCAAGCGGCCCAGTTCTCGGTTGCCAGTCCCGGAATTGCCAGAAGGTCACCGTCGCTTGAAACGACAATGCAGTTCCCAAGAGTTCGAGCAATCGCAGCAATCATGATGTCAATTTGCTGCATTGGTCGGCCAATGCGTTTCAGCTCGGCGGCAATTCGTCCATACTCCTCTGCCGCTTCATTCGTGTATGGCCAACACCTGATCCCCGAAATCGCTCGCACGAGCCGCGGATGGTTGATGTCTCTGCTGCGGCTGGCTTCAACTCCAAAGAACAATTCGCCAATAACCGGCACACAGGTTCCAATGGTCGCACCCTGTTCTCGCGCGAGGCGGACTCGCAGATCTACACCTCGGCGATGGTTGATGAAATCTCCCATGATGCCGGTATCGAGAAGAAACCTGGTCACTCAAATAATCCTTCAACCACAGACGTCATGTTTTGCTTTGTATGCTCTGCGATCTCCTTCCGCATTCGGTCAATCTCGGCTTCCTCACCCTCGTCAAAAACCAGCGGTTCAAGAGAGTCATACCACTTCAACCATTGCGCTACGGAATCTGGATCATCGTCCTGAGTCGGGCACGCGGTTGAAGCATCTCCGGCAAGTGGCATCCTGCTGAGATAAACAACACTGCCTTCTGGCCAACTTACTTGCTCGTCTGGAATTGCGTGTCCGTTAATCCACCTGGCTTTGATCATGCATTAAGTCCCTTTGCATTCAGAAACCATCCAGTACAAGAGACTGCATTTCAGATCACTTCCCGGGGCTTGCTGACTCTGTACTGATTACCGCCTTACAAGTATGCCAGAGCAGTACACTTTTTCAAACTTTCGTTGACATTTTACAGGCTCTGATCGACGGAATTTCGTTCAGCCTGCCCCATCGGTTCTTCCGCAACCTGGTCAACCCCAGTCCCGGCTTCACGCTGAACAATCACTTTTCCAACCTGAGCCGCGCTGAGTACTCCGCCTTCGATCAGTTTGTCCACGAGTGCTCGATGCTGCTGCTCATGTTCATGAGGCAGCATGTCTTCATCAGAACGAAGACCAACGATGATGTTCTTTCGCCCAGTCACTGGATCCGTCTGCAACCGAATTGTCATCTCAGCCATTTTGATCTCCGTTCCAACAGGACCCAACTCGCCTCACAGGCTTCGCTGCACCATCAATTAACACAGTCTTCATTCTTTATTGCGATTCGCGGTTCGAAAGAAACGAGCTGATCGCTTTGGCATCCAGCGACTTCTTAACGACCAGCTCATCTCGCAGAAGTTCGACGATCGCACGATGTTCCAGCAGAATTTGAGCCGCTCGCTCTTTCGCTTCCAGCAACAACCTTGCGACCGCTTTATCAAGAAGTTCCAGCTGCGACGCCGACAGACAGCTTCGCCGTCCGTCACTGCGAGGATTCTCGCTGGCGTAACTGACAACTCCCACTTCCGGACCACCCATCCCAAAGTTCTCGACCAGCGCACGGGCGATTTCTGTGGCGCGGTCGAGATCACCAGCGGAGCCGATCGAGATGTCTTCCAGAAGCAGTTGTTCGGCTTCTCGACCGCCCATCAGAATGCAAAGATCATCCAGCATCTGCCCGCGAGTCACGACGTAACGATGAGCCGGATCCTGATACTGCACGAAGCCCAGCGCTCCCGCAGAATCTCCTCGAATGGAAATGCGTTCAATCGGCGTGGCATGTTTGCAAAAGAGGCTCACAACCGCATGACCGGCTTCATGTGTCGCCACGACTTTCTCTTCCGCCGGTGTCATGTTGGGCCGCTCAACCCATTCGGTCAGCGCACGGTCGATGTCGGCTTCCGTCGTCGGCCCCGAACGATCTTCACGAAGCCGAATTCGCGCGAGGGCTCGACACAACGCATTCAGATGGTCGCCGCTGAAACGAGTCCCCGCGGAGGCGCCTTCGACATAATCACCCGTTCGTCGCACGGCGAAGTCCAAAGCATCATCGGTCATCTCCAGCTTCATGGATGCGTTGTAGATTTTCAATATCGCGCGACGATCGTCCTTGTCCGGATACGGAATGTGCAGATGAAACTCGAACCGGCCAGGACGGAGCAGGGCAGGGTCCAGGATCTCCACGAAGTTCGTTGTGCCAACGACAAACACAAGTTCATCGCTGCTGAATCCATCCATCTCCGTCAGCAGCTGATTGACCATCGAATGCTCGACGCCCGATCCCGTGTAAGTGCCACGAGCTGCCGCGAAGGAATCCAGTTCATCGAACACAATAATCGCCGGCGCGGACTGTCGAGCCTTGTGGAAAATCTGACGGAGATTCTCCTCGCTTTCTCCCACCCAACGACTCTTGAGTTCCGGTCCGGACACAATTGTGATGGCCGCACCGATCGCCGTCGCCATCGCTTTCGCAAACAGAGTCTTGCCTGTTCCCGGTGGTCCCCAAAAGATCATGCCGCGAGGAATCAGTCCCTCAAGCCGTGAGATCTCTTCCGCGTTGGAACATTCGTCCTTGCGAGTCAGTACGTCCAGAATTTCTGAACGAAGTCGCTTCTTGACTTTGTCATATCCGCCCAGCTGAGTTTCCAGGTCGACGCTTGGAATCTCCAGCTTTCCTCCGGACGTTGCCTGACGAATTTGAGCATACGCGCGCGCCGGGCTTTCGGGATAGTCTTCTCCTTCCAGCGTCGACAACAGCTTTCGCAGGCGAACCGCGTTCATCCCCGAAACGTACTTGTACAGGGCCCACGGATTGAACTGTCGTCCGAACTTTCGAGACTCCTTCTGAGTCACCAGCTGGGACAATCTGTTGCGAGGAATACCAAGCAGAGAGACCCGATGAGGAAACAGGTTCTCGATAACTCGCGGCAGAGGGAACGATGGATCTTTGAAGCCAAGCCAGACGAGTTCCGGATTCTCATACAGCAACGCGATGACTTCCTTCGCCTCCGTCGTCAACGCTCCCTGGCTTGTGGCAAGCAGATCAAGATGCGGCAGAACAACAACGCGTTTCTCCACCGCGCCGCGAACAGCGTCACGCAACTGACCAATCATCGTCGCGATCAGCCCCTGAGGCATCTGCTGGCCTTCAGGAGGCGTTCTTCCATCCAGAAACAAACATCGAAGCTGATGCGGGCGCAGTCGAGATCTGACGTTCATGAACAGAAACGGCATCAGATCTTTGTCACATTCGACCAGAACCGGCAACCCTCGCACCAGGTCCGAAGCAATTTCTGACAGAGTGCCCGCATAGGCCGCTTCCACAGCCGCTTCAGCGGACAGCTCCTGAGGCAACTGATTTTCTGGAATGATCACAGACATCGGCAAAACGACTTCTCAAAGGCAGACTCAAAACACCACGAATCGCAGAAGTATGGACGACCAAAGATGTTTCAGCCATCCACCAGTGTAGAATGGCTGCCCTCAGCCGTTTGCCACCCTGGCTCCAACAACCCCACCCATCGCAACCCGAAGCGTCAGCGAGGGATCCCCGCGCGTAAACCTCTCACTGACGTGTCGAGTTGTGAAGCAACAGTAAACCAACGTCCCGCCACTCTCATGAAAGCACACCCATGTACCGACTGACGGTTCTCTACGGCCACCCAACAGACCCGGCGCAGTTTGATCGGTACTACCGGGACATCCATATTCCGATTGCTCAGAAGATGAAGGGCCTAACGGGCTGGACGATCGGAAAATGCGAGCCCGCGACTTCGGGAGAAACTCCGCCGTATTATCTGATCGTGAGCCTGTACGCACCAACGCGAGCCGCGATGGAACAGATCCTCGCGTCGCCGGAAGGTCAAGCCGCGATCGCGGACGTCGCGAAGTTTGCCACAGGAGGAGTCTGGTTCTTCTACGATCCGGCAGAGACCCTCATTCCGTTTTCCCTTCCGTGATGAACTGTTCAGAATGGTCATGATTGGAAGGTTCTCGTCGCATTAGCCGCTGGGCGCTAGCCCACGGTTCAACTCCGAGCGCTCGCAAGTTGTTGTTTTGCTGACGTTCGCAACCCGACACGTCAGTGAGGGATAAAAGTCGCTACGTTCGCGAAGACAATCCCTCGCTGACGCTACGGGTTAGGATTAGCCAACATCCTCCAACGGCAGGCATGGACACAGCACACTCCGAAAGCACTTCATTCGCATTCCCGAAGACCACAGACCATGACCGAGTCGACTCGTTCTGAACTGCAGCTTAACGGCGTTGAAATCGTCGATACGTTTGCTGAGGCTTTTCCGATCAAGGCCGCACGGCTGATCATCACTGCTGACACTCTTCGATGGGCCACAACGGCCGCGACGGTCCTGTGTGGGAACGCCACCAGTGTGATTGCCTGCGATGTGGAAGCCGCGATCGAACGCATGGTGTCCGAAGAGGAAACTCCGGACGGTCGACCAGGGGTCGCGGTGCTCGTCTTTGGCTTCGGCACCGAGTCCCTTGGAAAGGCTCTTCAGGCAAGGGTAGGGCAGTGCGTTCTGACTTGCCCGACAACCGCGTGCTTCAACGGGATCTCTAGTTGCCCCAAAGAGAAACAAATTCGCATCGGCGGCGCCATCCGCTACTTTGGTGATGGTTACCAGGTCGCCAAGAAGTTCGATGACCGGCGTTTCTGGCGCATCCCGACGATGGACGGTGAATTTGTCTGTGAGGACTTTTTTGGAACCCTCACAGGAGTCGCCGGGGGCAATCTTCTGTTCTGCGGAACCAACGCCACAGAGACGCTCGCCGCTGCCGAGGCCGCTGTTGATTCGATTCGTAAACTCACCGACGTAGCTCTGCCATTCCCCGGCGGCATCGTTCGTTCCGGCAGCAAAGTCGGCTCGCGATACAAAGGGCTCAAAGCCAGTACAAACGAAGCGTACTGCCCGACACTGCGAGGACTCACAACAACATCGCTTCCACAGCACTGCCACGCCGTCTACGAAATCGTCATCGACGGCCTGTCATTCGAAGCCGTCCAATCCGCCATGAAGCACGGCCTCCACGCCGCCACAACCTGCCCCGGAATACTGCAAATCACCGCCGGCAACTACGGCGGAAAACTCGGCAAGCACCACTTTCACCTGAAAGATCTGCTCTAACATTTCGCGCAAAGCCAGGTCCCCCAAATAGCGGAAGGGCGCAAGCCCTCCGGTGACGCCGGACACCCGCCAACCGCCCCCCTCCTAAACGAAGTTTGGGAGGGGTCGAGCGAGCGTCAGCAAGCTCGGGGGAGGGCAGCGCGAACAGCGCCACCCCCTTCACGACACCAACGAACATTCTCGTCCCGGAATCAAAATCTCACCAAGTCCCGTCCCGACAAGATCACCGTGGTACAGCGAATACTCCGTCTTCAGCAAACCCTCGTCGAAACGAAATCCCCGATCCCGCAGGATCTTCAACATCAGAGCCATCCCGGGTGCTCGGTAGGTTGTTGAATACCGAAACGTCGGCAGCAGTTGCGGAGTCTTCTGCCCCAGCAGCGCCAAAGTTCCTCGACGCATTCCAGCCCCCGGACGAACACCGCAGGAACCGAAGACCGCGATCGTTCCCGCGATCATGTTGTAGCCCAGCATCGCACCGGCCGATCCGCCGATTGCAATCAGTCCGCGTCGCATTGAATGGCCAATCTCATTGCCCGCATCGCCATCCACCAGGATCATGCCGCCCGTCATTCCCTTTTGAGAACCTCGATACGCCGCGCCTGTGAGATTCCCCGCATTGCCCTTCACGCGAATGAATCCCTTGTGCATCTCCGCCCCGAGCCAATCGCCAGCATTACCATCGACAATGATCTCACCGCCACGCATCTGACTACCCAGATGCCAGCCCGCATCCCCCTGAACCCGCACGGTCCCAGTCGTCATCCGAGCCCCAATCCAGTGCACCCCCGACAGATCACCGCAAAACTCCAACTGCAGGTCCGAGGCGCCTCCAGACGAATCACCAAACACAGAGAACAGCTCCGCCAGAGGAATATTGCGGTTGCCATGAAACACCTCAAACCGCTCCACCTCCGCCAGCGTCTTCCCCGCCACCCACTCCGGCGTCAACCCCTCAACCTCCACTGGAACAGTCGTGTCGCCTCGATACGTCAACGTGATCGTCATGCTTCAGCCACCACAAAATGCAAAACGATTGTCCTCAATCGTTCGCCCCTCCCAAACACATCCCCACAAAAACCTGAGCCGCCAGGCGCTAGCCGCGGGTGTCTTCCTTGCGTTTCTGCCCACCCCGCAGCCCTCAATTGGCAGCCATCTGCTGACCGCACATCCGCCGAAACCGCCCCTCACTTTGCAGTGTTCAATCTCCATTTTCCACTAACCATTTCCCCCGCGAACGAAGTCTACCACCCAGGCTCAGCCCCTTTCCATCATACCACAGCTCTCCCTCCAATCCTCGTATTCCCGAGCCCAAGCCGTTCAGACGAACAGTGCCCCTTGAGTTCTTCTCCCACCTCATCGCAAAAATCACTGAGTATTTCCAGTGCACACCCACTTGACACAACACTTGGCACCCTAATTGCAGTAAACACAATTTACCGCGGGAGCGTACTTTTTACACAGATAGCCCAACCTATTGCTTGAATTACATCAGTCAGCACTCCTAGCATCGCACATCGTCCCTCAGTGAGTCTGGCTTATCATCTTTTGGGAGCATCGATATGAAGCGTCGTGCGTTCTTTGGCACTATGGGGTTCGCTGCCGCGGCAACAGGCATGAACACGTCCCAAGCCGAAGGCTACCGTCGCTGCGATCAGATCCATGACAAGCTCACTGAAGCGGACTTGGATCTATGGAGTTCATCGCTTCCCATTCCTCCAATGCTCCCAACGCGGACCGTTTCTTCAAAAGATGACGTCCAGAATCCACCACTGGGAGGTGGCTCTCAGCGGATTGCCCCGGAATTCTACTGGGCATTTGCATCGCTCGCGGCGCCCGCTCCAGTTGACTGGGCACTTACTAAGCCAGAACACTATCGCGAAGACGATATTTTTCGGGCGACGGAGGCCGGTCAACCGGTGCCACTCCAATACGCAGAGATGTCCACAAAGGCTGTTGTTAAGGAACTCATTCCCGGTTGGTTTACGCGAATTCTTTGCTACGGCTTCAAAGAACGTGATGCAGCAGGGGAGATCACTGCCGAACACTTCACCACTCCCGGCCCAACGGTACTCGCTAAAGCTGGACATCCACTTGTCATACGTCTGAGAAATGAAATTGATCCTGGTTTGATGCTCGACGTTTCCATGCACCAGCACGGTGGTCACATTCCTGCTCATTCTGACGGCCATCCGAACTTTCTGAATGAACCTCAGAGCTTCCAGGGAGAGTCGCATCCTCATGAAGCGGGTATTCGAGACTACTACTATCCGAATCCAGTTCCCAAGACTGTGAAACAATCAGTCAATCCGGACGGGACATTTTCATGGAACAAACAGCCGGAATGGGATTATGGCGAGATCCAGAACACGATGTGGTACCACGATCACGCGGAAGACATCACGGCCCATAATGCTCTGATGGGGCTCGCTGGATACTTCTTCCTGGATGATTCACAGCTCTTTGATAAAGAGCACGATCCCACGGGGCCGGAAGGTTGGCGCGACTTTCTCCCCAAGAAGCAGATTCCACTGGTGTTCAAGGATCTTTGCCTCTGCCCAATCAGGCAGGAAGACCAAATCCAGCCGGCTGTCCGAAAAGCAATCGATCAATCACGGAAGACAAATCCACGCCACACGATCTTTGGTGAAGCGCGGATTCATTTCGATCCGTTTGACCACAACGGAACACTTGGCAATATTCAGGTCGTGAATGGGGCCGCTTACCCGAAACAGGAAGTAAAGTTTCACAGGTATTGGCTCAGGATGCTCGATGCGTCTCTGGCACGCATGTACAACATTGAATTCTGGGTTGTTAACCCAAAAAACAAAGAGCGCAAACGTCTGATCTTTCACCGATTTGGCAAGGACAGCTGGCTCTTTGGCACAGCAATCGAACAAACGTCTGTCTTCCTGAGTATGGCGGCGCGTGCCGACGTATGCATGGACTTCGGGCAGCTAACATCGGATGCGTTCAAGGGCTTTGCCCACGACGACGGTCACTTTGAAGTCCTCGTTGTCAGTACCCTTAATCAAAAAGATGGACGCGGCCCGGGACACGGTGACAACGAGCAGACCGTGGCCGACAATCCCCGCGGCGGCGCCGATGAGATACGTGAGGAGCGTGATGCTCCTCTCTATTTGATGAAGTTCATCGTCAAGGCCGATGCCCACGATCATGGGACATGGCCAAAGGCATCACAGGACTCTGGCAAGGATCCTTATGAGTCTGACACTACGTCCAAGGTGATGGTCGCTGGCACGAAACTGCGTCATCATCATGTTCTTGATGTACCGAAGCCAGGCGAGATCTTCGTCCGGGAATTCAACTTCGAGCGAGGCCGGGGTGCCTGGCAGATCAACAAGCGATTCTATGACTCCTGCATTGCGAACGCGGTACCACAGCTTTGGAGCACCGAGCTTTGGATCCTGCGTAATCGCAGCGGTGGCTGGTGGCATCCCATCCACATTCATCTCGAATCACATCAGCAGCTATTCGTAAGAGCCCGCAACCATCGTGGACAGCGAATCGTTCTGTGTCGTGAAGGATATGATCCGAAGGCATTTGACCCTGGGCTTAGCGAAGGAACTGAGCCTCTCGACCTGGGCAAGGAGATCCTGGAGTGGGAGCAAACCTTCAATCCTGCCATTGCCGCTTCGGACAGGCACAATGCGGCGACACTCGATTTCGATGCCGCAGTTTGGAATCTGGGGATAAAGCATGACACAACACTGCTTGGTCCGAATACGGAAGTTCACGTTTTGATGCGATTCAGAACGATGGAAGGCCCCTTTGTGTTCCACTGTCACAACCTGGATCATGAAGACATGCGGATGATGTATCAGATGGATCCACGCGAATGCCTGCGATCCCCCGATGAACAATTAAAAGTTCGCCCGGCATACTGGTACTTCAACAATCCCAGCGGCGCTGACCACTGTTGCGAAAAGACGAAGGGAGATCACGCATGAGTACTTCCACCGATGTAAACTCTTTAATGAAGTCAGCCGCAGCCGTCTTCACTGGCCGCAGGGCGTTGTTGGGATTAGGTGCTGCCGGAGCAGCCGCAGTTGCCTGGCGGACCGCTACTGATTCACAGGACCAGAACGGTCATCGTCCTCAACCAGATATGCCGGCAGCGGCTACTGTGATGACTAGCGGAGCTCGGCATTCCGATCATTTACCAGACCTCACTCTGACGACTCAAACCGGCCGACAGGTACGACTTGTGTCAGACTTGGTTCGCGACCGCATCGTGCTGGTCAGTTTCATGTACACGCACTGCAATGGGATTTGCCCATTGACCAGTGCATTGTTTCAGAAACTTAGAAAACCCCTGTTCGAACAGTTCGGTTCGGATGTGCGTCTGATCTCAATTTCGCTTGATCCCATCACAGACACGCCCGCGGAATTGCTCCATTACTCGCGCGCTTTCAAAGCGGAGAACGATAACAGTCCAGCTGATGGCCGGGCGGCATGGACGTTTCTGACGGGAACTCCGGAGAACATCGAAGCTGCTCGAGTCGCATTTGGTTATACGGATCCCGATCCAGCCATCGATCAGGATAAGACTCAGCATGCCGGGCTCTTTACATTTGGAAACGATAAGACGAATCGCTGGTGCACCTTTCCAGTTGGCCTTCCCTTCGATCAGACCCTTGCCGGAGTCGTCAGAATCGTTGGGACCAGTTCGTCACATCGTTATGCGTGGCTTCCGCGTCCCGGCGCTGACCAGGGTTAAGTTCCCTGCAGTGTGCTATCTGGTCAACAGCTTTGCCATTGCCGTTCCCTTCGCAGAAGGCAAGTCATATGAAATACGCAGCGTTCACAATTAGCATCTTCCTGCTCATTTCGTCCCTATCTATGACTTCAGGCGACGATAAACCCAATGGGACGACTCGTCGGGGCGTTGCCCAGGATCCGGTGGAGGAGAATGCTCGATTCCCGGATGCCTATCGCAAACAGGAATGCCCACCTTCACCGCAACCTAAAGACTGGCTCATGATTCCCCACGGCGGAGTAAAGTCGGAGGGATGTGCGAGGGTCAACCTTCAGGACCTAGAACTGAACTTCGATGCAACAAAGGCTGCATCCGACCAAATACGAAAACTGATGCTGGCACAGGATTCAGCACTTACCGCCGAAAGAAAAGAACGATTGCGCCTCGAGAATGCGGTCGATTTGACCACATCTTTGGATGATTTCGTTCGTGACAAGGCGGCAATGATTGCACTGGGAAAGGCGTTCTTCTGGGACCAGCAAATCGGCAGCGATGGCCAAACCGCATGCGCATCCTGCCACTTTAAGGCTGGCGCAGACGGACGTGGCAGATCCCTTGGAATGGCCTTGCGACGAATGACTGGCGAAGCGCCACTTGCGGATGGAACAGAACCAAGCCGACCGCTTGTGTCCGATGATTTTCTGAAGATGTATCAGTTTCGCTGGGGAGGAATGATCGACTTTGATCAGTTTGTCGCTTCATTGGTGCAACGGGCCGTCGCGCGGCTTGAGGCCGAAGCCTCAACAGGAGTCTTTCCGTATGCTTCGGTGCATAAGGAACTGATTGAAATCCAGATCCTGGATTCTGCACCCACCGAGATCTCAGTTGCATGGAAACGCTTGATTGAAGCACTCTCCGGAAAAGATGACATCGGTGGAGAGCAGGGTGAAGTGCGTACGATCTCCTCGCTTGCGGTTGATGGAATGCTGTTCGTTGGCTACGCGAAGGTGGCAACAGCCTCTCAAAAGCGAAAGTCGACTGACGAGCTCGCTCAACTGAAGGGCCGCTGGCAAAACTACACTGACGATCAGCTCCAGGGGGTCAGTGGTCTTGGTGCTGCACTCGCACCGAATGAAGCCGAACGGTTGACGGAATTGCCTGAAGCCGTCCGCATTTCCATACCAATGAATGCTCCCACAGTGATCAACGCGGCATTGTATGACCGGCTCTTCCACAATGCTCGGGCAGCGAGCGTCTTCAATGGATATGACCACCTGGGAGACAGCGCCGGGAGAGATGGTTATGGTAAGTGGGTCTGCCGTAACGGCCGGTGGCATCGCACGCTTGTCCGTATTCCTGATGCAGCACTCGCCTCACAGGCAACCGCTCCGTTGTTGTCATCAGCCGAGATGTCCTGGTTCGGTCGACAATACCATCATGTGGCCAGAAAGATCCTCAATCGTCGGCCACTGCAGTTCCAGGCCATCAGTCAGAATGACTCTCATCTTCAGCCATGGCTTGTCAATGGCCAGTTGGATACTACCTATCGTCAGCTTATTCAAAAGGCGTTCAAGCCTGAATGGTGGTGCGGAGGACGAGTTCCGCGCGTCGAAGAACACGACGCACTGACGGGCATGGAACTTGAACTTGATCAGGTGGAAGCAAACTTTTCACTTTTCTGGGGTATTGCACTCATGTACTACCAGAATGAGCTGATCTCCAATACGAGTGAATTTGACAGGCTCATGTCACTTCGTCTTCAGGGAAAGCCCTTGTTCGAAGGGCAGGCAGCGGAGGAATCCAAACGAATCCGCGCTATCCTGAGCGGCTACAAGACATTTCAGGAACATGCCTGTGCTGATTGTCATCGTGCACCAGAATTTGCGGATGCTACGCGAGCGACGGTTTACGGTCCGATGCTGGAGTTCGAGGGTCCACTCGATGCCATCAACGCGGAGACCGAAACAAATGAGTTCGCAGACTTCCTGGGGTCCGGCAAGGCGGGGCTTGATTCACGCATCGAGAGGATGCCGTTTCGCCCCGAGCACGCTCCACGGTTCTATGACGCTGGCATCTACAACATCGGCGTTACAAGTGATCGAGAAGGGACCGAAGGATACAACCCTGGCGTTGCAGGGGAAGTCTGGTTGAATTTCCAGAATGAGAATGAGGCACTTACCAGCATCGGTCAGCAGTTTGGGCAGGGCCTCGTGACAGACCTTCTGGCACGCAAAATCCCTGTAACATTTTCGCTGGCCCGACGCCACGCGGATGACTGGTCGAATGTCGTTGGCTCGTTCAAAACGCCAACGATGCGAAATGTGGAATTAACTGGCCCCTATTTCCATGACGGCGACCAGAACAGGTATGCAACACTCGACCAGGTTCTGGAACATTACGACATCGCTCAAAACAATCTGGGCATCGAAAACGAGTTCCTGCATCCAGCCCTTAGACTTGAGCCTGGCGCTGTCCAAAGAGAAACCGCAATACCAGATTCGCTGCGCCCCGATGTGATTGCATTCTTGAAGTCACTCACGGACCCCCGCGTTCGTGAAAACATCGCCCCGTTCGACCACCCAACACTTCAAGTGCCAGTTGTCCCCCAAGTCGACCCAATGGGGCGGACACATGCTCCGGACCTGAAGCCAGATACTGCGTTTTGATCGGCTGCTGTCGAGATAAATTAAATCATCACTGTCTTTGCTCAGGGAGAGTTCTGTGCGCGCGTTCGCAAAACTTTGGATCTTCACGGGACTCCTGCTGCAGGGGTCTTATTGTATGGGGCAGGGGACACCAGCAGATGCAGAACTTGAAGGGCCGCTTAAGTCAGTGGACCCCATGACTGGCGAACTGTCCGTGATGGGTATGCGAGTCATCGTCGACGGGACGACGAAAATCGAATCACCGTCATCCCCCCTGACTCTCGACCAGCTGAAGGACGAAACACCGTTGCCCGGCCGAACGGCTAAGGGCTTCGAAGGCGGCACAGCAACAGTCATCGGGACAGTGGATCCCGCGACGGGTGTGGTCACCGCGACTTCTGTCCACGTGGAACCTGCAGAGAACGTCATTTTAGGTGTGGTCACCGACAACGCGGCTGGGCAATTGAAGGTGAACAAGGTGCCGATTGAGTATCTCAATGATGCTCGAATGCCACTGACAGCAGTGCAGAATGAATTTGGTTTCAGGGTCAAACGAGAAACCATCCCGGTGAATACACCAGCGTCGGTCGAAGGCTATTTTGATGGCAGCGTGTTTCGAGCATTTCTTGTAGAGATTGACGGCCCGGCCGATCTTGAAACTGGAACTCCCCAAATCTCAATTTTGCGAGCACAGACAAGAGATCGACGTCCGGGGAGGGCGGATGAAGTCAATGTTCGCGGGGCAGTGACGATGAGCCATGCTGCTGCCGGTGTGAATACTCAGACCATCGCCATCTACCGAGTCGATGAGGGCTTTCCTGATTCACTGTTGGGTACGGTGCAGGCCCAGCGGATTGCTGATAACCCAGGTTTTGCTCGCTGGACTTTCAGCGGTCAAACTCCGGTTTCCAATCATCCGGTCTACAGCCACGCTCCAGGCAAGATCCGAGCCCGGAATATGAGCGACAACGCGGGCCTTGTTTCGACAGATCTCGATGCCGAGGTGCGAGTTGATTGAGAGGAACTAACATCGCGGATGGAGTCGCTGAATAATCTTCGGGAGTGCTCTCATGAGTCTTCAGGCAGGTCCCTTTCTAAAGTTCTGCGGTGGTTCAGCCTCCGAGTGGATCGTGTCCGTCTTGGTGATTACAGACCGTGAAACGGCTCCGGTGCTGACGGCAAGTATTGGAACAAAATCGATTCCCACAACGGCGACACGCATTCACGGATTTCAGAAGTCTGTTTTCTGGACATTCCGGTTACTCATAAATCGCACCGCCACGCAACAGACGGTTGTTTACAAGGTTACTGACGACAGCGATGTCGCTTCATTCGATTTTCATGTTCCCGCACAGAATGCCATCCCAGCGATGGCCTATGCCTCGTGTGCCGGATTTCACTCCGCAAAGGCCGCGCAGAACTATGGAGCACAAAAGAACGAGCGATGGCAGCATCTCTTGTCACTCCACAGACAATTTGCAGAGCCCCCGCAGCCCGGAGCACAACCTGCTGACGAGACGGCCTATCACCTTTTGTTGATGGGCGGTGATCAGGTCTACGCAGACGCGATCTGGACTGACCAGGAAACGTCATCCATCGTACGATGGAATGACGACGGACAAAGCCGCAAAGCAAAGTTCACCTCACTGATGGCTACCCAGGTCGAACGGTTCTATCTGAAGCTGTACCTGTCGCGATGGAAGCAGTCGAGCCCAGCCGAAGTTTATGCATCTATTCCATCAATCATGATGTGGGACGACCACGATATTTTTGATGGATGGGGGTCCTACGAACCAGAACTGCAGTATTGCCCTGTCCATCAGGGAATATTTCGAATTGCGGCTCAGTACTTCCGGCTATTTCAGCATCACAGTGCAAGCCTCTCTCAGGTTCCCGGGCTCGTAACCGCCGCCACCCCGACGCCAATCCCGGGAGTGATCACTGTTCCGACAAAGAACGATGAGAATCACACTGTTGGTTTCTCGCTTGGCCCATTGGCCATTGTGGCACCGGACCTGCGAGGCAGTCGGACCAGCGACCAAATTCTTGGCCGGACTCACATGGATGCGATTGTGAACTGGCTTGAAAGCCTGGGGACACTGCCTGCAAAGCCACGGCATTTGATTGTGATGTTGTCGATACCGCTGATGTATCCATCGTTTCAATGGATCGAATCTGTCCTTGGACTTTTGCCGGGCTCCCAGGATCTTGAAGATGACCTGCGAGACCACTGGACAAGTCGCCCACACAGAGAAGAACGACTGCGACTGATTCATCGGCTTCTGAAGTTTGCACGCGAACAGAACTGTCGAATCACCATCGTCTCCGGCGACGTCCACGTCGCCGCTGTCAGCACTATCACAGCAGATGGGCTGACCGACAGCAGGAATGTCAACGTGATGAACCAATTCATTAGTTCTGCAATCGTCAACTCCCCGCCACCGGCAACTGCAATGTTCTTCCTGAACCATGTGGCAAACTGGAAGGAAGACATCGACCGCAACATTGTTGGCGAGATGAAGACCTACCCCAACACCTCGACCACCTTCATCGCCAAACGCAACTGGCTCAGCCTTCAACCAGATTCACAGCACCGAATCTGGGCAAACCTACACGTTGAGGGTGAGGAGCATCCGTATGTGAAGGTGATTCATCCAGGCGACAGCATCTAACCTACCCCAAGTTTCTCTGTTTCTTTGAAAGGGCGTTCTATGGCGATGATTCAGCAACTCGCACTAATCTCTGAGTCCGAGAAGATCACTACAAGCCAATTGATGGCCGTTAGTGCCGCACTTCAGAAGCAGGCGTCACGCGACCTAAAGCCGATTTGGGAGATTGAGGCGACCGTTGATGCGTTCGAAACACTCGAGGACGTTCCACTTGGCTATTGGCCAATGATCATTCAGGACGACATTGGATACGATGCCGCCGGGATTCACCTCGACAAAGATGGACAGCCATTTGCCTTGATTTCATCCGATGACGATATCGACATTTGGTCGCTGACAGCAAGTCATGAGTGTTTGGAAATGTTGGTCGACCCATTTGGTAACCGAACCATTGCTGGTGACTCTCCGAAGAACAATCAGGGACGAGTCATGTTTCTCGTCGAAGTATGTGACCCTTCGGAAGCCGCTGAGTATGGCTACAGTGTGAACGGCATCCTTGTCTCTGATTTCTACACACCAGAGTACTTTGACCCAATTACTGCCACGGGAGTGCGATATTCCTTCACAGACGCTATTCGGGAGCCGCGAGATGTATTGCCTGGCGGCTATTTGAGCTGGCTGAATCCAGCTTCTGGAGAATGGTGGCAGGAGACCTGGTTCAGCGGGAACAAGTCAAAATTTGTTAATCTTGGCCCATTGACCTCAATGGAAGGATCCATGCGGACGCGAATTGACAGCCTGACTGGTAAGCAAACGAGGGAATCAATTTCCCCGGGCCGAAAAGTGGCGACGGCCGCTGGGCTTACAAGTGCGCAGAACCACGTTGTCACTACCTCTCGCGCTGCTGCAATTCGGCTACAAATCGATTCCCTTCTGGGGCGATCGTCTGGTCAGTCATCCACAGCAGGAGCAACAACCAGCACCCGAGGCCCACGACGTCCACAACGCAGATCGTGAGGGAGCAAAGCGATGAACAAAGACAAATCTGGTGAACAGCGTGCCGAAAAACTCCGGAAGCAAATCGAAGAGATCACTCAATCCGAACTGACAGAGTCTGAAAGCTCAACAGATTCGGAACGAAGAGTTGTTCCATCTGTCAAGCGGCCACTGAGTCCACGAGATTTCATCAGTCGACGGATGAAAGAGATTCGCGACGCGGAGGAGTTGGAATAACGAAATGCCCTAGTTACACGATGGTATCCGGTGTCGAACATAGAGGAGCGAATGAATATGGCTTTGGTGGCAACGATTAACGGACTCACTTCGGGAGCATTTCTTATTGCAAGGGGGCCAGCGGGATTGCTGCGACTGCGCACGGATGATGGATCTTCTCGGGATGTGACGTTGCGGGCAGGTGGTCCTCTGGCAGCAGAAATCGTCCTCTCTACGGCGAACGTAGTGGCAGGTCCAGAAGACACTTTGGTCGAGGTTTCGACGTCCATAGCAAGCCGGTTCATGAATGACGCGACGATTGAACTTGTCGTTGCCGGGACTGTTGTTGTAACAATCCCGTTTACGTCAGTGGCAGCCCCCGAAATACAGTTTGAAGGCAGGTTTCAATGCCGGCTCGCATCTGACCCAGACGGGTTTGATCATCCCTGGGGAGTTTCCTCGAGCTTTGGACTGTATGCGGTACAGGGGCCGAATCCGTCCAGTCCCTATGAGCCGTCATTGGATCGGATCATCCGATTTGAGACGGCCATCGCTCTCAGACCGTTCTGTCCTGTAATTGGGGTATCGGTCAAAAGAGTTCGTGGAAGGTTGTCAGACGGCACGCAAATGTCCTTCGATGTTGGTGATCTTATCCTCGGCGTTCCTGTTCAGTTAGGCCCGAACTGCAAGTTCGATGCACAGGATGGAGCGGTAGCAGCTCCAGGATTCGAACCAATTTCAGATTTCCAGATCAGCGTTGGGGCGATGTTCTTTGGCGAAACAGATCCGAGCGTTGCACGGCCGGATCCGTCCTCGCCGCCACCTTCAAAGGCTCCTTATGCAGATGGTTTTTTTCGGATGGATCAATTTGGAAGTGTTGCTCCAAGCGACCTTGGGTACCCGGAAGCAAACTGGACTGATCGAGCGACCGCAATTACAAGCCAAAAGTTAGCGCTTCTGAATGCACAGGTGCCCACTGATGCAAAGGAGATAGCAATTAGAGACAGGCGGATTCTGGAGCACTCTTCCAACCTGGGGGGCATCAGCTTTCCATTGCGAATGATGGAGAGATACTCGGGAACTATAGACCAGAACATCCAGATCACTCCGGGGGATTCACTCGTAATGAAGGCGTTCATGGCATCGACTTCGTTTCGATTCTATGGTGAGTTCTTTGATTTCGATTCTGATTGTCAGTGCGGAACGGTTTGGGGCACGATCACGCCAATCTGAGATTGATCATCTAAATTCTTTCGAGGAGTTGACCAGATGTCTGATACACAACGAGAACCGCTCCGCTGGCGACGCCACGGAGTCTCCGGCTCACAGTTTGGCCGGATGAAAGCACTGACTCAGAGTCATGCTATGATTGCCGAGGATGTAACTTCAAATGCATTTCAAACAGCGATTGAATTGCCCGACTTGTCCGGTTTCTCAACGCCCGTCGAAAAGGCTGTGCGTCTGCTGAAGTCTGCAGCGGCTATTGAGCACGCTTTGATGGTACAATACCTTTACGCTGGCTACGGATTCTCACCAGCAAATCGAGACATCATTTCCGTTGCGATCGAAGAGATGTCGCATCTGATGACGGTGCAGAACCTGCTACTCCTGGTTGGCGGACAGCCCGACCTGAGTCGTCAGGACTTTGGGCCAGCAGATTCTGACGACAGTCGTTTGTTTCCATTCGACCTTATGCTGGAGCCAGTCACTCACGAATCACTTGCGAAGTATGTCATCGCAGAATCTCCTCAGGAAGTGCCGGCGGGCGTTGATCCAGCTCTGATGCAGCGGATTCTGGACGTTGCGACGCAGGGGGTGGGAATGGGAGTCAATCGAGTTGGTACCCTCTACGCGTTACTTGGTGCGGTCTTCGGATCGGAGACACTCCTGCTACAAAAGGCAGCCACAGGCGATCCTTGGTACGTGATGGTTAATTCCCTTGCAGCGGAAGCCGCCTCGTTGTACGGCGGCCGTGATCGAGTTCATCTTCCGGATTCGGCGTTTCAGCCGATGTCTGTGGCAGCGCAAGGTTCAGACAGTGACTGGGATCGAACGCCAGTGAACGCTGCCCTTGATGAATTCCGGGTTCACACTGCAGATGGTAGAGAGGCTGCACTGGAAGCACTTCGAGATATCGGCCTTCAGGGAGAAGGACCAAGCACTCAGCCGACCGAAGTTGCGCATTTCATGCGATTCCTAAACCTCTTCAAGAGATTCTACGGTGCGCAGGGTATGGGGACTGGACCCGCAACAGGTAGTAAAGATATTCCGAGAGCCTCAGTGATCACGGTGCAGCAAGGATCAACGGATCCACAAGCGATTTCAAACCAGGAAACAGTACGGTGGGCGAGACTGGCGAACCACCGATATGCCGTTCTTCTTGGCTCACTCGAATGGTATTTGCGCATGCCACCGAACGAACGCAGATTCCTGCTCGGCTGGTGTTTCGCTGAAATGTTCGCCCTCAAGAAACTGTCCAGCATACTTACGACTAAGCTCCGAAAAGACAATCCCAGCGAGGGAATGGCGGCGGCACCGTTCACTCTTCCGCCGTGGAGTGGCCGTCCAGTGACATGGCAGGATCTTGAGGCAGAATTGACATCTGCGATCACTGAGGTGACGGCCATCCTTGCAGGTTCAGGTGTTAGTCAGGAACAAACCCGCGTGCTGATTCATTTGAAATCTTCTGACGAACGCAAGCTCGCAGAATCCACAGCCCGCGCTTCAGGTTCCAGCGATCGGCGCAAGTCGGACCAGGCAAGAGAAATACTGGACTGGGCGGCTGGAGCTGCGGATGTTCAATCGCACAACGGAGATTCTCCCCCATTGCCTGATCAGAATCAGGGCAGATTCTGGAATCTTCCGCTCGCGGATTTCAAGCAGACGACAATTCTTGGCGACAATATTGTTACTCCTCCGGGACCTGGTCAGGATGCTCCGTTGATTAATGTACTTCGGACCGGATTAATGCCCGGTGGTCGACGGCCCAAGCTGAAGCCAACGGATGCTGAGTTCTTGTTTCTGGAAGAGTGGGTTGGAAATCAATGTCCAGACGATCCTGCCTGATTCACTGACTGCTGTAGGAATCAGCGAGGACGCGAACTTGCTGCGAGCGAGGTGTTCAGAACACGCAGCTCTTAAGATCGACCGTTGCAGGGAACCGCCAGATGCTCTGAAACGGACCACAAATCATGGGATTTCCGCACGCAAATCTGTATTAATAGATCTTCTTTCGTGTACATTGCAGAATCTGCTGCGTACATGTTGCACGCGAAAATGGAGCGACATAGGAACACCGGTCGTTTGGTGTTTCGTTTGCATGCTTGACCGTCTGTCAAATTCAGGAGAAACGTATGGCTTCGAGCAAGTTTGTTGATTCTGTTGTCAAGGACCCTGCCAACCCGCCGAACGTAAAGCTGCTTGTGGGCTATGTTGGAAAGTCTGCTGCTGCCGGATTTGTTCGCGTTTACTTCACTGCGGAGTTAACTGAACATATCGATGTTCCGGAAGCGGCGGTGCTCCACACGCAGGATGTTCCTGGTGACCACCTCGACGCAAAATATGTTTGGATCAACAAAGACGCCGAAGTCACAGTCCGAGATGCAAGCCGGGCGGAATTGAAGACGCGTTTCATGTCTGGACCACTTGCCGAAAACGTTGCTGACACTGCATCTCTGCAAGGTGGCAACAAGGCGTTTGCTGGTCCGTCCGTCGTCCAGATCTGCCCAACGCCGAGTTTCAACCCGGCGACTTGCCCGACGGAGAATCTGAGATGCCCCTCAGCTCTGGGGGCTTGCCCTTCAGTCGACCTTGCTTGTCCCACCTTGATTCCTCAGACGTGTCCCGTCAACACGTCCGTCCGGTGTCCCACAGTGTTGTCGAACTGTCCTACTGGGATTTGTCCTTCACAGCTGATGGAGTGTCCGCAGCCAACAGACGTTAGTTGTCCACCTCGCACGCTGGTTGATTGTCCGCGTCCTTCACTGATAGGATGCCCACCATTTACTCAGCCTCAATACTGCCAGATTTTCACTCGACTGCAGAACTGTCTCCCAACAAGGATCGGCTGTCAGACGCTTATTGGTGGCTGTGGATCTGCCGTCGATGCGTGCCCAAGTGCCTTTTGCGGAACGGCCTTCGGTACAATCTTCAGGCCATTCATGTAAGATTGTCACGCGATATTGGGCGTTTTCACGCGGTTAATTAGAACACGCCACACCTCAGGCAGGTTTGGCGTGTTTTTAAATTTATAACATGTTCGTTACGCAACACAACATCGTTCATTTTCTGCTGACTCGCGGTCACGTTTCCGCAGCATCCGTCATTCACAGGACCTGCCGCGTAGAAGACTGCAGTAGTCGCAATCGTTGTTTCAAAGTTGCTTTTTCTGACAGTAGCGGCATCTTTGTGAAGCAGGCTCGGCAGACGGACTCGATCACAAAAAAATGCCTCGAAATAGAGGCAGAGTGTCTTCGGCTATTTGCTCGTTCTTCTCACGGTTCAACCATTGCCAGCTTCGTTCCTGATTTGGTCGAATATGATGAAGGACGCTCCATCCTGTGCACCACATTGATCTCGAACAGCATGAGCATGCGTGCCATGCAATTGGAGAATCCAGAGTATCGTTTGCCACTCGCAAAGGCCGTCGGGACCGTTCTCGCGGCCTTTCATGTTCTGCCGATTGAAGAGACAACTGAGCAGCTTCCTGACGCTGCTCATCATCGGGTTCCGACGCTATTGCATGGCAGATCACTCATATCGAGCCCGGCAGATGATCCGGCAGGAGTGTATGCGAGGATTCAGGAATATCCGGAGTATGTCAAACTGGTTCGCGAGTCGACCGCTTATTGGCATGCAGACGGACTGACCCACGGAGATATCCGTTGGGACAATATCCTCGTGGTTGAATCACAGACTGTGCCTCAGGTGAGTATTGTTGACTGGGAATTGGCGGGTATTGGCGACACCGCATGGGACGTTGCCGGAGTCATTCAATCATATCTGATTGATTGGTCAGCCAATCGGCTGAACACAGAAGAACTGCAGATCCTGGTCCGGGAGTTTCTGACATCGTATCTGGATGTACGCGGGCTTCCTGCTGAGGAAACGACGGCGTACCTTCGCAGGGCGATCATCTATTCGGGCTGTCGTCTCATTCAAAGCACATTTGAACAACACCAATTTGGCACACCTCTCGATTCAGCCGGTCTTGGCCTTCTTCAGCTCAGCTGGAACATCCTGCGTGATCCTGTGGCCGTTGAGAACGACCTGCTGCTGATCAAACACCTGCTGGTGTCGAGGCAAGGCAGTAACACTTTATCATCACCAGAGAGAAAAAGATGACTGGCGAATCGACGGGTGCCCCAGAGCATCAGGTGCGAATTTCGTCCTTGCTGCAGCAGGTCCATGTACTGAATCACTACCAGGCAAGAATTGGCGATGACTTCCTGTCGGCCGATACTCTGTTTTATGAGACGAAACCCGGGGAACCGGCGATTGTTCTTCCTTTGCATCAGACACTCTACGAAAAATTCTACTGTCGTCTTGAGCTGCCGGAATCTCACAGGCCATCGTCAGAATTCCCCAGCAAACCGCCTGGACCGACAGAGTTTCTCGAATTACTGCGTTCAGCAAACAGTGGTCGCGAGATGTCGCGCAGTGAGTGGAAACTCTTTTCACTTACTTCCAATGGCCAGGCGTTCGTGACGAATGGTGAAACAGTTCATGTGGCTGAGCCGGGAGATTTTTCACTGCGGCAACTCCAGAATGCTGAGACGCCGGAAATTGATTACGTAATGTTCCGCACTGAACGAACTTCGCGAGAAACGGGATTCTATTTTGGCATGGGAGAAACACCGGCAGACGCGATTGATCGAACCCTTGTTTCACGGCTCTATTTTAATCTGGCTCCCGACGCAGCGCTCGAGTGGTTTCGCCTCGTCACGAAAACGTTCAACCGGGCTCAGCTACCCTATACCATGAAGTGTCCGCTTAATCCGGAGGCTTTCAAACGCAGCGACTCCTGCGTTCTCTATGTGCCTCGAAGATACCTTTCCTCCGTATTGATCGTAGTGCACCCGATTCTTCGCCAACTTCGGGATCAACTCAGGCCAACGACTCCGATGTTCACAAGACCAATTGTTCCCGGAGTAGGATTCGCGGACGATCCGGGGACGGGAGAGAGTTTCGGACAGCACCGAATGAGATTGGTAGCAAGAGCACTCTGCTTTGCCCAACAAGCGGGCACAATCACTTTCGAACAGAAGTGGGAGTGCGTGGTGAAAGAGTTCTCGGCCAACGAGCTGTTGCTCGATCGGCCATATCTGGCACCAAATGCTCCTGACTTTGATGACGTCGACTTTGCAGAGGATGTCGTCCAGTGACTGATTGCGAAGCATACTTTACAGCTGCCGAACGGATTGGGTTCCAGTTGTGTCGAGACGCCATTCGTGACGGAACCAGCTGCAATTGGATGGCCTGGAGCAGTGAAGTGCTCGGAGAGCATGTCAACTAT
>JAEUII010000022.1 GCA_016795145.1 Planctomycetaceae bacterium
CGGTGCTTATTCATGATTACCCAGCCCGTTGGGCTGGGCTAGATAAACAGCTGGGCCGTTGGCCCGGGATGCACCAGGAACTGCCGTCGAATCCTTGTGTGAGGACTTGGGTACTCAACCACCGCCGGTTTAGTCCTGTTCGTCCAACAGAATGCGTTTTCTGCGGAGGACCAGTGAGTCAATGAACGTCTCCGCACTTCGGGCCAAGGGCCCACTCGTTTGCCTAGCCCAGCCCATCGGGCTGGGTTTTCGCAACACGAACGCAAATGAGGGCCAACGGCCCGGAAGTTTGGAGTGGTGGTCATTCGACATGTGCGACCATCCCATCGAATCGCAGCAACCGGTCGGGCCGTCTGGTGCTTGCAGTATCCGCGAGCCAAACAAAGGGTGACAACGCCGACCCCCAATGGTAAATTGCCCGGCCAGAGGATTCGCCGCCGTGATGAATCCCGCAAGAGCCCAAACCGCTCACACAGCGGCAGAGTTCAACGCACGATCTATGCGTCGGCTAATCGCCTGACGCATAGATCGCAATTCGTTATCCGACTGAAATCGAACTCGCGTGCCGACAACAACCAATACGCTTCGAGAGCCCTTTGGCATGACAAAATTCACAGACCATGACGCCTACATCACTGCGGCACCTGAGGCGTTTCAACCTCTGTTGATTCAACTTCGCGCACAACTCGCGAAAGCTCTTCCTGACGCAGAGGAGTTAATCATGTACGACATGCCCGGATTCGGGTTCGGAAAGACGGTCATCGCTGGGTACGCAGCTTTCAGCAAGCAATGTGGCCTCTACGTCAGCAAAGGCGCCATCGCCGCACTTGCCGACGGGATTGCGGCCGCAGGACTCAAAGCAACCAAGACGGGCGTTACCTTTACAACTGAAAAGCCCATCCCAGACAAACTGGTCAAAAAACTCGCTCTTGCATCGCGAAAAGAACTTGGTATTTGACCGCAACGGTGGGCGACGTGTCTGACAACAAGACAATGCACCCGAATTGCCGATCGGGCGTTTCCTCAAATCAAAGTCGCCTGGCGGCAACCGAGTGATTTTGGTCGTTCTGCTCCAGCAAAACCATGAGAGACCCCGAAGCCTGGGAAGATCATTACCGCCTTCACGAGAGCAAGGACTACAAGGGTCTCGTGGCCTATTGCGAGGTGGACTTCAGAGTCGACCCCGACAATCTTTACGCCGCCGATCGCCTGGCACAGGCATACGTGCTCAATGGCCAGTATCACGAAGCGATAAGCTTTTCGGGTGCGATGCATCGGCAGTTTCCGACTATTTCAATGTTCCATCGTCACATACTTGATGCATTGTTCGCACTCGGCAAATCCGAAAACGATTTCCAGTGGCTGGTAACTCCGACTATTGTACGCCTCACGCCGGACGTTCGAGAGGCGTGCTACGGATACCTTCGCGGCAAACGAAGGCCGCACTCTCCATTCAACCTTCTGCACAATTTGTGGTCTGGAGACTATGTTGCGTTCAAGGATTCAGAACTGCTGGAATACTTGCGTGGTGATCCGAGGTTCGTCATTCTGCAGCATAGTGCTCACCACGCGGAGATCAAAGTCGCACCAAAAAAGAAGAGCAGAACGAAACGGTGAACCGGGGTTGCCGATCTCGCGGATTTGTAATGAACATTCAATCGCGGATACACCGATTACCGCAGTCGTAAGGCCCGGACCGAATTGCAACTATGGGACACGTCGTGCTACTTGGTGATTCGATTCTCGACAACGCTGCTTACGTCAATGGCGGAGACTCCATTGCTTCGCAATTGCGGGCGAGATTGTCGCGAGAATGGCAGGTCACCCTGTTGGCACAAGACGGGGCTGTCGCCGAGGGTGTGGTACGGCAATTATTACGCCTTCCGGAAGATGCAACTCATTTGGTAATCAGTGCTGGCGGAAACGACGCGCTGGAATCTACTCCTATCATTAATTCTCCGACACCAGATTCCGAGTCCTGCCTTACTGAATTGCTTGAAGCAGTGACTGAGTTCAGTCGGTCGTATTCGGCAATGGTTACGGCGTTGCGCCAGCGACAACTGCACACTGTGCTTTGTACAATCTATGACTCAGTTCCCGGACTCCGTCCGCTCGAATGCATGGCACTATCGCTTTTCAACGACATCATCGTGCGACAGGCCACAACATTCCGTTATCCGTTGATTGATCTTCGTCGCGTATGCACAGAGACCAAAGATTACTCATCAGTCTCGCCAATTGAACCGTCGGAAGTTGGTGGGGGAAAGATTGCCAGAGCAATTCAGTCAGTTATCATCGGCTACGATTTTAACGCATCCTACAGTGCCGTATTTCCGTAGAAGTAACGCGACAGCGCAAGGATCGGGATAGGGTTCGATGGTACTCGCTTGGCGTTATCTGCGTTGATCTGCGTTCATCCGCGGTTTCAAAATCGCGTTGCTGGGTTCCCGCATGCGTGGGAATGAGGTGGCGGAGGGGTCGCAAAGAAGAAGAGTCGCAATCAGGGGACTGACGTCGCCCCGCTCGCCTTGTTTTCTGTCACTCATTTTTTGTCCGGCCATTGTACTCGTTGTGGCTGCGTTGGTTTTGCCACGTGCACACATAGGCTTCCGGCGCCTGCGGCACACGCACTTCGTACGTGCTACCCGTTAGGTGTACGGCCACAAAACAAGAATCGCAATCAGGGGACTGACGTCGCCCCGCTCGCCATTTTCTTTGTCACTCATCTTTTGTCCGCCCCTTGGTCTCATTGCGACTGCGTTGGTTTTACCACGTGCACACATAGGCTTCCGGCGCCTGCGGCACACGCACTGTGTACGTGCTACCCGATGGGTGCGCGGCAAAAGACAAGAGTCGCAATCAGGGGACTGACGTCGCGACTTATGTCGCCCCGGTCGCCTTGCGTTGGTGCTCCGCCGGCTGCGAGATAAACTCGTTTATTACCGCCAATCAAAGACCTTTGCGTTCGCGGTATTCCAGCTGCCCCTGCCAGCCGAGTTTTCGGTGCAGGGTTCCGTAGTAACTGTGGCCGGGCAGACGAACCAGCTTCAGGGTCTGAGGCGCTTTGCGGACGACGATGAAATCTCGTGATGCAATCGGGCGACTGATTTGGCCATCGATCACAATTCGTACTCCCGCAGGAGCATCCTTCACGGACAAGCGAAACGACCGATCGGCCGAATCGACAATCGGACGCACGGTCAGTGTATGAGGACAAATCGGGGTGATGACGAATGCTCGAAGGTCCTGCCGAAGAATTGGACCACCGGCTGACAGATTATGAGCTGTCGAACCAACCGGAGTACTCACAATCAGTCCATCGCAGCTGAAAGTCGTCACGAACTCTTCATCAATTCGAAGACTGATGTCCAACATCTTCAGAGAGCCGGCAGAATTGATCGTCACTTCATTCAGGCCGAGGTCTCGGATCACAGTGCCGTCTTCGCGATGATGCGAGCACTCAAACATCAGGTGTTCAACAATCGAGAACTGGGCGGACTGCAGCAGCGGGATACCAGCTCGGAACTCGGACGGACTGAGATCCGTCAGGAATCCTAGGCGTCCCATGTTCACACCCAGAATCGGAAGCTGGCGCTGACCGAGCTGACGGCAGCCTCGCAGGATGCTTCCATCGCCTCCCAGCACGACCACCATGTCCGCCTTCAAGTCCTGCGGAATGCAGTCATTCGCCGAAAAAACACCGACAACATGAACCCCCTGCAGACTGCTCAGGTACTGGCGAAGTTCCTGCCAAACCATCTGGATGTCCGGACGGTCGCTGCCTGTCAGCACGATGAGATTCAATTCGGGGTTTGCCATGAAGTCCGTTCCTGCCAGCGAGCTGGTCTGTGGCCTTTTGTACGATCGTCCTGGCTGCACAGCGAAGAGTAATCAGACTGTGAAAACAGTTCGTGGAACCAGGACAGTGGTATTCTGACATCGACTCCAGATTGGGAATCTGCAAAGCTGCCCGAAATTCCGATTTTTGCAGAGCTTTGGGAAGTCGGGCGTCCGTGCATCGCTCGTTCCTTCCGAATATTGAATCTTCAGTAAGAGACCAATCGAATCAGGGAGCTAGTTTCAAATGACGGGTGCCGTTCCGAATCCGCTGACGATCCTGGTAACCGGGGCTTCTGCTGGAATCGGCAAGATCACCTGCCAGAGACTCGCGGCCGGTCGACATCGGTTCATTCTTGCCGCTCGATCGGAAGACAAACTGCAGGCCGTCGCTGAGGAATTGAAGGCTGCAGGATGTGAGTCACTGGTTGTCCCAACCGACGTCGCGTCTCCGGCTGCATTGAAGAGGCTGGTCGAGGCAGCGATCCAGAAATTCGGTCGAATTGATGTGCTTGTGAATAACGCCGGCATCGAATGCTTTGCACCTTTCACAGAGCTCACCGATGAGATGATTCAACAGACGATCGCCACCAACCTGACGTCCGCCATCTTGTTGACTCGATATGTTGTGCCCCATATGCAGAAGCAGGGCTTTGGGCGCATCATCAATATGGCCTCCATCGCCGGAAAGCATGGCCCGGCCTACGGGGCTGTGTATGGTGCAACGAAAGCCGGACTCATCGCATTGACTCAATCATTGCGAGGCGAGCTGATCCCACAGGGAATCTACTCGACCGCCATCTGTCCTGGATTCGCGACGAACGGGGGCATCTATGATGACCTTGTCAAAGCGACCGGAAAGAAGGCCTCCATCCTGCTGGGTGGGACTACCGCCGAACGTGTCGCCGCTGCAGTTGAGAAGGCCATCCGGACTGCTCCGCCGGAGAAGATTTTGAATTTCCCCGCCTTGCGTCCGGTCTTTCTGTTCCGCGATATCTTCCCGAGACTCGGGGAGAGAATCATCCTTTGGACAACGCTGAAGTTTCTCAGACGAGCTGCCAACTGTCGTAAGCCATAGCAAGCCGAGGGACTGACGGTGCAGGTTTTTGTCTACGGTTCGCTGAAGAAGGGGTACGCTCTACATCACCTGCTTGCTGAAGAACAGTTTGTCGGCCTCGCGCAAACTCAGCCTTTTTATCGGATCTATGATCTTGGCGAATACCCAGGCTTGATCGACGTGCCCGATGGCCTTGAGATCAATGGTGAAGTCTATTCAGTTTCAAATGAAGCGATGAAGCGACTGGACTTCGCGGAAGGAGTTGCCGACGGGCTGTACGCACGTCGTGGCATCCTTCTGAAGCCACCTTTTGAACACGTGGTCGTCGACGCATGGTTCTGGCTGAAGTCAGTCCGCGGTTGTCGAAACTGTGGAACAAGCTGGCCCTGATTACCCGCAGGAACCAGCGTCGCTGCACTTCTGACACCGACAACGTGCCGCGCGGCAAGGCAACATTGACTACGGCTTTGTCTCACTCAGCAGCGTCGCACGCTTAATGTAATCCAGCCGCGGAAATTCCCGGTTGAGATAGTCATTTCCTGCTTCCTGAATCAGCTGCTGATTCGGCTGCTCACCGTATTCCGGGTTGATCACTTCGACGACATGCAACCCTTCAATCACCTTGCCAATGGGAGCAAAGCCCATACTGTCAAGATTCGGGTTCGCCTTCAGGTTGATGAACACCTGCGTTGTTCGTGAATCGGGTCCTGAAGTGGCAAATGTCACGTAACCTCGTCGATTGCTCTGAGCAACCGGGTCATCCTTAATGAGACGATCCCAGTCACGTCCGAGCTTTGGGTTACCACTCATTCCAAACTGCACCACGAAATTTGGTACGACGCGAAAGAACCGACAATCGTTGTAGAATCCGGCATCGATGAGCTCTTTGAACCGGTGAGCCCCGCGCGGAGCCCAGGCACGGTTCACTTCGATCACAAAATCGCCGACGGAAGTCTCAAACTTGACGGTGTATGTCCCCTCCTTCGGAATATCACCAAGGTCATCCTCCTGTGCCAAAGCCGGAGGAGTCGTCGAAGGTGTCGGCTCGGGAGTTGGCGGTTCAAGTGATTTCGCCACGTCCTGAACGGAACTCAGCCCTCGGGGAACACCAGGCGTCGGCGTCTCTTCTGCACAGCCGCAAAGGAGGCACAGAACCGACGAGCAAAGAACAGATCGGATTGAAGAAGCAGATAGGTGGGGCATGTGAAATGATCTGTATGAAAAACGACCGGCGGTAAAGAAACGCGACATGGCACTTTTACTACGTCTCAGGATGCGTTTTCAAGAGCGCGGAGCGACACAAATTCGAGGACTTCAGCAGAATCTGGCGGCAGGTCGGACGAATAGTCACAGCAAGCAAAGACGCAGGAATGGCACAGTGTCTATTCTTTGGTATTTGCCTTGATTTTTCCGCGTCAGACCGAGTGACGCCGATGCCAGCCCGTATGATCCCACTCCACCCCGGAACTTCGCTGGAACGACTCGAGTTCAGAGACTCATGAAGAATCACATCGCCTTTTTTCGTCAGTTTCGGTCACGGTTTGAAACGACCGGGGCAGTGGCTCCCAGCAGTCGATTCCTCGCAAAGGCGATGACAAGCTACCTGCGTGATCGCAGGACGGACCAGCCAGTTCGAGTGCTTGAGATTGGACCGGGGACAGGACCTGTCACTGACAGCATCGTCCGGCTTCTGCGTCCTGGAGATGTATTTGATCTCGTCGAACTGAACGAGGAGTTTGTGCGAATCCTGAAAGAGCGGTTCGCAACAGAATCTGCATGGAAGGCCGTCGTCCAGCAATCAACGATTCACCAGATGCCCATCCAGGATTATCAGCCGTCAGCCCCTTATGACTTTGTCATCTCCGGCTTACCGCTGAACAATTTTCCCGCCGACCTGGTGCAGGTGATCTCCGATGCCTATTTCAGGCTACTGAAACAGGGCGGGATCCTGAGCTATTTCGAGTACATGTATGTGCGGCCGGTGCGCAAGAAGGTGACTCGAGGAGCCGACCGGGACCGCATTGTCAGGATTGACGAGATCCTTAGCGAACGCTGTCGCCAATGTCGGATTCGACGGGACAATGTCTGGCTAAATATTCCGCCAGCCTGGGTCCAGCATCTTCAAAAGACGTAACAGCAAGCACGCTGCACGAACCGCCACACAGCATGTAATTAAAGCCACACCCAGGAGTGTTTCCAGTCGTCACTTCTGACGATTTTGAGGATGAATTCGTTGCTTCGAGTCTGCGCCATCGATAAAAGCCTGTTCAGGAGTGCTCAGATGTCACATGGAGGGAAACGCTACCTGAACAGGCTCACCAATGAATACTCACAGCGTGATTCGCACAGTGATGATCGTGCTCCTGGCCGCCCCGTCAGCCATTTCTGAGGCTGGGGTTATTGTTGATTACAACATGGACGCTTTGACTGGTTCACCAACATCAGTGACAGCAGCTTCATCGGCGACCGGCGTCACGCCTTTGCTGATGTCCGTCGGCGATGGTCTAACACCGATTTCAGTCGTAGGACCACCCAACTACTTCGGTGCAAACGGTTGGGACACTGACCAGCCAGACGACTACATGGAATTTGGATTCTCCGTTCAGCCAGGATATGTTGCTTCGCTGACCCAAATTTCGCTCAGCATCTTGACACGACCGTCGGGACCAAAGGAAATCGGGCTTTACCTCCTGACAGGAGGTTCCGGTTCTCCTGTTCCGTTAAGCACGATCAGTCTCGCTTCTGACACAATTACAGCTTGGTCTACAAACGTCTCTCTGTCCGGGATTTCGTCATCAGTGCGGCTCCGTCTGATGGAAGTCGAACCCATGGCCCCTTCATTGCCCACAGGCTCTGGTTCGCTTCGCTTGTTCAATACCTCAGGCACGAACATTCAGGTGCTTGGGAACGTTTCATTTGCCTCAGTGCCAGAGCCTGCTCATGGCGCTGTTGTCGTGGTTGGCATCCTTGCCTACCTGCGACGACGCCACCGTAATCAGCGATCCAGCACCGCGCTGGGACCGAAAGAGAACCTGGCAATCTAAGTCGGATACAACTCATCACGTCTGCGAACACTCACATTGGTGCCGGCGTGACGATAGGTGTCACCAGGTCGTCCTCGTCTGCTTGAGGAACCGAGATCCTCTGGATCGGAAACGGTGGCAACTCCTGGGAGTTCACTCCCGGAATCAGACCGTCTCGAGCTCGCGGGAGGCTTCCAAGTCCAGGCAGAAACAGCGCTGCGTCAAGTTCGAAGACGGCAGGATTGATCGCCTGCAAACCGAAGCCGGTTCCTTCGCTCCAGTCTCCATACCGCCATGCAGACTCGGGCAGCAACTCTGCATTCGTATCTTCGCTGTCACCCCGATTCTGCCACAGCTGTTTCCACTGTGAGAAGTCGATTCGACGAGTCGAATCGTCGAGGGCAAACGATTCAATTTGCCAGAAGACCGGATAGTTCTGATAGAGGTTCGTAAAACCATTCCACGACACGAGCCCCTCGATGTCCTCAATAAAGGAGCTGCCATTGCTCTGCAACAGCGGACGGTTTCTCTTTGTCGCGGTAAAAACGGACGCTTCACTGCGAATCGACAACCGTGGCAACAATCGCTGGACCAGCCCGGACTGACGTCCATCGTTGTCGTTCATCGCGATCGCCGATTCACCGTGCAGGCAAGTCACGTGATCCAGATACAGCTCCAGAGATCCGCGGGACGGCTGCATCGAAGCATCACCTCGAAGATCCAGCAGTCGCCCTGTGACGGCGAGTCCACAATTGGTCAGGCGAATTCGACCGCGAGGCTGACAGGCAACTCGAAACGCATCGGATTCACTACGGCAGATCACACGAGTCAGTGAGATCTCGACCTCGGCTCCAGGACCATCGGCAACCGTTGTTGATTCATCCATCAGCTCGAACAAAACGACCGGTTGCTCATCCGGGTTGCGACATTCCAGCGAGACGTTTTCCAGCTGAATTCGATTCGCGCCAGCACAATGGAACAGACTCCACCGATCCGCATTCAGGTCTTCGCGCACAATCATGCGAAGATCAATATCCCGAATGCTGAGTGATGCCTGATTTCTCAATCCGAACATCTGCCCAGGAGCAACGCTTCCTTCGGAGCTGCCGTCGAACTCAAGGGTCGGGCGAAAACCATCCGCCGCACGAATTGTCAGATTGGTTCCAACAATTCGCACCGGCGGCTGAGCCGGCAAATCGTCAGGATAACCGTTGTACCGAAGCAGGATCAGATCCCCCGACTTTGCTTCGGAAACCGCGGCCTTGAGAGTTCGGAATGACAATGATGTTCCGTCAGAGCCCTGCAGGACAAATGGCCCCATCTGCTGAATCTCCGCCGCCGGCGCGGGGAGTTTTCCGCCACTCGCAAAAGCGCTAAACCCCATTTGAACCAGTGCTGGAGTGACTGGACCGGTCACGGGCACCAGAGTCAACTCGGGCTGGTCCCACTTGAATTCAGGCAACGTCCCGGCAGCATTACCACTGTCAGTAACGGCTGCCGGCGGAGCCGTCTGCGTTGAAGTTGTGTCACCGGGTGAAGGTCCTGCCGAGCCAGCGCCAGGCGTTTCGTCTGGCAAGAGACTGGCATATTCTTCGGGCTTGACCTGCTTCCAATTCTCTTCGTCTGAAGCCCCGGTCGCCGACAGTGAATTCTCGCGTGGCATCTGATGAAGGAAGACCGCAGTCACACAGATCAAAAGCACCGACGCAAACATCCAGACAGCGCCGAGCGGTTGCCCGGTCGATGCCCTGGGCACTTTCTTCCAGACGATGCCTTCGGCTGGAACGCTTTGCAATCCCAGCATGCCGGCCATTCGAATGAGGTCATTCAGCAACTGACCTGCAGCCTGGTAACGCAGTTCCGGATTGTTCGCCATCATCTTCTTCATGATGGCCGACAGAGCCGGAGGTACCTTGTTGTTGATTGAGCGAGGATCCGGAGGCGACTTGCCCTGATGGTCCAGCAGTTTCTGAAGGGCAGTTCCGTCCGGGTATGGCGGCTGACCTGTCAGCATGTGATACATCGTGCAGCCCAGCGAGTAGATGTCGCTGCGAACGTCAGCATTCCGGGGATCGCGTGCCTGCTCCGGAGCAATGTAGTCGAATGTGCCGAGCGTTGTGCCGGCCACCGTGATGTCACCGATCGAATCCGTCGTGTCGCGCCGGGCCAAACCGAGGTCGACGACCTTCACTCGACCACTATCCGTGAGCATGATGTTCGATGGCTTGATGTCGCGATGTACGATTCCGGCCGCCGCGATGTGGTTCAGAGCAAGCGTGACCTGAATGGCATAGTTGACAGTTTCCGCAGTTGTCAGCCGGCCACGTTCGACGATCAAATCTCGGATCGTCCGGCCGCTCGCGAACTCATAGGCGATGAAGTACAGCCCTTCGAAACTGCCCGCATAGAAGACTCGAGCAATGTTATCGTGGCTCAACTGAGCACACGCGCGCGCTTCGTTGCGAAATCGCAGGATCAGTGAGCCGTCCTGAGTCGATCCGGGGTGAAGAATCTTGAGCGCGACGTCACGAGCCAACTCCAGATCGCTCGCCCGAAACACAGCGCCCATGCCGCCGGCGCCAAGTCGCTCGCGAATCTCAAAGTGCTCAATCCGGATCCCGGCTTCCTCGCCGGTTGGCAGCCCACCAGCAGGAAACAGCCGGGCACGGATCGAATCCCCATGAGCGGAGACCGGCTCAGCTCGCACTTCACTCTTCGGTCCCTCCGGCGCACTGATGACGGTGTTTTCATCTTCAGCGACGAGCGGACGCTCCGACAACGGCACGTGGGCCGTCGACGGCATATGCACGCCGGATTCGGATACAGAGTGTTGAGTCATTCGTATTAGCCGCAATGTGTGCGGACCTCAGTCATTTGAGGGCGGAGGGATCTTACCTTCCATCGTGCACCGAGTCAAAGAATATGCTCTTTTGTACAGTATCCATTTCAACCGAACAGCGACATCAAACGACAGCTATGACGGTTGCTTCGGATGCACTGTGCGTCGTTTTTTTGCAACAAGGCAGAAAAGAAAACGGAACTGCGAAGCAGTGGCAGAATCACCCGATGAAAGAACTGGAGAATTCTGGACGAAATGGAGCCAATTCAGTCAAAAACTGTCACCACCATTCTCCAGCGTGTTGCAAGTTCAATCATCATCATTCATAATCTTTCATCCTGACGCTCGAAACTGGCGGAATCTTAATGATTGTGGATGAACGAAGATCACGAATTCTCCAAATCGCCGAAGAGCTTGGCTTCGTGTCGCTGCAACGACTTGTCAGCGAACTGGGGGCGAGCGAATCGACGGTCCGACGGGACCTCGAGTTTCTGGACTCATCCGGACACATCCAGCGAACCCGCGGCGGCGCGTCCTACCTTGGCGATGCTCAATCCGACTTTGATGCACGCCGAAGTCTGGCCTCCCGCGAAAAGCAGTGGATTGCGAAACGAACGGCTGAGCTGATTTCGGAAGGTGAAACAGTTTTGCTGGATGGGGGGACGACCACACTTGAAGTGGCGCGTCATCTCACTGGAAAGACGATACAGGTTCTTACGAACTCATTACCGATCGCATCCCTGTTGATGAATCGGCCTGAGATCGAACTGATCTTCATTGGCGGCTACGTCTATCCAAAGACCGGCGTCGCCCTTGGAGAACTCTCGGTGGATGCTCTTCGGAAGATTCATGCCGGCCGACTCATCATGAGCACTGGTGGGATCACTGAAGAAGGGTTGTTTAACAGCAATGCTCTTTTGGTTGAGACGGAGCGACAGATGATTCGGGCTGTAGACCGAGTCACTCTGGTTGCGGACAGCTCCAAGTTTGGCCAGCGAGCTTTGTCTCATCTGTGTCCGCTGAGTGATGTGGATGAAATTGTGACGGATGACGGAGTGTCATCTGAATGGCGGCAACGAATGGAATCGGCCGGTCTCAGAATGGAAATTGCAGGAGGCAGTCTGGTGAAGATCGCGAAGTAGATCGGAATCTGGGAGCAGCATGCAATGACGGCAACATTGAACCCATCGGATGTCGAACGGGTCGTCCGCGATGTGTTGAGCCGCCACCTTGGCAATCGTACCGGCGCTGTGGCCTCTGGCAGCGCAAGTGGAATTCCGGTGCTTCGTTCGGCCTCGGAAACGGAAACTCCTGTTGCGGCCACAGGCAAACGAAATCCTCTGGTTGTGAACATCTCTGCCCGACACGTTCATCTGACACAGGAACATGTCGAAATCCTGTTTGGTCACGGTGCAAAGCTGACGCCGGAGAAAGACCTCTACCAGGATGGCTACTACGCCGCAAAAGAAACGGTCGCGGTCGTTGGTCCTCGCCGCCGCATGCTGCCAAACGTTCGCGTGCTTGGCCCCTGTCGTCCGGATTCGCAGGTGGAACTGGCGTTCACCGATGGAATTTCATTGGGCATTGAACTGCCCGTTCGAATCAGTGGCGATGTCAAAGGTACGCCCGGCTGCGTCCTGATGGGTCCACATGGCGTCGTCGAACTAAAGCAGGGTGTCATCCGAGCCATGCGTCATGTGCACATGGGTCCGGAAGATCTCGAATACTACGGTGTGAAGGACGGTGACCACATCAACCTGCGAGTTGAATCACCGGGATGCACAACCGTACTGGAAGAGCTTGCGGTGCGAGCAGGCAAGGGCATCAAGCTCGAAGTCCATCTCGACACTGATGAAGGCAATGCCGTCAACCTGGAGAAAGCCACTAAGGTCGAACTGGTGAAGGCAGAGCCATGTAAGTGCAGGCACTAATCGTTTTCAGAGCTTAGTCTCTGCGGAATCTCAACCATGCGTCGCAGGGATCGCGGCGGACAATTTTTTGCTGACTGTGTTCCGGAAGTACAGAGTCCAGCTGGAGTGTGTTTCAAATGGCGAAATCAATGGAAGCTCTGGGAATGATTGAAACGAAAGGCTTCGTCTGCATGATCGAAGCAATCGATTCAATGCTGAAGGCTGCCAATGTGCAGCTGGTCTCCTGGGACAAGATCGGCAGCGGTTTTGTCACTGCGTTCATCTCTGGCGACGTTGCTGCTGTGAAGGCCGCGATTGACGCTGGTGCTGCTGCTGCATCAAAGCTCGGACAGGTCACAAGCGCGGAAGTGATTCCTCGCCCAAATGAAGAACTGACCGCCGTGCTGCCAAAGCCGAAGGTTGCTGCCCCAGCAAAGAAGTAGTCATGACGGACGGGATTCATCTGACGCCAACATTTCATGCATGATCTTTGAGATGTGGAATTGAATCCCATGAACCCGATTCAACTGGAACTCTTTTCGGAAAAGATACAAATGAGCGAAGCTATTGGAATGATTGAAACCAAGGGCCTGGTCGCGGCGGTTCAGGCTTCTGACGCAATGCTAAAGGCTGCCAACGTCACTCTGGTCAAGCAGCTGAATATCGGCGCTGCCTTCATCACCACGATCATCAAGGGTGATGTCGGTTCCGTGCGTGCTGCAGTTGATGCCGGTGCTGCTGCTGCTTCACAGAGCGGCGAGCTGGTTTGTGCTCACCTGATTCCACGTCCGGACGCAGCACTGCTCGAATCAGTTCTGTAAGACATCGAAGGCTGCAAGGCCTTCAACCTGAGTGCCTCTCTAATTCCTGTGATGCCAGGTGTCCATGTTCGAAGGTTAGCGCCGATTGATTCCAGCCGGCATGACTCCGCGAATGTGAGAAGTCCCCTGGAGGGATCCGAATGAAAGTTCTTGTTGCCAATCTCGGCTCAACAAGTTTCAAGTACCGTCTGTTCGACCTGTCGAACGAAACTCAGCTCGCACGAGGTGGGATCGATCGCATTGGGCAGCCGGGAGCAGAGAGTTCCTGTTCTGTTCAGATCGGGGACTACAAAGCGGAAGTGAAGCAGGTTGTACCGAATCATGCAGCTGCTGTTGGAATCTGTCTGCAGCAGCTCACCGACCCACAGAACGGATGTTTGAAATCCGTAGATGAAGTCGGAGGCATTGGCTTCAAGGCGGTCTTCGCCGGAGATCTCAGCGGGGTTCGTATCGTTAACGAAGCTCTGCTGCAGAAAATGGAATCACTGTCTGACATCGCACCGGCTCATAACCCGCCGTACGTGCGGGCGATGCGTCAGCTTCAGCAGGCGTTCCCCGGAATTCCTCTGGTCGCAGCACTGGAAACAGGATTTCACGAGACCATTCCGTTTGAACATCGTGCTTACGCTGTTCCTTACGAATGGTTCACGGATTTCGAAATTCGACGATGGGGTTTTCACGGAGCAAGTCATCGGTTCATTGCCGGTCGAATTGCTCAGCTGACCGGACGTACCGATCTGAAAGTCATCAGCTGCCACCTCGGCGGCAGTGCTTCGATCTGTGCGATTCGGAACGGTGAGAGCATCGCGACTTCGATGGGCATGAGTCCTCAGGGTGGTCTGCCAAACAACAATCGTGTGGGCGATTTCGACGCGTACGCGATTCCGGTCATCATGAAACGAACCGGACTGACGTTTGAGCAGGTGCTGACAGAGATGTCTTCGAAAGGCGGTCTTCTTGGAATCAGTGGTCTCAGCGGAGACTGCCGGGACCTGGAAGAAGCGTCGGCCAAAGGTCACGATCGTGCCGAGAAGGCTCTCAAGCTGTTCGAAGCATCGATTCGCTCCTATGTCGGGTCGTACATGGCCCTGCTTGGCGGAGCGGATGTGCTCGTGTTTACCGGCGGCATTGGAGAAAACAGCGAACGGATTCGCACGAACGTCTCCCGCAACATGGAATGGGCAGGCGTGAAACTGTGTGCCACGAAGAATGCAGGTGTAAAGGGCGAAGCCTGCATCAGCGCGGATGACAGCCGAGTTCAGATCTGGACCGTCCCGACAAACGAAGAGCTTGTTGTGGCGCGACAGACGGCGGCCGCTATTCGCTAAGTTGCATCGCAGTGCTTTGATTTTTGTGCTCCGCCCCCGGAGGTTCATTCATGTTTCTCGCACGTATCACTGGCAGCCTGGTCTCGACTCAGAAAGTCGAGTCGCTTGTGGGCCAGAAACTGCTGCTGGTCGAACCGCTGCGAGTGGACGAGAAGGACCAGAAAAGCCTGAAGCCGACAGGTCGATCCTTTGTAGTTGTCGACACCGTCGGGGCAGGGGAGGGCGAAGTCGTGTTGTGCGTTCAGGGCTCCAGTGCACGATTCACTCCGGGCACAAAGGAACTGCCAATCGATGCGGCGATCATCGGAATCGTTGACACCGTTCAGGTGAAATCGAAGACGGTGTTCAAAGCAGGAGAATGATGAAACACGGGTTCACGGGATAGGTTCCGAACACAATTGGGAGAGCTGATTATGTCGGAAAGTAATCCTTATGAAACTGGTCGAATGGATGCTCCAGGCGACGACTTGATCATTTCAAGACTGGCAAACACCCTGAAGGTCAGTCAGATCATTTCTGTGGCGCTGGTGATGGGTGTTCTGGTCTTCCTTGCCGTTGTGCTTGTCATCATTCGAGGCGATGTGCAGGGACTTCCGAAAGCGGGGCTCCTGACTATCATCGCCACGGGTTTTGGAACTCTGATGATCGTCAATCACATGATTCTTCCCGCCATTGTGGTGCGGCCGATGATTGGAAAGGCGATGCAGGAGGCTTCGACCAGTGACACTCGAATCGATCGTCTGGGAGATGTGTTTCGAACGCAGTTGATCATCACGATTGCGTTGCTGGAAGGAGCTGCGATGTTCAGTCTTGTGACGCTGATCGTCGAGAAGAATGTTGCGGCGATTGGGACGGCGATCATGCTGATACTTCTCATGATCGCACGCTTTCCAACTCAAACCAAACTCCTCTGGTGGGTTCAGGACAAGCTGTCACAGGCAAACTAATTCCGATTCAGAATGGTCAAAGTAGTGTGCAGAACATTCTGCCACTGGCTTTTTCGAGAGAGAACTACCGTGCAGGCGACAGAGCAGACAATTCGTCAGGTCGTACAGGAAGTACTGACTCAACTGACAGGACGAAACGGAGTTCACGGAACCAGCTCAGCGACCAACAACTGGGGCGTTTTCAGCACCGTTGACGAAGCGGTCAGTGCGGCACAGAAGGGCTTCGAGAAGCTCAGCCGCGCTTCACTGGATCAGCGTCGCACGGCCATCGACATCGTCAAGAAGATGTGTGACGAACAGGCTGAAGAACTGGGCAAGCTGGAGTTCGAAGAAACAAAGATCGGTCGGCTTGAGCATAAGATTGCCAAGCTGAAGGCCATCAAGACGGTACCGGGAATCGAGTTCCTGCGAACCGATGCGGTCAGCGGAAGTCACGGCCTGACAGTGACTGAGTATGCTCCGTTTGGCGTCATTGGTGCGATCACTCCGGTGACACACTCACTGCCAACACTGGCCGGCAACTTTGTTAACATGGTGGCCGCAGGAAATACGATCGTCTGCAATCCTCACCCAAGTGGTGCAAAGATTGCATCGGAAGGCGTACGTCGTTTCAACAAAGCGATCTATGCCGCAACGGGACTCGAGAATCTCGTCACGATTATTGGAACGCCAACGATTGAGTCTGCTCAGCAGGTCTTCGATCATCGAGGCGTCAAGTTGCTGGTCGTCACCGGTGGCCCGGCTGTTGCTCGAGCTGCTTTGAAGAGTCCAAAGCGTGCGATCGTTGCCGGTCCGGGTAATCCTCCAGTTGTCGTTGATGCAACCGCTGACATTGACAATGCGGCGAAGTCGATCGTGGCTGGTGCAGCGTTCGACAACAACTTGCTGTGCATCGGCGAAAAAGAAGTCTTCGCGGTCAAAGAGATCTTTGATCAGCTGATGAACGCTGTGAGCAATCATGGTGGTTATCGCCTGAACGCTGCTCAGGTCGCCGCGTTCACAGCCAAAGCGTTTGCCCCTCCGAAAGAAGCAGGCGGGCACTACATTCTGAATCGTGATTTCATCGGCAAAGACGCCGCATGGCTGGCTGCTCAGATTGGCTTGTCGATCCCCGCTGAGACTCAGATTCTGTACGGCGAAACGGATGAGAACAATCCGTTCGTTCCGGAAGAACAGATGATGCCATTCGTTCCGTTCGTTCGAGCCAACTGCAGTGATCACGCGATTGCTCTGGCGAAGAAGTTCGAACACGGATTCGGACACACAGCCATCATCCATTCTCGCGACGTCCACACGATCACCAAAATGGCTCGAGTGATGAATACAACGCTGTTCGTGAAGAACGGTCCCTGCATGGCCGGACTCGGACTTGGCGGCGAAGGTTATCTGTCGTTCAGCATCGCAACTCCAACTGGCGAAGGTGTCACCAGCCCGATGACATTCACTCGCCAGCGCCGGTGTGTGATGGTTGAAGATCTCAGGATCATTTAGGTCCGACAGTGTTCAGCGACAACCTGAACACTGAACACTGAAAACTGAAAACTGAAAACTAATCACTCCCCATGCAATCTGCCCGAGTCATTGGCCATGCAACTGCAACAGTCAAGCATCCATCCATGAATGGCTGGAAGCTTGTCATCCTGCAGCCGCTGGACATTCAAAATGAGCCGGACGAGTTTCCGCAGCTTGCGATCGATCCCCTTGGGGCTCGTGAGGGAGATGTGGTGTTCTTCACAAGCGATACGAAGTACATCCAGCAAGTAACTGGTCGAAAGGATTCACCCATTCGGTTCTCCATCCAGGGCATCCTTGACGATCAGCCAGAACAGCCCGATCGCCGAAAACGCAAATAGTCCCCTGATCAATTAATCTCCCCCAACCAAGAACCAACAACCAAGAACTAAGAACTTCTAACGAATGTCCTTCGACGCAGCCTACATCGATCAGATCGTGCAAAGCGTGTTGAGCGAAATCCGCTCGCAAAACACGTCGGGCGGTGTTGCGTCGGTTGCGGCACCAAAAGCCACTGCGGTTGCTGCGGCTCCACAGCCTGTGAACGCTGCTCCGCTTGTGATTCGAGAACGAGTCATCAGTGAATCGGTTCTGGTAACAGCTCAGGCAGCGGGACGAACGGTGTCGTTGCTTCAGGGTGCGGTAATCACACCATCGGGGCGAGATTACATTCGCAAGAACCGAGTCACTCTGAGCAGTGGCGTCGGTAGCGCTGCAGTCTCAGTGACAGGTCTGGTGATCAGCCTGCGTGCCGCTGCAACAGTGTCCGCAGCAGCCTCGGCGACCGGCTGGAAAACTGCTTCGACAGAGAGCGTCTTTGCTGCGGCTGGCACTGTCATTCGTGAATTCCAGACTCAGCCTGTCGTCTGCATCGGAGACGACTCCAGCGTTGTGGCCTGCCTGGTGAATCGTGACACTCGCGTTCGAGCAGCGGTGATTGGACGTCCGGAACTCGTAACGACACTGACATCCGTGATGAATCCGAACGTCTGGTGCATCGATGGTGCCGGATGGTCGTTTGCGGACTATCAGCGACTCCTTCGATCAGTCGGCCGAAACGCCGAGAAGCCAACTGGCTGGGAAGAAATCGCGGCAGGAGGTCCACGATGAGAATCATGGAATGTATCGGCCGCGTGACATTGTCCCGATGGGAACCATCACTCACGGGTGCATCATGGAAACTTGCTGTTCCACTGCTGCATGCGGGGCTCAAAGGTGAATCGGAAGGACGAACAGAGCCGATCGTGATTTTTGATGAAATGGGTGCCGGCAACGGCAGCCTGATGGCAGTCACAGAAAGTGCCGAGGCATCAACTCCGTTTCACCCGAACACAAAACCAATCGACGCCTACTGTGCGGCACTGCTTGATACAGTCAGCGTCATCTGAAACCAACATTGAACAACGAATACTGACTACTCTTTTGCAAAGCGGAACTTATGACAAACAAATGGAACAGCGGTATCAACGACCGAGCCCTCAAAGAAGAAATCTGCGAGATTGGCCGTCGTCTGTATAACAAGGGCTTTGCTGCTGCCAACGACGGCAACATCAGCATTCGAGTCGGCGAGAATGAAGTTCTGTGTTCTCCCACGATGATCTGCAAGGGCTTCATGAAGCCGGACGACATCTGTGCGGTCGACATGCAGGGGAATCAGATCGCTGGCAAGCGAAAGCGAACAAGCGAAGTTCTGCTGCACCTTGAAATCATGCGAAACCGTCCGGACGTCAAGTCGGTTGTTCACTGCCATCCGCCGCATGCAACAGCGTTTGCTGTCGCCGGTGAGCCGATTCCTCAGTGTATTCTTCCGGAAGTCGAAGTCTTCATGGGCGAAGTTCCGATCGCTCCGTATGAGACTCCTGGAGATCAGCGATTCGCTCAGACGGTGACTCCGTTCCTGAAGGCAACGAACACCATCATTCTGAAGAACCACGGAACCGTGTCTTTCGGAAAGAGCCTGGAAGACGCTTACTGGAAGACGGAAATCCTGGATGCTTACTGCCGCATCCTGCTGCTCTCGAAGCAGATCGGACAGCCAATGTACCTGTCCGAATCGAAGAGCCGCGAACTGCTCGACCTGAAGAAGAAATGGGGCTTCGACGATCCTCGTTTCCACAACGAAAACTGCGACCTCTGCGGAAACAGTGCGTTCCGTGATGGGTACAAAGAAAACATCCCGGTTCAGAAGGCCTTCGAGCCAGCACCGGACTATCCGGGATATCTTCAGAAGCCATGCGGCGAAGCGTGTGAATCCAAGCCAGCAGACGTGAATGAAGATCTCGTTCGTATGATTACGAGCCAGGTTCTTGCTGCTCTCGGCAAGGCGTAGTTCAGACTTCTCGCTGTGCCGACACTGAGTCAACGTGCTCCGTCAGTCGTTTTCAAAATCGATCAACTCAAACTGAAAACTGCGTACCATGAAAGTCAGCATTATTGGCGGCGGTGGCCTTGTTGGATCCTGTGCGGGCTTTGCTCTGCAGGCTGGCAAGATCGTCAGCGAGATTACTCTTGTGGACGTCAATCAGGAACTTTGTGAAGGACAGGCGCTCGACCTCCTTCACGGTGCGTCCCTGATGGCTCCCCAGAAGATCACAGCTGCCGGAACTGAGGCTGTGAAAGACAGCGACGTCATCGTGATCACAGCTGGCCTTCGACGAAAGCCAGACGAAAGCCGTCTGGATCTCATCAATCGAAACGTTGCCCTGTTTCGAACGATTCTGGCCGACGTCAAGAAGCATGGTTATCGTAAGGAAGCCATCGTCTTCGTCGTGTCGAATCCGGTCGACGTGCTGACCTACCTGGCCGTGAAGGAACTGGGACTGCCGGCCTCACAGGTCATCGGACTGGGAACAGTGCTCGATACGACGCGTCTTCGCAGCATGCTGGCTCAGCGATTGAATGTTCCACCGACCCAGGTCAACGTCACGATTTTCGGCGAACACGGCGACAGCATGGTTCCAATCTGGTCCATGGCTCAGGTCGCAAACATGCCGCTCGACAAGTACCCTGGCGTGACTCAGAACCTGATCGCAGAAGTCGAAAAGAAGACTCGCGGCAGCGGTGCAGAAGTCATCAAGAAAAAGGGCGGAGCCGGTTTCGCAGTTGGTGTGTCGATCGCCGACGTGATTCACAGCATCGCTCTGGACGACAATCGAATCCATCCTGTCAGCAGCCTGATGAGCGGCGCTTATGGTGTGCGAGACGTGTGTTTCTCGATCCCAACCGTCATCGGCCGCGGTGGCGTGAAGAGCCACATTGAAGTGGAGCTGTGGTCCAAAGAAAAGACCGCACTTCTTCAGAGCGCGAATGTTCTGAAAGAGACCATCAGCAAGGTTCTGAAGGGCTAACGGCCCGTTGAAAAAACGGTGGATTAATACTCTGT
>JAEUII010000041.1 GCA_016795145.1 Planctomycetaceae bacterium
ATCTGCATGTACTTGCCCTGAGATCCCAGGAACTTCTCCGCAATGCCTGAGAGCGTGTCCCCATACTTCACGACATATTCCTCAAACTCCGCGGGCGGCACGAAAACCTCTTTGGCTGGTACCTGAGGTTCAGCTGCAGGCGTGTCTGGCTGCCCGGGAGGAAATGGTGACGCTGGCCCGGCAACAACCGGGGAGTCCTTCGGAGTGGGGACGGCTCCCTCTTTGGAACCACCAGCGATCGGATCCTCGGGCGTCAGCGGAGGAAGCGGACGACTGATCGCAGGTTCCGTCTTTGCGCTGCCGGACTGCTCTTCGGCATCGTCTGGAGCGTCTTTCCAGGTGCGAAAACCGTCAAGATCTTCCTCGCCCGTGATCTCACTATTCACTTTCCTCTGGCGAGAATTCACAGGAGACGGCAGTTCCTTATTCCGTTCGTCCATCGACTTCAGGACGTCCCGAAGAGTCCACGCTGGTTCTCCGTCTAAGTCATCGCCCTTGCGCCGCGGCTTTTCATCAAGGTACACGGCCACATTGCGGTCTTTCAGACGCTGGTTCAGCTCCTGCTCACGTCGCACACTTTGCAGGTCGGTCCTCAGCAACGGCTCGTTGCGAAAGAAGAGCGCAGCAACGATCCCGATCAGGAGGATGCCCATCGCGAAGCCGATTTTTCGGTCCGTATGCATCGCTTCTTAGCTGCGTCTCAAGGTTACTCTGGAGCTGCGGCAGAATCTGCCGATCTATGACCCCGTGTCCGTCTTCGACCGGTGTCATTCACGACTGCAGGGAAAATCACCAAATTGTCCGTCGATCGTCCAACTCATACCGACAGAGATGTCTCACACAGCAAAACCGCTCCGGGTAGCACGTACGCAGTGCGTGTGCCGAAGGCGCCGGAAGCCGGTGAGTGCATCCGGTATTGCCAAGTCCGGGTGCAATGAAACCACAACGCTTGCACTTGGGCTTCCGGCCGCTGCGCGACACAGGCTGCGCCTGTGCTACCCGGCCGATGTGAATCGCAGGCCGTGAACCGCGAATGTTCGCGAATAACGCAGTGAAGAGGATTGGGTAGCACGTACGCAGTGCGTGTGCCGCAGGCGCCGGAAGCCGGTGGGTGCATGCGGTATTGCCAAGTCCGGGCGCGATGAAACCACCACGCTCGCACTTCCGCTTCCGGTCGCTGCGCGACACAGGCTGCGCCTGTGCTACCCGAATAGCGTCTCGCATCCGGACGATTCTTCAGGACAGCAGATCCTTCAGGACTCGACCTTCGTTTGTTGGCCCAATCAATCGGTTGTCCAATCCCTGATAGAGATAACTGAACCGATACGGATCCAGCCCCATCGCATGCAGAATCGTGGCCTGCAGGTCTCGCACGGTGACGGGATTTTCGACAGGGTAATAGCCAAACTCATCCGTCTGACCGTAAGCAAGTCCGCCTTTGATCCCTCCGCCAGCCATCCACATCGTGAAGGCATAAGGATGATGGTCCCTTCCGACGTAACCCTTCTTCAGTTCCGTGCGAACATTGTTCTGCATCATCGGAGTTCGACCGAACTCACCGCCCCAAACGATCAGTGTTTCTTCCAGAAGTCCGCGCTGTTCAAGATCCTGAATCAGCGCCGCAATCGCGCGATCGGACGCCTGGCATTTGATCGGCAGTGTTTCATCGATACTCTCACCGAGCGACGAACCGTGATGGTCCCAGCCCCAGTCGTACAGCTGCACGAATCGAACGCCGGCTTCCACCAGACGTCGTGCAAGCAAACAGTTATTGGCAAACGTTGGATCATCGCCTTTGTAGAGTACTCGCGGGTCATCCGCGCTTTCTGCAGGAGACACATAGCCTGGTTTTGCTCCGTACATTTCCAGAATGTGCTTCGGCTCGCGCGAGATATCCATCACCTCGGGCACAGACGTCTGCATGCGATACGCGAGTTCGTATTGAGCGATGCGAGTCTGAGTTTCCGTGTCCCCACTTCGATCAAACTCCGCTGCATTCATTTCCGCCAGCGCGTCCAGCATTCGACGGCGAACCTTTGGATCCATGCCATCGGGATTACTGAGATACAGCACTGGGTCTCCGTCTGTTCGGCACTGGATGCCCTGATAAACGGACGGCAGAAATCCGGACCCCCAAAGCGACTTGCCGGCATCCGGTGTCTTGCCGCCCGACAGCAGGACCACGAAGCCTGGAAGATTCTGATTCAGACTTCCCAGTCCCCACGTGATCCACGAACCAAGTGATGGATTTCCCAGCCTCGGTGTTCCGGTGTGAAGGAACAGCTGCGACGGAGCGTGATTGAACTGGTCTGTTTGCACCGTTCGAACCACAGCTGCCTTATCCACCACTTTCGCAAAGTGTGGTAACAACTCGCTGATCCACTGGCCGCTTTGGCCATGTTGCTGAAAGGAGAACTGTCCGGCCAGGATCTTAGGAACGCCCTTGATGAAGGCGAATCGCTTTCCTTCCAGAAACGACTGAGGACAGTCTTGAAGATGAAGCTTCTGCAGTTCCGGCTTGTGTTCGAACAGTTCCAGTTGCGACGGAGACCCGGCCATATGCAGGTAGATGACTCGCTTGGCCCGCGGTGCAAGCATTGGTTCCTTTGGAGACAGCGGATTGTCGTCGGTTGTCGGAGCAGTCTTGCCGTCTTCCGCTGCGAGCAAGGCCTGGGCGGCCATCGCACCAACACCGAGGCCGGCAGTCTGTAGAAGATGTCGGCGGGTTGACCGTTGAGCAAATTCAATCACTGGAGTCATCGACGTCTCCCACGAAACATGTCACCGTGCAATCAGACCTCGCACTTTGGCGATAGTACAGGATCAGGAGCCGATTCGGACATGTTCGCCGGCTGCTTCCAGTGAGATGCCCGGTTCAGGGAATCTGCCTATGGAAATCGAGCCATTTCGCTGAACGCCAGCCGTCTCAGGGAATCACCAAAACCCAGAACGAACGGCATAAACTTCTGATCAGTCGTTTGACAATTCTCTGCGGAGCGATTTTAGTGCTGTCTGCGCGAATCCGTTCGAAGAGTTCTTCCACCAGAATTGGGCGGTCGCGGAATGGAATCGACTCGACTGCGTCTTACTCCCAGCTATGCCCGACTGTTCAACATTCGTGTTCCGACTGCCCGCACCAAGGACAGTCTGCGCATTGAAACAGGTACTGCCGGTACTCATGCTGCTGGGTTTTGCGTCTTCTGCGGCGTCTCAGGAACCTGCAAAAATCCCAAATCCCGCGGACGTGAAGGATTCGACGGAAACGCAGCCGGCGACTTCCAAAACGGACGAGCCGAATGTGCCACCAGAGGCCGTTGATCTGCTGAGCGGCGACTTTGAAAAACAGTGGAAGGTCTTTGCAGCCGAGCCATCGCCCTCGGTTTGGAAAATCGTCCGTGAGCCCGCTGAAGCCGAACCTGTCCTTGTGTGCACAGGCGAAATCAAGGGTTTCCTGGCAACCGTGGAGCCCTATGACGACTTCGAACTGAAGTTTGAATGGAAGTATCCGAAAGACGCTAACGGCAACAGCGGAATCCTGGTCTACACGCAGGATGAAGAACGAATCTGGCCAACTTCCGTGCAGATTCAGCTTCATCAGCCCAAAGCTGGCAGCATCTTCCCAAGCGGTGATGCGATGACCGACAATACTCGGGATGTTGACCTCAACCTTGCTCACCCGGTCAACATGTGGAACGAAGGACGAATCATCAGTCGCAAGGGTCGACTGACGGTTGAGATCAATGGGAAGAAAGCAGGCGAGGTCACTGGTGCTCGTCCTTCAGCAGGCAGAATTGCTTTGCAAAGCGAAGGATCAGAAGTTCACTTCCGCAATCTGAAGGTTCGAAAGCTCCCGCCGGAACCCGCCCCGGCCGCGGCACCAGAAGCACCAGCCGCAACACCGCCAAAGCCAGATGCCGCACCGAAATAGGCCGCCTCCAATCTCCAATCTCACACGTCCGTCTGATCCAGCCAGTTCGCTCCCACGGTGACGTCCACCTCAAGCGGCACATCCAGCACCATGGCCTTCTGCATGCGTTCGCGAACAAGTTCAATCAATGACTGAGCTTCATTCTGAGGGGCTTCGAACACGAGTTCGTCGTGGATCTGCAGCAGCAGTCGGCTCTGAAATCCCGCAGTCGTCAGAGCAGCATCCACGTCCAGCATGGCCTTCTTGATCAAGTCCGCCGCGGAACCTTGAATCACCGTGTTGATCGCTGTTCGCTCCGGCATGTTGCGGTTGATGCCGGTGGTTCGGCGAATCCCCGAGATGGCTCGTCGACGATTCAGGATCGTTCGTGCAAAGCCGGTCCGGGAGGTTTCCGTCAGAACTTTTTCACAGAACTTCGCGACACCTGAATACGTGCGGAAATAGTTCTCGATGAATGCTGCGGCTTCATCCTTCTCAATTCCAAGTCCTGCAGCCAGGCCCCAGGGAGTCTGGCCGTAGATGACCCCGAAGTTCACAGCCTTTGCCATGCGTCGCTGGTCCGAGCTGACTCGTTCCAACGGCGTATGGAACACTTCACTGGCCACGGCCGCATGAATGTCGATACCTTTGGCAAAGGCATCCTTCAATGCGGCATCGCCGCTGAAGTGTGCAAGGACTCGAAGCTCGATCTGCGAATAGTCAGCGCAGATCAGGGTCCAGTCCGGCGAACCAGGGCGAAACGCTGCTCGCACGCGTTTACCTTCCGGCGTTCGAATGGGAATGTTCTGCAGATTCGGATCACTGGAGCTCAACCGCCCGGTGGCTGCAACCGTCTGATCAAACGTGGCGTGGATTCGACCGGTCTGTGAATTCACAAGTTCTGGTAGAGCATCGAGGTATGTTCCTTTTAGCTTCACGAGTTGCCGGCGCTCGATAATCTTCTTCGGAAGAGGATGCATCAGCGCGAGTTCTTCCAGAACTTCCTGATCGGTGCTGGCACCTGTCATCGTCTTGCGAAGGACGGGCAATTTCAGATCAGTGAAAAGAACGGTCGCCAGCTGTTTTGGCGAATCGATATTGAACGACTTCCCGGCAGCCGCGTGAATCTCTTCTGTCAGGACATCAATTGCCGCCGCGGCCGTCTGGCTCTGCTTCTTCAGTTCGCTGACATCAACCGTGATTCCTGTGTGTTCCATTTTCGCCAGAACACGAATCAAAGGCTCTTCGAGGTCCCGATAGAGCGGTAGAAGATCATCGGATTCCAAGCCTTGCTGCAATGTGCGACGTACCGAAACCAGCAGCCGAAGCTGTCGCTCACTCTGGCCCGTTGCTTCACGAATCTGAGAGGCTTCCGCATCGCCCGAATCGTCTTCTTCGTCATCAAACATGGTCTTCTGACGAGTCCGCCTCGCATCGGACAACGCGGCTTTCTTCACCGCATCCGTGGCGTGACGATCCACAACTTCGGCAAGATTATGAGTCGCCGCACCAGCGTCGAGCAGATAGTCCGCGATCGACGCATCAAACATCTTTCCGGGTAATTGCCGCCCTGCATTCAGCAAAGCATGACACAGTGGCTTTGCTGACGACGTGACAAGTTCGGCCGAACAGCCTGCCAGCCAGTCCAGAATCCGATCAGCCGCTCCGGCCAGTTGTGTCTTGGCAAGGTCCGCCGTGTAAAGAGTCTGCCCATCAGAGATCGCGATCGCCGAAAGGTGACGAGTCCGAACCGTCGTCCCGCCAATAACGGCTTCGACATACACCGTCGATGCCGTCGACAGGGACTTCAGCGCCGCATCCACATCTTTCAGGTTCAGAAGGGGCTTCGCAGTATCCAGCGATGTCGGCTTGACCGGAACTGGATCTGACTCAGGCTTCAGCGCAAGACTCTCTCGCATCTGCGCCGCATAGCGTCGGAATCCCAGCAGATTGAAGAAATCGTAGAGCGCCTGATGGTCGGGCTCGCAGACTTTGGCCGCTTCAAAATCCAGTGTCATCGGAAGATCATCACGTAGCCGAACAAGCTCGCGACTCAACCTGGCCTGATCTGCGAACGCGACAAGATTCTCCTGGACTTTCTTCCCCGGAGCCTTGTCAGCATTTGCCAGGACCTGCTCGAGCGTCCCAAACTGCTCAATCAGTGTCCTCGCCGTCTTGGGGCCGATCTTTGGAACACCTGGAACATTGTCGACGGAATCTCCCACGAGCGATTGATAGTCGACAACCTGTTCAGGACCGATCCCCCAGTCTTCCTTCAGACCGGCGACATCCAGAAACGTATTCTTGCGACAATTCAGCATCCGGACATGAGGCCCCAGCAGCTGCCGAGCATCCTTGTCTGTCGAAACAATTACGACGTCCATGTCTCGTTCCACCGCCTGCCGAGTGACCGTCGCGATCACATCGTCGGCTTCCCAGCCTGCAACTTCCAGCCCGGGAATACGGAAGCCATCGAGCAGCGTCTTGATGAGCGGGATCTGGGGACGCAGGTCTTCCGGAATCTCAGCCCGGTTCGCCTTGTACTGGTCGTAGATTTCATCGCGTTTTCCTGGTCCTGGGGAATCCAGTGCACACACCAAATGTGTGGGCTTCCGGTCCAGAATCGCGAAAATATCGCGAGTAAATCCAAAAACGGCGTTTGTTGGCTGCCCCTTGGTCCCGGTCATCGGCGGAATCGCGTGAAACACCTGAAACATCAGAGAAAATGTATCGATGATGTAAATGCAATCGCGAGCCATGCCGTGTTTCTGCCGATAATGTCCTGATCTGCCGATGGGGTGAACCGCCTTCAAAAACCCTCCGGACAGCCGGTCGGAGGCTGACAGGTTTTCGGGCGGATGGCAAATGCTGCCAGTCTACAATTTGCATTTCCCCGGGGCTTTGGTACATTCTTAGTCCGTTTACAACTCAATCTGTCCTTTTGTTCAGGCGTCCCTTGGGAGGGTATTTGTGGTTAAGTTGCGTTTGCGAGATAACGAAAGTGTAACGGAGGCAGTGCGTCGGTTTCGTAAGTTGGTTGAACATGCCGGCGTGAAGAAGGAAATGCGCAAGCGCGAATTCTACGAGAAGCCAAGTGACATTCGTCGTCGTGATCGTCGCCGTGCCGAAATGCGAGCACGCCGCGCGAATCAGCCGCCGGAACTGGAAGTCCAGTAAGCTCCGACTTGCTGATGAAGTAACAGCAGCCCGGGTCGAAAGCTCTGATCAATCAGGGTTTCCGTCCGGGCTGATTGTGTTTTGAGGCTCAGCGATTGCAGGAACAAAGATGACTCAGCGCATCAGCATTATTGATTCTCACACCGGCGGTGAGCCGACTCGAATTATCGTCGACGGCGGCCCGGACCTTGGCAGCGGTCCGCTGTCCGAGCGTCTTCGGATTTTTCGTGAGCGATTTGATGACATTCGTTCTGCGGTGATCAATGAGCCTCGAGGTTCCGATGTGCTTGTCGGTGGTCTCCTGTGTCAGCCCGTTGATCCATCGTGCGCTGCTGGGATCATCTTTTTCAACAACACGGGCTACCTTCACATGTGTGGACATGGCACCATCGGACTGATGGTGACTCTGTCCTGGATGAAGAAGCTCGGACCGGGGTCACATCGCATTGAGACACCTGTCGGAATTGTCACCGCTACACTGCTGGATGATCAGCGAGTCTCCGTCAGGAATGTGCCTTCTTGGCGTTATCGCAAAGCCGTCCGAGTGCATGTGCCAGGGCATGGTGACGTGACAGGCGACATCGCCTGGGGTGGAAACTGGTTCTATCTGGTGAACGATCATGGACGAACGATTCAGGTCAGCAACTGGAAGGTTCTGACTGATTTCACGCTGCAGATTCGCGAAGCCCTGGAACGTGAAGGAATCACTGGCGAAAACGGCGGTGAGATTGATCACATCGAACTGTTTGGGCCGGCCAGTTCGCCAGCCGCCGATAGTCGCAACTTTGTCATGTGTCCCGGAGGCGCGTATGATCGATCTCCGTGTGGCACTGGCACCAGCGCGAAGCTGGCCTGCCTGGCAGCGGACGGCAAGCTGCCGGCGGGAAAGGAATGGCGGCAGGAGAGTGTTGTCGGCAGCGTCTTCACCGGAAGCTGGGAACTCGCGCCGGCCGACAACGAAACCCGCGCAAACGGGGATTCGCCTGTTATCATTCCGACCATCACAGGTTCGGCCTGGGTAACAGGAGAGGCCAGCCTGATTCTTCAGTCCACTGACCCGTTTCGCGCGGGAATTCGTTCATGACAGAACAAAAGCACACGGTCATTGTTGGTGGTGGCGTCATCGGTGGTTTCACCGCCTGGTACCTCGCCCGCATGGGACGCAAAGTCACGCTGATCGAAAAGGGAGAATTCGGCAAAGCGTGTTCGCACGGCAACTGCGGCTATGTCAGCCCCAGCCATGTGATTCCGCTGGCTCGACCTGGCCAGATTTCCAAGGGCATCAAGGGGATGCTCAGCCGCCAAACCGCTCTGCGAATTGAGCCCAGTAAGCTGGCGATCCTGGCTCCGTGGCTGCTGAAGTTTGCGCTGCGATGTAACGCAAAATCGATGATGGAAGCTGGCAAAGCGTGCCATCCCCTTCTTCAGTCTTCAGCGGCACTCTATCGCGAAGTCTTCGAGCAGGAGAACATGAAGGTCGACTGGAAGACGGACGGGCTGCTGTTCGTTTACCGTGACCAGCATGAATTCGATGCGTATGCAGAAACTGACGCGTGGCTGAAGAAGCACTTTGACATGTCGGCCGTCCCGTACGCTGGCAAGGCCCTCACCGATCTTGAACCTGCACTGAAGCCGGGCCTGGCTGGTGCGTGGCTTTATCAATGCGACGCGCATCTTCGCCCAAGTAAGCTGATGAGCGAGCTTCGCCGAATCATCCTCGCTGCCGGAGTGACGATTCACGACAACACAGAGATGAAGTCCTTTGAGGAGCGCAACGGCAAAGCGGCGGCTGTTGTGACTAACAAAGGCAAGATCGATGGCGATGAATTCGTCGTTGCAACCGGAGCATGGACGCCGTTGCTCAGCCGCGAAATCGGGATCAAGCTGCCGATTCAGCCGGGCAAGGGTTATTCGATCACGATGGCTCGCCCCAAGCTGTGCCCGAAGTACCCGATGATTCTGGAAGAGTGTCATGTGGCGATCACTCCATTCGAAGAAGGCTACCGAGTCGGCAGTACGATGGAGTTCGCCGGATACGACACGACTCTGAATCGCCATCGCCTGAACTATCTTCGCTCAGGGGCCGCCGAGTATCTGCATGAACCCACGGCAGAGCCCGTTGAGGAAGAGTGGTACGGCTGGCGTCCCATGACGGCTGACGGGATTCCCTTCATCGACCGTTCCCCACGATTCGGCAATGTCTGGATTGGTGCAGGGCACAGCATGCTTGGGATTTCCATGGGCACCGGCACTGGCAAATTGCTTGCGGAACTGATCACCGGAGCCAAACCACACGTGCCAGTCGAGTGCTACCGCGTGAATCGGTAACGAACACGCATGAGTTGAGCCGCAGAGCGCTAGCTCCCGGTTTTTGAGAGGAGCGAAAACCGGACGCTAGCGCGTTCCGGCTGTCGATGTGGATCTTGCTAAAGATCCCAGACTCGCAACTTCCGCGAACCCGCGTCGTTTTTTCGTGTCGTCGGGTGGACCTGCAGCCGGAATATCCGGCTGTGAATCCTCTTTGTCTTTTGTTGAATGCTGCCCCATGATCCGTTCGGTTGAGTCGAGTGACCACGATGGAATTCTTCACATTGCCGTCGAGTCCGGGTTGTTTGAATCGGACTAGGTAGATGTGCTTCGGCAAATGCTCTTGGAGCCCAGTGCGGAAGACGTATGGCTTGTCTCAGAAAAGGATGGCCAGCCAGTCGGTGTCGCATACTTTGCTCCCGAGAAGATGACTCGCGGGACATGGAACCTGTACTTCATCGCCGTACTGCCAGGAAGCCAGAAGAAGGGTGTTGGAGCGACGATGGTCGAGCACATCGCGGGGATGCTGTCAGAACGTGGTGAACGGCTACTGCTTGTCGAAACGGCGGGGCTCGACGATTTCGATTACGTCCGTCGGTTCTATCAGTCGCACGAATTCGTACCCACCGCCATGATTCCAAACTTCTACGACGACGGCGTTGATAAAGTGATCTTCACTCGATCGCTGACATAAGACACAGCATGGAATTCTCCAGTGAACGAAACGGCACGAGACGTCCGGTGCGGAGCACACAATCCTACGTCGCGACGCTCGGATCCTCGAAAGGCTTCAGAATGGCTCTCATGGGCGGCCGACTCTGAAACCAGCTGTTCCAGAGACTGGGCGCCACGTCCACGGGATGCCAGTCCGGTTCAACGGGTGTGATGGATTTTGCCAGGCCAAGCCAGCGCGTCTGATTCTGAAGTCGGCCATGCCAAACGGTGCTGCCATTTGCGTCCAGAATTGTCAGCTCATCGCCATCCGCCAGCCGATGCATGCCCTCAAACCGCCAGCCGTGCGAATCGGAATCACTGTGAGCCTCATCCTGAAAAATCCGCCAGACTTCGCCCTCCATTCCCTGCTCAGAAAACTCTGAGATCCAGCCGCGAAGTTCCATCGTCTGAAATCCTCTTCAGAATCTATCGAGCCATCGTGATGCTTTGACGCCTACCCTTGCTCGGCCTGTGCATCGCCGGTGTTCTGTCGGACGGACCAGAATCCGGTGAACTGTTTGTCGACACCTCGCCAACGGCAGAAGGAGCTGATGGCGGAATCGATCCAGTCGAGGTCACTCTCGGGATCAGAGTCTTCCGGAACTCGGCCCACACCTGGCAGCGATTCCGCAAATCGCAGCCATCGGGCAGTCCAGTCTTCGGCATCGTCTGTACTGCGAGTCTGTTCCACGAGAAGAATGCGAGTCAGGATGCTGCGAAGGATTTCCGGCAGAACCAGACTCTGAAATTCAGTGGCCTGAACAAGCTGCTTCCGCGACACGACTCGAGGGTTCACCAACAACAGCGGCTCATCGGAAAAATCCAGCCGCCAGATTTCTCTCCCAAGATCCTGCGAACGAACGGCAAGAAGAGGAACGCGAGGCATCGCCTGTTGGCCAGGTGCCTGCGGCGCGATGCGGTCGGCCACTGCCAGAAGTCGTCCTCGCGGAGGCTCCATCGATACGACCTTCACTCGGAACTTCAGACCGTCAATCGCTCCGAACTCGGAAAGTCGGCAGTCCGCCGGCGGCTGAAGATTGCCGATGGTTCCAAATTCAAACCGAGCAAGTTCCAGCTGTCGCCACGCTTCAATGATCACCGCGGCTGACGACGGAAACTGGTAACTCTCAAGCTGAAGCTCCGCACGAAAAGACTCGATGCCCCCGATCCCCGATACCGTGATCGTGACATGCTGATGAGAGATGCGGCGGCGGCCGGTGAAGTTCAGGCGAGTCATTTCGTAAGACTATTGCAACAGGCTGCGATCCAGAACTTCGCGCGCGGTCTTGAAATAGTCTTTCCACTCAATCTCCGGCGATCCGTCCCGCAGACAGTCGCGGACCTTCTGCAGAGTGTTGCGGGCCATGTGCGGACATTTGTTGCAGGCACATGTTTCACCGCTGGACGACATGATGCCCGGGATTGGAATGTAGGTATGCTGCGGAGCCACTCTCTGCAGCGGGTGAATCATCGTGGCTTCTGTTGCGACAAGGAACGTGGTGGGCTGAGCAATTCCCATCACGTGCTTTCGCATCTTCTCCGTTCCACCGACGACGTCTGAAATCTCCAGGATGTTCTGCGGACATTCCGGGTGAGCCATCACGACGGAACCGGGATTGGCTTTTCGAATGCGAATTAGATCCTGAATGCTGAAGACTTCATGAACCATGCAGGAGCCCGGCCAGAGGATCATTTTGCGACCAGTCACTTCCATCAGGTACCGACCAAGGTGCTGGTCAGGCACGAACAGTATTTCCTTGTCCTCGGGAACGCGATCGATGATCTCACGGGCATTGCCGCTGGTCACAATCCAGTCCACAAGACTCTTCACCGCGGCTGACGTATTGATGTAAGCGACCGTGTGAAAGTTCCGTCCCTGAGCACGAAGCTGTTCCTGAAATGCCGCAAGCTGCTCGGGCGGACAACTGTCTGCCAGAGAACACCCGGCGTGGAGGTCCGGAATCAGCACGCGTTTTTCCGGACACATGATCTTTGTGGATTCCCCCATGAAATGCACACCGGCGAAGACAATCGTGGATGTCTTCACTTTGGTGGCATCGCGAGCCAGCTTCAGACTGTCGCCGGTAAAGTCGGCGATATCCTGAATTTCACCGTCGACGTAGTAGTGAGCCAGGATGGATGCATCCTTCTGCTTCTTCAACGCATCAATCTCATCCATCAGATCCAGCGGATCTTCATACGGAGCAGAGGGGGCAGATTGAGAAATGACAGGCAATGACATGGGGACATCCCTTTGGCTTCGTTCAATAAGTGAGTCAGCTGGCAACCAGTGAACTCAACAACGGCGGCTCAGTTGCAGCGGATCTTAGTACTTCATGATCGGTACAACTTCCGTCTGGACTGGACCACCTGTCACTTCGACACGACCATCCGGATGAACGTACACGTCAATTTCACTACGAACGCCAAATTCCGGCAGGTAGATCCCGGGTTCAATCGTAAACAAAGTCCCCGGCAGAATTCTGCGCTGATCACAGGTCTCAAGGTTGTCCATGTGAGTCCCGTTGCCGTGGACTTCCTGAGCAAGATTGTGACCGGTGCGGTGACAGAAGTACTCACCATAACCCGCTTTCTCGATCACATTTCGAACGGCATCGTCGACCTGCCCGCCGGTGACCGGACGGCCTGCCGCAAAAGCCGAACGAACGCACTCGATGCCAGCATCGCGAGCCGCCGCAACGACATTGAACACTTTGACATACTTTTCCGGAACGGACGTGCCAACGAACCCCGTACGAGTCAGGTCGCTGTAGATGGCTCCAGGCGTCTTCTTCTTGGCCCACAGATCCAGCAGGACAAAACGCCCTTCACGAATCACCGTGTCTTTGCCTGTGCCCGTCGCATAATGAGGGTCGCCGCCATTAGAATCAACGCCAACGATCGGTGGGCTGTAAGTCGTCAGGTCATGTTCGGCAAAGTGCTTCATCACTTCGTCGCTCACGGCTTGCTCTTCGACCGCGCCGTTCTTTCGAATCTGATCGGCAATGAACTTCCAGGCGCGGTCGTACGCTGACGTTGTAACGGCCGTGGCTTCAAGATGACTCTGCCACTGCTCCGGAGTCAGCACGGATTCGAAAACAGAAATGAGGTCACCGGAAGAAACCACTTCCACGCCGAACGACCGGATCAATTCAATTGTTCCAGCATCAACTCGTGAGATGTAAGGGTTGCTGACGCCAGGAGCATACTCCATCGCAACCTTTCCAAAGCCAGACACGATCTTCTTCAGCGCTGCTTCCAGTTCCTGCCAGCGAAGGTAAATCACCTTCTCACCAGGAAGATGATCGAGTGAACCGGTTTCGATGCGATGAACAAGCCGAACCGGTGTTCCCTGCGCCGGGATGAAATAGAAGTACCGGCGAGATGCATGGAATCCTGCTGGCACCTTCAGAACTCTCTGAGCCAGCACATTGGATCCTCGAAAGTCATACAGCAGCCATCCATCAAAGCCGAAAGACTTCAACGCTGCCTGAATCGCACTGAGATCAAAACCGGTAGCCGACATGAAGATGCCTGTCATCTAAGCCTGAGGTGAATCGGAAGTTTCTGATGTATTTGAGGAGTGATCCGGAACGTTGCTCTGACTCTTTAACGTCTGCCATCGATCGTACGCCATCGCAAGAAAGGTCACGATAATCACCGCGATGAACTCGACCAGCAATAAAGTATTGCCGTGTCGATTCAGGAACTGGGCGACGGGCGCACGTTCGTCACTGAACACAACAGCAATCATCGACATGATGGTGACAATGAAAACTGCCGTGACCGGAATGATCAGCCGAAAAAGAAAAGTGGGTGGTGATCCGGGACGACGCATTACTGATTCCGTCATTTCAGAGTGGACGTTTGGAGCCGGATTTTACGCCCAGGTGCGTCCATTTTCCCGCGGGTTGCCTGCGGTTCCCGGAGCTCGTTCCAAAATTCCTGCTCAGGTACTGACAGATTCCGAGGTAGTGAATCTTGCCAAAGATCCCTGAATCCCAGCACCTTTCACACAGTCCACAACCCGAATTTCATGGCACTCGCACAGCCCGGCCGGATGAAGCCGGCGCTGCAAAGCTGTGTCATCCGAGCGATCAATACGATTGAACCGGATAAGCGGTCACGATTTTGTTCGGTTTGTCCACAACCAGGCGCAGAAACCGGCATTCCGGATGGCCTTTGCGTTCGCCTTCTTCGCCACCGACATAACCAATGCGCTCATTCATTTTTGCAGTGATCACAATCCGGCTGTTCTGCAGGGAACTTCGGACTGTCGAATCCTGGTTCTGGTACCGAGTCCACACGTCGTCAATCCATGCAAGAATCTGTTCGCGGTCTCCTTCGTAAACTCCGTGCACCTTCTTTGACGGTTCGTCTTCGGCATGTTGCATGATGTGCTTCAGCCGGTGACCATCTTCACTCCCCTTGCCGTAGATCAGGCCCGCAAGAGATTCATAGACGTCAGGACGAATCTCCGTGAGTCGCTCCTTTGCAGGCTCTTCCGCTGTCCCTTGAGTCGCCTTCTTGTCTGTCCGCGGACTGCTGCTGGTCTCACCCAACGGTTTGGACTTCTTCGACGACGTTTCGTCACTGGCTGTCGTCTCTGAGTCGCCTGAACCTGCGGAGGTGTCTTCGCTGGCGTTTGTCACGGGCGAATTCGGGGCAACCTCATCCGACGACTCTGCCACTTTAGGCTGAGGCGTCGAGCCTGCCCCGTTGAACCACTCATCCAGCTTCGGCCGCAGGAGCAAAAAGCCAACGACCAGCAACACTGTGGCCAATCGCACCCAGGGCGATCGTTGCCAGTTTGCAGCATTGCGATTCGTGATCGGTGACGTCATCTGAATTCCTCATTGCAGACTATTGATGAACTGATGCTACGCAACCCGAAACGTCAGTAAGGGATAAACTTCAGAATGTGTTCTACAAAAAGTCCCTCGCTGACGCAGCGGGTTGAGATGATGCAACAGACTGGTAGTGACAAGGTCCCGGTGAATGAAACGGAAAGGCCGAGGATAAACTACTTCACACGATCCGGATGTGAATCCAGCACGACAAAGATGCCAAGCAATCGATCGCCGAGCGTTTGCTGTCGCCGTGAAAAGATCAGCCAAACACCGTTGATTGCGATCCATGCAATCGTCAGCCCAACAACGATCATGGTTGGAATGCTGTTTTCTTCGATGGGACTTCCAACGAGCGTTCCACCAGCAATCATCAAACTGTTGACCAATGAAGACAGAAGGACAACATCAGTACTCAGCACAGAAGCGAACAGTTTCCACCGAGCCGGTGGCAGCCCATATTCGTCTGCAAGTTGTAACTGCATCACCCGCTTGCCTGGTGAATTGCGGAGGCGATGAACAATCAGCAGAAGAATGGCGAGGCCGAGCGATGTTCCCAGCGGCTTCCAGTCATTCCAGTCACCTTTTGATCGAAACACAGATCGAAGCCCAAAGATGCCAGCCTGAGTCGCGGCAAGAATCGCCCCCAAAATCAGCAGGTCTACAAGCCAGGACACGCCTCGGGCAATCCTGCCTGCTCGCCGAAGCACAACGGGCTGCCATCGGGAAAGTTCCCGGATCGCCGTTTCCCAACTTTCAAATCGTTTCGCGGGATCTTTATGCAAAAGCACGGCCAGCACATCGCGCCAGCCTTCCGGCCGATCGCCTGGCCAGACCGCGGGAAACTGCACTGTTGCCTGCTGGCGAGTCTTCAGGTTTTCTTTCAGGCTGTCGGAGGATGCCTGATGGGGAAGCTCACCAAAGGTCAGTTCATACAGCATGACGCCCAGAGAATACATGTCACTTTGCACGTTGGCAGCTTGTCCGCCGGCAACCTCCGGAGCCATATAGTTCAAAGTGCCTGCTGGCCCGGATGACTGACCGCTCTTCGTCGCTTCACAGCTTGCCAGTCCAAAGTCAGACAGTTTTACCTGACCAAACTCATCCAGCAGAATGTTGCCAGGCTTCACGTCTCCATGCACGATACCCATGGCAGCCGAATACCGCAGTGCCTCGGATGTCTGCAAGCCGATCTTCACGATCTCCGAGAAACTCAGACGTCGTTCACGTACGACGGATGCCAGTGATTGCCCCGGAACATATTCCATGGCAAAGAAAGGGCAATCCTGCGACGTTCCAACATAGTAGATGTGAACAACGTTTGGATGGTTAACTCTCGCCTGGGCTCTTGCTTCCTGAACGAGTCGCTCCTTCCGACTCTGCCCCGCTTCGTTCGACCTTTCTCGAATGACCTTGATGGCGACGAACCGAAGCAGCGATTCATCCCTCGCGCGAAAGACTGCGCCCATTCCGCCGACGCCCAGAGGGTTCAGAATGGTGAAGTGGTCAAGCCGATCGCCCGGAGAAAACGGGACCGCTTCAAATCCCTGCTGCGACACATCGCCGATGATCGTCGCATCCACCGATGCCATCGAAGCGTTCAAGGCACTGGCCACAACCGTGCGATTACACCTGGGGCAAACGATCGACTCCGTTCGCCGGTCCTCAAGCGGGATTTGGTGCCCACACACGCACTGAAAAACAAACGACCCGGAAACCGATGACAGAGCGTCAGTTCCGGGTCGAGTTGTTTTCATTGCCGGCATTCACTCAGAGTTTGAACAAAACCGCGAATGAGGACTGAGGGTGACGTAAATCAGGCTTCGTCCAGCAGTTCCACTGCAGCAAACTTTTCACCTTCCAGCATCGCAAGGCTCGCACCGCCACCAGTGCTGACGTGAGTCACCTGGTCAGCAAATCCCAGCTGCTGAATGGCTGCCGCAGAATCGCCGCCGCCAATGATGCTGGTGGACTTGCTGGAAGCAATCGCCTGAGCCACTGCGCGAGTTCCCGCGTCGAATGGTGGCATTTCAAAGACCCCCATCGGACCGTTCCACACCACGGTGCCCGCATTGGCAACTTCCGCTGCGTACTGCTTTGCGGTTTCTGGTCCGATGTCGAATCCTTCGAAGGTGTCTGGAATCTCGCCAGCCTTCACGACTACCTTGTTGCAGTCCCCCTTAAAGGCGTCTCCGCAATGAGTGTCAACTGGCAATACGAGCTTTGAACCGCCGGACGCAATCAGTTCTTTTGCCAGTTCCACTCGATCCGGTTCAACACGGCTCTTGCCAACCTTCCCACCCTTCGCGAGTGAAAACGTGTAGGCCATTGCTCCGCCGATCAGAACCTTGTCGCAGATGCCAAGCAGGTTCTTGATCACCTTGATCTTGTCAGACACTTTCGCGCCACCGAGGATCGCAATAAATGGTCGCTTTGGGCTGGCGATCGCGTCCGACAAGTACTGAATCTCTTTCTGGACAAGGAAGCCAACGACGCGTGGCTTGCCGGCCATTGCCTGAGGAACCGCGACCATGGACGCATCTGTTCGATGACAGGTTCCAAACGCGTCGTTGCAGTAGATATCGGCGAATGCAGCAAGCTTACCAGCGAACTCCGCATCGCCCTTCTTCTCGCCCTTGTTGAATCGAAGGTTCTCCAGCACGACGACCTGGCCGGCTCCAAGTGCAGCGACCTTCGCCGCAGCATCCGCGCCGACGGTGTCGGTTGCAAACGCAACACTGGAACCCAGCAGCTTCGCCAGAACTGCGGCAGCTGGCTTCAGGCTGTACTTGCCAAGATCTTCTCCATCCTTTGGCTGGCCCAGGTGGCTGCACAGAATCAGCTTTCCGCCACGATCCAGAACAGACTTGATCGATGGCAGCGCTTCGCGAATGCGTCGATCGTCCGTAACATTGCAGCTTTCGTCGAGCGGAACGTTGAAGTCCACTCGCATCAGAACAGACTTACCCGCGACATTGACGTCAGCAATTGATTTCTTCGCCATGGACCTGATTCTTCACCCAAGATTTCAAAGGGAACTTTCTGCCTCGCTCGCCACCAACTGGCGCGATGGAACAGATCTCGAAAACTTGCGGAATGGTAGTAATTCACCCGAATTCCGCACAGCTTCGACGCAGAAATCTCATCAGGGAAGAAACTAACAAACTGCCGGGACGGCAACGTTCGTCAAGTTTGAACCAGATTGCTGGTCCAGGCACTGGCAATACCGTTCAGAATCACGGGCAGCCACGCAGCCAGGTCTGGCGCAATCAGGCCGGTTCCGCCCAGTGCCAGGCAGGCCTGAGTCCCCGCGTAGGACACCCCCAAAACACCTGCGCACACGGCCATGTTCGTGATCAAACTGTGCGACTCTTTCCGCATTACCAGCGGCAATGCCATGATGATGCTCAACACGCACAGGATCGGGCGAGTCATTCGTGAATGAAGTGCGAGACTCTGTCCTCGAACCGGAACGATTCCCGTCGACGGATTCTGGATCCGCTGAATCAACTGCCACGAAGACAGCAACTTCATATTGCGGCCACGGTTGTAGAGCTGATCGAAGCTGACTTCCGACGCAATGAAGACATCCTTCCCATTCTTCGAAGGCACAATTCGCTTTCGACCTTCCTCCGTCAGAACATCAGGATCAAACGGACTCGTCAGATTCTCAAGCTTCCAGCCGGATCGAGTTCTCCCTTTGCCTTCCCAGGTGACAAAGCGAGCCTTCTCCGCTTTCAGTGTGTAGTTGGTCTGACTCAAAGTTGTCGCCGGCAGCGCGAAGGTTGCTCCGACGAGTGTCTGTGAATCGACCAGAATCTGATCGCCGGCAATGTGCATCAGGTAGTTCGAATAGTCGTAGACAGGTTCGACTTGCTGCACCTGAGCCATCTTGCTGCCTCGAGGTGTCTGAAGCTGAACCGCCAGCGATGGAATGATCAACTCCTGATTGATGATCAAACCAAGGTTCAACAACACGGCCGCAATGATCAGTGGCTTTAGAAGTCGAAAAGCCGGAATACCAGCAGCAAGCAGAGGGAACGTTTCTGAGTTCTTGCGAAGCAATCCGAGCACTGTGATCACGGCAATCACGATCAGAATCGGCCCGGCCATTTCAAAGAACTCAAAGGCTCGATATCCGTAATACTCAATGATGCGGCGGAACAGCTCGAGCGTTTGCAGTTTCGTGGTTGCGGAAGCAGTGTTCTCCTGAAAGTCATCGATGTTCATGAACAAATCGATAACGACAAAGAGACCGTAGGCCGCAATGAACAGCAGGAAAAACGTGTGGAGCAGTCGCCCCAGCAAATATCGGTCAAACGTCGTGAACATGCATCCGTGCTGTGTTCAGGCCCAGTCTTTCCCTGCGTTCTGGCCAAAATCGGCCAACTCGCCCACGGGCGGAATTACACCGGAACGAGGCAAAAAACGCAAGATGGGTTGAACCGCTGGCATTCCAATCCCTCGCTCACGCCGCGGGTTGGGAGAAATCGCCAGTCCGGCGGCTGGGCGCATTCGAACCTGAGCCCACTTGAACGATTACCGTTTCATCCGCGACGCTCGAAAACCATATTCAACCGCAAACCAATCGGCGAACTGCTCACGCTTTCGGAATGACGTATTTCGATCGTCGTTGATATGGCCAATTTCGTGAATCAGGACGTTGTTCAAATAAAAGTCACGGATGGTGCTTTCCGTCCACACCAACCGCCAAAACTGACCGTCCTGCACCCATCGGCCGCCGTACATTTCTGTTTCAATCCGCTGAGCCGGACGAGGAGCTCGGACGTACAGCTCTTCCAGAGACGCTTCAATTGGATAGAGGTAAACCGCGGTGCCCCACTGCAGACCATAGCAGGGAAACAGTCGTCGCTTACGAGTCATCCGACTCAGCTGAACCACATCCAGTTTCTCTCGGTACTGAGCAGGCAGCTGCAGCACGCGCTCCCGAACATCATCGGGGGTCACGGGATGAATGTAATTTTGCCCGGGATTCTGAACAACGACGCGCAGTTCACTCTGAGTGATCTCTTCGCGATCCACGGGCTCGTGCCAAAGTTCGGGAGCATCAAATGTCCTGCCGATGGCTAGTCCATTGCCCCGATGCTGATGCGCGGAGGCTGGCTGCTGGCTTTGACGCCGGGATACGGGGTTTCTGCGCGAAGGTCGGAGGCTGGAACGAGTACGCTGCTGCTGACCCGATGTTCTGCGACTCATAACTCACCCATGTCTCGTTTCACGACACAGTGTCGTGGTTCGACGGGCATCCCTTCGTGATCAAAACTGGCTCGGTATTTCCCCTCTCGAGACCAGTCGCGCTCGGAAAACACTTCCGAGCCTGGAACGGTTTGGAGCCACGGTTCCTCAGGAGATTCCAAACCGCTCCATTCCCCGCCTGTCTTGGCGGCTGCTCAAGACTCTAGCGAGACGCAAACCCGAATCCAGATGAACAGAGTAAGTGGCTGAGCCCCTTGAACTTACGAAAATCGCAACTGTGATCGAACACCGCAAGCCGAGGTCGCTCTCTCGCTAAACCCAGGGCCTGCCTTGAGTTCCGCTGCTTGTCCCCGTGAGTACCGTCTATGAGGGCTTGTACACTACTCTTGTAAGTCGTTTGTGGCTCATAGCTTGCAGCCAATTTTGCTCGAACAGGAAACATCTGTGAGCCAATTTGCAGGGCAAAAAATGCCGGAAGTACCCCAGTTCCCTGTTTCACATCCTGAAGCATCCCGGGATTTGACCGAACCGGCAAACCGCCATTTCGAGTCTTCGAATAAACTCCCCGGCTCGACTCCTGCCTGAATTCCTCATCGCTCCCTCCTCTGTTTGCCATCCGTGTCAGTGAAAACGATGCTTCGAAACATCGCTGTCTCTCTGATGTTACTGGGCCATTGCCTCGTGCCAATGGTGCTCTGCGGATGCGGTGCGTCTATCCAACGACAGGGGACTGAGCAGCTTCTTCTGTCTGACTCTGTTGATCAGGCGATTGACCAACTGGACCTTTCGGGACTTGCAGGTCGCCGTGTCTATCTCGACACGGAATACATGAAGACCTTCAAAGGCAACAACGTCTACATCAACTCCGATTACATCATCAGCGCCCTTCGTCAGAAGATGACAACAACAGGCTGTCAGATTGAAACGAACCGGACCGAAGCAGATTACATTCTTGAAGCCCGAGTCGGCGCGCTGGGGACTGACACGATGGAAGTCACGCTCGGCATTCCGTCCAGCAATGGCGTCGGAGCAGCGGCCTCAGCAATTACAGGTGCTGGCGCGGTTCCCGCAATTCCAGAGATCTCGTTCGGAAAGAAGAACGGCGTACTGGGCGTTTCGAAAGTCGTCGTGTTTGCCTACCACCGTGAAACGGGAGTTCCCGTCTGGCAGTCCGGTGCGGCGATTGCCCGAACCGACGCGCGAGACTCATGGATGTTCGGCATCGGCCCGCTGACTCGCGGCAGTGTTTACGATGGTGTGACGCTCGCGGGGAACAGGATCAATCCACCATTCGCAAAGACACCAAAGCAGAAACAGGTGAAGCCGCTCAGCATTGCGGACCGTCATCAGTATGTTCATCCGGCTGTGCTTGAACATCAGCTGGCAGAAGCAAAGGAACAGAAGGCACAGGTCGAGCAGGCAGGCCACGAGCAGTCGTCGGCAGATGCGTCTGCCGTTAACACTGCCGGGTCTGCGAAACTCGATGGTACGCCAGCTTCCGCCGCTCCGCCGTCTGCAGCGTCGCCACCTCCACCAGTTCCGCCGGCAGGAGCCCCGCCAACCGCAGCTCCTGTGGCGACTCCACCTAAATAAGTTCTAGTGCGAGGATTCCTGTGGGACAGTCGGTGAACCGCATTGTGACCTTTGGGGAAATCATGGTTCGCATGGCGCCACCGGGCGTGCAGCGAATTCAGCAATCGCTTCCGGGAAAGCTGGATGTCACGTTTGCAGGTGCGGAAGCCAACGTAGCGGCATCACTCGCCATGCTCGGCAAGGAAGTGGAGTTCGTAACAGCGTTGCCTGAAGGACCGCTGACAGATTCCTGCATCGGAAACCTTCGCAGTGCTGGAATTGGAACGCGACACATTCGAATCTGTGATAACGGCCGGTTTGGGATCTTCTTTGTCGAGACGGGCGCGAACCAGCGACCAACGCGAGTCTTCTACGATCGTGATTACAGTTCGATCAGCCTCTCTGGCCCAGGATCATTCGACTGGGATCAGATTCTCACCGGCGCCTCCTGGCTGCAACTCACCGGGATCACCCCAGCACTTTCGAAATCTGCCGCGGACTTAACACTACAGGCCGCAAAACGAGCCCGCGAACTGGGCATTGGCGTGGCACTCGACTGCAACTTCCGAAGCAAACTGTGGCGATGGGACAACAGCCGCACTCCGCTCCAACTGGCTTCTGAAACACTCCGCCAGTTTCTTCCGTACGTGACGCTGTTGTTTGGCAATGAAGAAGACTATCGGCTGCTCGGCTTTGAATGCAGTCCGATCGCAGGCGAAAGCCATCAGGATCGATCCGTGCGTTTCGCGAAAGAAGTCCATCGTCGGTTTCCGAACATTCAATACTTCGCGACGACCTTTCGTGAACAGGTCTCCGCAACTCACAACAACTGGAGCGGCCTGCTCTACGAAGCGCAGCGTGATGGAGTTTCCGTGGCTCCGCAGCGTGATGGAAAGATTGCTCCGTACGAAATCCGTCAGATCGTCGATCGAGTCGGCAGTGGAGACGCGTTCGATGCAGGAATCCTGCACGGACTGACTCAGCCAAACTTCGATCCTCAGTACACGATCGAATTCGCAACCGCCTCCAGCTGCCTGGCTCATTCCATCCCAGGCGACTGGAACTACGCCTCGCTCGCAGAGATTGAAGAACTCATGCACGGCAGCGGATCAGGCAGAGTTGTGCGGTGATTGGAGATTGGAGATTGGAGATGTCGCGGGCTTCAAAAATCCCCTCCCAGGCGAAGCCAGGGAGGGGTCGAGCGAGCGCCAGCAAGCTCGGGGGAGGGCTGCGCAAAACCGCTGGCGTGCCCCCCAAATGCAACCCGGGTAGCACAGGCGAAGCCTGTGACGCGCAGCGGCCGGAAGCCCTTGGGCAAGCGCGGTGAGTCCATCGCACCCTGAATCGGCAATACCGCACGCACCCCACAGCTTCCGGCGCCTGCGGCACACGCACTTCGTACGTGCTACCCAATTCTCTGCTCTGTCCTATTCGCGAAAATTCGCGTCGATTCGCAGTTCAAAACTATGTCGCAAACAGCTCTTTCACGGCCTTACCCTTGGCATCCTGTGTCACATAAAACGGTCGGCCTTCGATTTCGAAACCGGCTTGTGGGCTGATGCCCATCGCGGTCATGATGGTGGCGTGAAGGTCTGAAATCGTGACAGGGTTTTCAACGGCAATCAATGGCCGAGTATCCGCGGTTTTGCCGTATACAAATCCCTTCTTCATCCCGCCACCGAACATCACGACGCTGGTTCCGCCCGTGAAGTGACGATGCAGACCGAAGTGCTTCATCTCCGTCACACGTTCAACCTTCTCCGTCGCCTGATCCGCAGCTGTCGATCCCGGGACACCTTCGATCAACGCATCGCGACTGAACTCCGATGCGATGATCACAAGGGTTCGATCAAGTAGCCCTCGCAGCTCAAGGTCCTTGATCAGCTGCGCAATCGGTGCATCCATTTCTGAATGCATGCGAGTCAGAGTCTCGTGGCCGCTTGCGTGAGTATCCCAGTGAAGAAACGGAACGTATTCCGTGGTCACTTCAACAAAGCGAGCACCGGCTTCGACCAGTCGGCGAGCCAGCAGGCAGCCTCGCCCAAATCGGCTTGTGTCATAGATCGAACGTGATGCTTCGGGCTCAAGACTGATGTCGAACGCATCACGATCTTTGGAACTCAGCAGGCGATACGCATTCTCCATCGAACGCAGCAGGGACTCCTGCTGGTAATCACTGGCGAACTGCCGCTGCGGATTCTTGTCGAGAAGCCGCTTGAAGAGTTTCTGGCGATCTGTGAACCGTTCTGATGTCATCTTTCCCGGAGGGCGCACGGACTGAGCCGCTTCTTCCGGGAACGGAAGATTCATCGGACCAAACTCCGTGCCGAAGAAACCCGCAGTGGTGAAGGCTTTCAACTCTTCACTCTCACCGACACCTTCCAGCCGCTGGCCAATATTGATGAACGCCGGGATCACAGGATTCCGCGGTCCCAGAATCTTCGCCATCCAGGAACCCAGGTGAGGACACGCAACTGTTTGAGGCGGAACATAGCCTGTGTGCCAATGATACTGATGGCGAGAATGCAGGATGCTGCCGAGGTCGGGCTGCACCGCTGAACGAATCAGCGTCGCTCGGTCCATCACCGCTGCCGTTTTCTCCAGCCCTTCGCAGATCTGCAGCCCGGGAACCGCCGTGTCAATCGCCGGGAACGTGCTGAGCATATCGCTGACAGGCAAACCCGAGCGAAATGGTTCATAGTGTTTTGGATCAAAGGTATCCGGCGCGGCCATCCCGCCACCCATCCACAGCAGGATGCACGCGTCGGCCGTCGGGGCTGGGTGCACAACGTCGGACAATTCACCGCGCAGTTCTCGCGGCGCCGATGCGGCCATTGCAGCACCAGCAGCCGCAGCCATGGCCTTCAAGAATTCTCTTCGCTGTTCTTTTTCATCACACGATCGTGACACGACTCTGCTCCCGGTATTCTGGATTCTTAATCTGCCACACAGTGTAACGATCAGTGACTTGCTCGAGCAAACAGTCCTGGAAAGCAATGTGGCTCGTCTCTCCGAGGCGAGATGCCCCACTGGTTGCGACTTGTGGCCACCAGTGGGGGGAATAATCTGGCTTTGGGGTTGAAGCAATCGGCGGTTTCTCGTGAGAATCCCGGCGTGGAAGAATGTTGGTTGCTGCTCTTCGGGACACGGATGGACCATGAGGCGATTGTTCGATCTGCTGCTTGCGATTCCTGCTCTTCTGGTCATTGCTCCGGTCTTCGCGCTGGCTGGCCTGGCAATTCGGCTGTCGAGTCCCGGACCGATCTTCTACCGCGCTGATCGTGTCGGTGTGAACGGTCAACGCTTCACGATGTACAAGATGCGAACGATGCACTGTCGGTCTGTCGCGGGCAGTTCGATTACCGCCGCGAATGATTCACGCGTGTTCGCCGCCGGCAAAATCCTGCGAGCTTTCAAGATCGACGAACTGCCACAGTTGTGGAACATTGTGCGTGGCGACATGTCCATCGTCGGGCCTCGTCCCGAAGCCCCGGACATTGTGGAACGCCATTACACCGCGGACTATCACAAGTCACTGCAGGTACGACCAGGCCTGACAAGTCCCGGAAGCGTCTTCTACTATACGCACGGGGAGCAGTTGCTGGCGGAAGGCGATGCGGAAGATTTTTACGTCGCCAAACTGCTGCCTCCCAAAATGGCGCTGGACCTCGACTATCTGGACCGAGCATCGATCCTCTCTGATCTCGGCGTGATCCTACAGACGGCCAGTGTTTTGGTTCAGAAGGCTCTGGGACGCAAGGAATTTCCATTGCCAACGATCCTGAGCCAAACTGCAACTTCAGCGACGACCGAGCAGGGAACGTCGACAGCCCGAACGGCCGCATGACAGGCCGTTGACTCACCGCTGTATCACAACCCGAAACGCCAGTGAGGGATAAAGCGGCAGAGATGACCAAAGAATCCCTCGCTGACGCAGCGGGTTGAGATGGTTCAACCGGCCGCATAAGCGTTCGATGTGTTCTCATCGCTGCGACGAACCGGGATGGGAGTCAGAATTCGGGAAACAGTGGACCACGCTGAGCCAAACTCAGTACACTTTACGCGGTCATTCCTGCCTTCCGAAAACAGACTGACGTCTGCCTACCCACCTTCCCAAAAGAGGATTCGCATGGTTCGTCCCTTTGCGATCGCTCCTGCTGTCTTACTGCTGACACTGCTTTTGAGTTCGACGCTGGTCGCTCAGGAAAGTACTTCGCCGGTCAGTTTCGTCAATGACGTGGTACCAGTGCTGACAAAAGCGGGCTGCAATTCCGGCCCGTGTCACGCGAAGGCTCCCAGCGGACAAAACGGGTTTCAGTTGTCGTTGCTGGGTTTCGAAACCAGTGACGACTACGAACACATCGTGAAGGAAAACCGCGGACGCCGCATTTTCGCGCCGGTCCCGGAACAGTCTCTTCTGTTGCTGAAGGCCACCGCCGGATCACCACACGGTGGCGGACAGCGACTCAACGCAGATTCCCATTCCTATCGACTTCTGCTCGACTGGATTCGTCAGGGTGCCCCATCCGACGTTGGCACAGCGCCGGCTTTGAAGAAGCTTGTCGTTGAGCCATCTCGAGGCCAGGTGATGCCGAATGCCACGCAGCAATTGAAAGTCCTCGCCGAATACTCCGACGGGGTGCAGCGCGATGTCACATCGGTTGCTTTGTTTGAATCCAACGACAAGGCGATGGCCGAAGTGAATGCTGCGGGGCTGGTGCAGGTCTCTGACATTCCCGGAAAAGTGTCCATCATGGTTCGCTTTCAGGGGATGGTTTCGGTCTTCAATGCAGCCGTGCCGCTGGGTGCTCCGGTCGAAGCGGTTCCGGCGTCTTCGAACTTTGTCGATGACCTTGTCTTTGCGAATCTGAAAGACCTTGGCATCCCGCCGTCTTCTGTGTGTGACGACGCGACGTTTTTGCGTCGAGTCACGCTGGATATTGCCGGCCGACTGCCGACAGCCCAGGAAGCGGAAACATTCCTGGCCAACACTGCTCCGGACAAACGAGACCAGGTGATCGACGCACTTCTGGCGAGTCCTGACTATGCAGACTTCTTTGCGTCGAAATGGAACGCACTGCTGAAGAACCGACGTGATGATGCGAGCGATATCACGTCCAATTTTGCATTCCATGCGTGGGTGCGAGACAGCATGTTGTCAAACAAACCTTATGACCAGTTCGTGCGTGAACTGCTGGCCGCAACGGGCACGGTCATCGCCAATCCACCGGTGGCCTGGTACAAGCGAGTCAAAGAACCGAAGCAGCAGCTTGAAGACGTTGCACAGTTGTTTCTTGGTGTTCGAATGCAGTGTGCACAGTGTCATCATCACCCGTTTGAACGATGGAGTCAGGACGACTACTACGGCCTCGCCGCGTTCTTTACTCAGGTTGGACGTAAGCCGACGTCGACTCGCGGCGAAGACATGATCTTTCACCGTCGAGGCACTGCCGGTGCAACCAACATTCGCAGCGGCGCGGTTGTGAAGCCGTCAGCTCTGGGGACTGTGATTCCTCCGATCGCTCCGGATGAAGATCCTCGCTTGAAACTGGCCGACTGGATGGCATCGCCTGCGAATCCCTTCTTCGCGAAGGCTCTGGTCAATCGATACTGGAAGCACTTCTTTCGACGCGGGCTGATTGAACCGGAAGATGACATTCGCGACAGCAATCCTCCGACAAATCCTGAACTGCTGGCCGCACTGGAAGAGTCGTTTGTGCGAAGCGGTTACGATCTGAAGCAGCTGATTCGCACGCTGACACGTTCGAAGACGTATCAGCTTAGTTCCATGCCGAATGAATCCAATCTGGTCGACCAGCAGAACTATTCCCGCTTCTATCCGCGCCGTCTTCAGGCCGAAATGCTGCTGGATGCGATTGATGATCTGACGGGCATCCGAACAGACTTTGCCAATCTTCCGCCCGGAACTCGCGCGATTGCTCTTCCGGACAACAGTTACAACGGCGGGACTCCTTTCCTGAAGGTGTTCGGACGACCGGAAAACGAAAGCGTCTGCGAATGTGAACGCGGCCAAACGTCCAGCCTGGCGCAAAGCCTGCACATGATGAACGCTGGAGACATCCGGCATAAGCTGAACTCGGGCGGTGGTCGAGTCGATCTGCTGACAAAGTCGACTCAACCGGTGGAAGAGAGAGTCGCGGAATTGTACCTTCAGGCATTCTCCCGGCGTCCTACGCCGGAAGAAATGAAGGTGGCAGTGGATTACCTGACGGCACCGCAAACGGACGCTGCAGGTAACGCCATTGATCCTCAGCAGGCTCAGAAAGACGGATTTCAGGATCTGCTGTGGGCTCTGATGAACACCAAAGAGTTTCTCTTCAATCATTGATGCTGATTCCCTCGTGAGACACCATAGTGCTGGACAGTTATAACGATCGCTGGGCTCTCATCACCGGAGCCTCCTCCGGGATTGGTGCTGAGTTCGCGTCACAGCTTGCGGGACGCGGGATGCATCTGATCCTTGCTGCTCGCCGCAAGGATCGAATGACTGAACTGGCCACCGAGCTGAATACTCGCCACGGAACTCGCTGTCACATCGTCACGATCGATCTGTCGGAACCGGAATCCGGCAAGGTTCTGTTTGACGAGATTAAGCGACTTGGAATCGACATCGAGCTGCTGGTCAACAACGCCGGCATCGGCATGATCGGTCAGATTGAGACGACAGATCCCGAAGACGTTCGGAAGATGTTGAATCTGAACCTGCTGACGCTGACAGATCTCACGTATCGCGTTCTTCCGGAGATGCTGCAGCGAGGCCACGGGGCGATCATCAACATGTCGTCTCAGGCAGCCTTCCAGCCTGTCGCTTTCATGGCCGCGTACGCCGCCAGCAAGTCTTTCATCCTGCATCTGAGCGAAGCGTTGTGGGCGGAAGCTCGCAGCCGCGGCGTCACCGTCATGGCGCTGTGCCCGGGAGTGACTCGCACGGATTTCTTCGACACCGCCGGAGCACACGGCTGGCTGGAAAAGCACGCCTCACAGTCACCCGCAAAAGTTGTGAAAACAGCGCTGCGAGCGATGGAAAAGCGAAGGCAATACATCGTCCCTGGCTGGGGCAACTACATCATGTCGCTGCTCGTGCGTTTGACGACACGACGAACCGCCGTGAACGAATCCAAACGCTACTTCCGGCCGAAGAAGAAGTAGCGGCTGGGCGCAATTGTTCCTGGACGCCGCTCAAGATGTGTCGAGTGAGCATCAGCAAGCCGGCGGATCCTCATATTGTCGATATTCGGCGAGCTCATTTCATTGCGATTCAGGCCCGACAGGCCGCCACAACCCCTGCCGGTGTGCGTAAGCCACCGGAAACGAAGCGCATGTCAGACCACAAGGCCCGAAGGGTCGGCACATTGACGAGATCAGGCCCACAGGTTGTGTCGGCCTTTCAGGCCTTTGCAGTTCAGAGGCCCGCAGACCGGGGCCTTCGACCCCGGCAGGGGATCTGTCAGCCCTGCCGGGCAACGCCGTGAAGGATTTTGACGCGGTAAAAAGCGGGGTTTCCAGATAACGGTGGATTTGAGAGAAAGGCCAGATTCCTCAGGCTACTCACTGAATACACATCAGTCAGAAAGGAATCTGGCCATGGCTCGGCGGAATCGTTCAGGAGCGTGTCGGCGACGGAATGTGAAGAAGGAAAAGGAAGACCTTCGGACACAGAGCCTACAGTCACGGCAGAATACTCATGAAGTTGAACTTCGCAAGCTGCTGAACTGGCTGCTTCCCTCCCAGGGGATCTTCTCCCGTCTGCTGCCGCATGGCAATACGAGCTGGCAGTTTCGAACTCTTGTTTTTCAGGCTCTGTGCTGGTCATGGGCGGAAAACAGGAACGCGGTAGATTCGTTCAAATACGGTTTCAAATGGTGCCAGACTCTGTCCGGAGCGAAGGTGCTTTCTACCTACCAGGGAATGATGAACGCACTGGAGCGATGGACCGCTCCATTGATGGAAATTCTATGGAAGATCCTCCATCAGCAAATGAAACATATTGGCGGTGAATTCTGGGACACCGGCGGATGGGTACCAATTGCATTTGATGGATCACGCGATTCCGCGCCACGAACCGAGTCTAATGAGGCCGCGTACTGCGCACCGAATCATGGACATGGGAAGACAGCGAAGTACCGGAGGAAGAAGACAAAAGGGATGCGTCGTACCATGAATGAAAAGAATAAAGCCGCCGCTCCGAAGCCTCAGCTCTGGATCACTCTGATGTGGCATATGGGGCTGCGACTTCCATGGACGTGGCGACTTGGCCCATCCAATGCGAGCGAACGAGCGGATGTGATGGAGATGCTGAAACACGAAGATTTCCCGAAAAATACGCTGTTTTGCGGCGACGCGGGCTTCGTTGGCCATCCGCTGTGGTCTGCCATCATCTCCAGTGGCCATCATTTTCTGGTGCGTGTTGGTGCGAATGTTTCTCTGCTGACGGAATGTGGTAACGCCCTGCTGAAAGAGAACATGACGGTGCTTTCATGGCCACAGGCATCGATGCGTGCGGACAAGCCTCCCCTGAGACTACGACTGGTAAAGGTGCGTGTAGGCAAAACATGGATGTGGCTTTTGACTGATGTTCTCAGGGAAGAACAGTTAAGTCTGAAGATGATTCGTCAGCTCTATCAACAGCGTTGGGGAATCGAACTGGAATTCCGCGGACTAAAACAAACACTGGACAACGCCAAGTTGCGCTGTCGGACAGCGGCTCGGGCGAAAGTCGAACTCCACTGGTCACTCCTGGCAATGGCAGTGGCGGAACTGTTTGCACTGAAGGAGCAACTGAGACCTTCAATGTCGCAATTCCGTCCCGCATGGCCACCGCCGGACAATGCGACTGATCCGAGCCGCCGCAGCCTGGCGGCAACGATCTTTCAGATTCGCTGGAGCCTGACACACCTGAGCGAGACTCCTGCGCGCCGTGAGGACAGTCTGCCCTGGAAACTTCATGAAGCGAAGACAGATAACTACCATCGCTCGTCCAGCAAGACAGCTCGTTACCGCCCGCCTAACCCCGACAAGAAACCACTTGGCGACCCCAAAATCAAACCTCTCAACCAGCTCCAAAAACAGAAACTCAGGAAACAGAAGCCACATAATTTAACAGGTTAAAATCCTTCACGGCGTTGCCTGCCGGGCCTAAATTGCCGAATTCTACTTCGCTTCATTTGTCGTCGAATGCCCGCACTTCGCGACTTACTTCAGCGCGATGATGCGAATGTCGCGGAACTCAGTCCACATCGGCTTTCCGGCATGCAACTGCAGAGCCAGAACACCTTCGCTGAGTGCCAGAGATGGGTCGTTGTCGTGGAAGTCCAGGATCAGTCGGCCATTCATGTAGTGCTGAATGTGATTGCCCTTGGCTCGGATGATTACGTCATTCCAGTCGTCAACTCGAAACAGGCTGTTCCATGCTTCCTGATTGACGAGGTCTTTGGATTCGGTCTTCTTGCCGTCCTTGTCCCACGATCCTTTTTCGCCTACGAGACAGATTCGGCCGCGTTTCCCGCCTTCGTCGTAGATGAAGCCGCTGATGTTGGGAAACATCTTCTCGTTGCGAAGTTCATGCTGGTAACCTCGAACGACCCACTGATTGCGAGGCTTGCCGTCGGTGATGTGGCGCGAACGGTATTGAATTCCCGAGTTGTTAGTCGCATTGCAGCGGAACGACAGACGCAGTTCGAAGTCGGCCGTCTTTCCGTCCTTCCAGATCAGAAAGGTATTACCACTCGCGGCGTTTGCTTCCGTCGTTTCGCCGTGGATGACACCGTCTTTAACGCTCCAAAGACGAGGGTCGCCATCCCAGCCGGTCAGGTCTTTTCCGTTGAAGATCTTCACCATGCCTGGGTCTTCGGCCGGTGCATCATCCGCACGAAGGGTGTTGACCAAACAGGCGGTCAAAAGGAAAACTGCAGTGAACAGTGCAGACTGTGGAATTCGTTTCATTTCAAACTCTCGAACTGTCAGGACTGAGATGGGAGTTGCCGCTGGAACAGAATCCGCGGGATCCAACAGTTCAGGAGTATGAGGAATTGAAGAGCGCAATTCCAACGAACGCATGGTGCGCGGGAAAACTCATGACGCGATTGAAGGGCGGTGAGTCAAAGAAAAAGAACCCCGCAGCAATGCAGACGGGGCCGGGGTCTTCGCGAGCCAAGGGTTCCAAATTGGAGCTCTGGCAACGGTGAACCCAACGGCGGCATCCTGTGAACGGCCCTCAGGCTGGCTCAATGAGTTTTGCCACGCCTGGATCGCGTTTCTGGTCCCCAAGAATCAGGATGATGGACGACCGGGGAGAATCAAGAACGTAGGGGGCGGTAATGTTTCACGGCAAGGCTGCCAATGTCTTCACATGTTGCTGCTGAACAGTGCCTGTAGCGGCAGGGCGCGAGCCCTCCGGTAATTCTGCCTGGCAAGGGCACCGGACGGCTCGCGCCGTTCCGCTATGAAATCGCCGAGCCGACGAAATCGAGGACTCATCAGGCTCAGAACATCTGCACAGACGTCACTGATCCGGGAATAGGGTTCAGAATTGTGATTTTGCTTGCCGATTTGGATTCACACATCTAAACTGCCCCGCTTCCAACCGGCCGACGGCCGATTTTCTGCATGCTGCAATGGATCCGCAGCGATTTTTGGTTCGGTTTCACCGGAGTGTACTTGCCACCCGGACTTGCCGTAACCCCTTGAGGTTTAAAGAGATGAAGAAGAACATTCACCCGGAATACCGCCCTGTTGTGTTCATGGACACATCAACCGGCACACGATTCATTCTGAACTCGACCATTCGAGCCAAAGAAACGACCAAGTGGGAAGACGGCAACGAATACCCGCTCGTGAAGGTCGAAATCAGCTCACATTCTCACCCGTTCTACACCGGCAAGATGAAGTTCGTTGACTCCGCCGGACGCGTTGAGAAGTTCACGAAGAAGTACAAGTGGGGCAAGAAGGAAGAAGCTGCTCAGTAGCTGCTGACATTCTGACAATACGACAAGGGCGTGCGCAGGAAACTGCGTACGTCCTTTTGTTTTGAAGTCACTCGGCCATTGCAGCTTCCTTCAACTTCTCCAGGGCTACTCCCATGTTTCCCGTCCTCGAACGACAAACTGCTCGCTATTCGGAACTCGAAAAGCAGCTCCAGGACCCGGACGTTCTTTCGAACATCAACCGGATGCTGGAGATCCAGAAAGAGATGGGCAGCCTCGCTCGCATCGCCGCAGCAGTTCGCCGATTTCATGCCCTGGAGGGAGACATTGAAACCGCGAAGATGATGGTGGATGAAGAAACAGACCCAGCGTCACGCGAATACGCCAAAGCCGAACTGAACGGCCTCGTCAGCGAACGCGATGCACTGGCCGTCGAACTGGAAGACATGGCCACCGCCGGCGATTCGATCACTCGAAGTTCCTGCATCATGGAAATCCGGGCAGGCACCGGTGGTGACGAAGCCGCACTGTTCGCAAAGGACCTGTACGAGATGTACATGGCCTATTGCACCGTGAAAGGGTGGAAGACGGAACTTCTGGAATTCAGCCCGACAGAACTCGGCGGGCTCAAGGAAGTTGTGTTCTCAATCACCGGCGACGGCGCGTTTCATCAGCTGCAGTTCGAAAGCGGTGGACATCGCGTTCAGCGAGTCCCCGAAACGGAAACTCAGGGACGCGTTCATACCAGTGCCGCCACGGTCGCAGTCCTGCCGGAAGCGGACGAAGTGGAAATCAACATCCGTCCGGAAGACCTGGAAGTCGATACTATGCGTGCCGGTGGTCCTGGTGGCCAGAAGGTCAACAAGACCGAAAGCGCGGTGCGTATTACTCACCTGCCAACGGGTATCGTCGTAAAGTGCCAGGACGAAAAGAGTCAGCACAAGAATCGCGCGAAGGCCATGCGAGTTCTTCGAAGCCGCATTCTGGAAGCGCAGCAGATGAAGGTGCAGGCCGAACGTTCGGAAGCACGCCGTACCCTCGTCGGGTCAGGTGACCGCAGCGAACGAATTCGAACCTACAACTTCCCGCAGAACCGCCTGACCGATCACCGCTGCAATCTGACTTTGTACAAGCTCGACAGAATCGTGCATGGTGAAATGGGTGAACTGATCACCGCCCTGCTCGCCTTCGACCGTGAAGAACGACTCAAGGCTGCTGACAATCTGTTGTGATTTCAAACGGGATTCAAAGGCAGCAACAATTCGCCGGCGAGTTCCGAAATCAGCAGGTCCAGTTCGCTCTGAGACAGAACCAGAAACTCGGTGGCACGATTTCGTGTGCCAGAGAATTCTGATGCATCGACACTGCTTTCGGCAGGCCGAGCCGCGTTGTTCTGTTCGCCCAACGAAGTCGATTCATTCGTTGACGCGAGCTTGATTCTGGTCACGACGATGTCCGACTGAGCTGACGATGGAACGGCATTCGAGTTGGTCTGAGCAACTGCTGCAGTCGAGTCGATGATCGACTTTGTCTTCGGACTCGAGCTGCCACCCACGCTTCCGGGACTGCTGAAGCTTTGCGATCCGGAGGCATCAGTTACCACGAACCAGGAACAATTCGCCTGAAGCTGAGCCCATGTCAGGGCTCCAGGATGAGAAGTGCCCCAGGGGTTATGCAGACGGAAGGTATCTGTCGACGATTCGTATCCCGTCACCACATAGGCGTGAGAACCGACCAGACCATTGGATGGCGACTGCTGAGTTCCCAGTGTCACAGATCGCTGCGAGGTCAGGGCGTTGACGAGCGTTGCTTTGCTGCTGGAGTAGAACGGGAAGTTCGTGGAGTTGTAGCCGAGGACCTGACAGTTCACGTCGGCCATCCAGCCACCTTCGATCGCCGCATAGCGATTCGTGCCATCGCGACCTTCGTTGCCTGTTTCGTTCCACTGAGCATAGGCCTTTTCTGCCAGTGCAATCCAGAGCACTGTTGATGCGGACGTTGCACTAAGTCCGTAGCCCGAATAGACAAGGGATCCGTTGGAACTGACCGGCAGACTTCGATTCACAGTGACATAGTCCGCAGTGCCCACTCCACTGGAGAACCCGGACGTGATCGTCCCGTTGTTGTTGAAGTTGCCGTACTGTCCCGTGTAGAACCGAACGGTGTAGGTGCCATCGCCGTTGTCGATGAACATGTTTCGAACGGCGTTCGGATTTCGATCGGCGATCGCTGCCAGGGCGGAGATGAAGTAACAGTCTCCCAGCATGCCCTGTTTCGTATCAGAACGCGACGGAGTTGCAGGAAACAGCGTTCCTGTCGAAGTTGTCCACGTCAGCCCCGTCGTCGTCAGCTGAGGCACATCAGCTCCGAAGAACCATTTGTCGATCAGGCGATTCAGCTGTGTAGAGGAGCTTCCTGCGGTCAGATTTCCAAGAGTCTGGCCCTGAAACTTTGCGTTGGCCGCATTGCTGTTGACGACATCGCTTGCCAGATTTCGGACATAATCCGGAATCACGAAACCAGCGCCGGCACTGACCAGATACTGATAGTCCGCAAGCTCGGTGCTGCTCACACTGCCATCATCACCAGCCAGGCGAAGGATACTGATCATCTCCGTTCTGTTCAGAATTCCATCGCTGTAAGCACTGCTGACCGCCGCTCCGATAGCCGGATCCTGGAGACCGGATGGAGTCACTGGCGAGGTGACTTCGATGGACGCTGTGCCCTGTTTTTGACCTCCCGTGACAGTCACAGTGAACTTCCCGGCCGTATTCCCCGCCTTGAATTCGCCGGTCGATGAAATCGTGCCACCTGTTGCGACCCACTTGAACGAAGGCTGTGTTGTCAGCGCGACACCAAACTGATCGAGCCCTGTGGCCTTAAATACCTGCTTCGCCCCATAGTTCAGTTGGGTGGTGTTGGGTGTCACGTCAATTGTGGCCAAAGACTGAACGACGACAATTTTCAGGCTCACACTCACATCACCAACACTGCCACGAATGGTGTAGGTCCCAGCGCGGTCAAATGTGACTCGCAGGCTTGTCCCGCTGGATTTGATTTCAGTCACCGCATCAGCCGGTGCACTTGTCCGTTCCCAGTTAATGTCTGAGATACCGGACATGGCAACGCCAAACTGGTCGACTGGCACTGTTGTCAACTGAGTCGTCGCCGACGTGACCGAAATGACGCTTGTCGGATTCAAAGTTCGTCCATCCGCTCCGGACACAGCAATGGCCCGAAGAGTCTGCACTACATCAAAGGAAACGGTCGCGGAGACATTTCCGGTCGTTGCCTTCAACGAGTACTGGCCCGCTTTGTTGAAGCTCACCGTGGCCACTCCGGACGACAGTTTTCCGGTCGCCACGCCGCCATCCGGTTTCGCCACTGTTTCCCATGTGACCTTCGGGAGGACAGACAGCGCCTTTCCAAATTGATCAATGCCATTCAGTTTGAGTGTCTGCAGTGCTGTTGTGACGTTGAGCGGCTGATCGGTCGGAAGTGGCGTGCCATCCGGATTGGTGAACGTCATCGTCGACAATGTGGCAACGACAGACAGCTTCAGTTCGGTGATGATGGAACCGCTTTGAATGGCCACCGCCCAGTCACCGACTTTGTCGAACGCGATGGTTCCGGAACTTCCCTCCGAAGTCACGGTCGCCGCGCCGCCAGTTGGCGACTTTGACATGTTCCACGTGAGATCCGGCTGGGGCGCCAGTGGTATCCCAAACTGGTCGACCACAATTGCGTTCAGTGAAACGGACGTTCCCTGCACGACCAGAGCAGCTGTACTGGAGATGGCCGCTCCTGAAGCATTGCGAAGACTGATCTTTGTGGCCGTCGGAACCACATCGAACGACTTCGAAGCAGAGATTTCTCCGGCGCTGACAGCCACAGACCAGCTTCCGGCTCCACTGAAGCCCACTTGTGCCGATGTCCCTGTGAGTCTGACAGACAGTTTGCCACCGGTCGGCGCTGTCGGAGATGACCACTGCAGTTTCGGAAGCACCGCCATGGTCATTCCAAACTGGTCGGTCCCGGTGACTTTCACCGTTTGTAGTGTCGAAGTCACGACAAACGGTTCACTGGAATTCGGCGATGTCTCTTCCGGCACTGAAAGAGACAGAGACTTCAATACGGCGGCAACGCTGAGCGAAAGCTCACTGCGAACGGAGTTGGATTGAAGGCGAAGCGTATATGTCCCTACTCGGTCGAATGTTGCTGTGATCACACCGTTGTCGTTCTTGAAATCAACGGTGGCCCCAATCGGGGTGGTCGATGCAGACCATTGCACAACATCCGGAACAGCAAGTGCCTTTCCGAACTGATCCAGAGGCACGTACCGAAATGCGAAACTTGAACCGTTCACCGGCAGCGATTTGGCCGAACCGAACGGCTTGGATTCAGGGGTCAGAAACTGAAAACTGCTCAATGTGGGCTTCACATCGAAACTGGCAACTGCCGTCTTGTCCCCCGATTTTGCCTGAACGGAGAATGCTCCGGTCCGATTGAAATTCAGTGTTACTGCAAGGCCCTTCACGGAAGCCTTCACCGTGCCTGTTTCAGGCGCTGACAATGTCGTCCACGTCAAAGCTGGAACAGTCGTCATCAGATTGCCGAACTGATCGCGGCCCTGAAGATTGACTCGTGCCATTGTTGTACTGACGGATAGCGGTGTATCTGCAGAAAGCGGCGACCCGGCTTCGTCCGTCAGTGACAGTGTCGTGAGGACCTGTGAAACCTTCAATGTCACTTCTGACGACAACGTTCCGGAAGTTGCGCGAAAGACGTAGTCCCCTGACGAGTTCACTCCAACCTGAAGATCGTTACCGTTCTGAGTCGTATTCGCGGTGACTCCTTTTGGCTGTGATTTCACGTTCCAGGCAATCGTCGGCTGAGTACTGAGCGGCATGCCGAACTGGTCCACGGCCGCAGCCTTAAACTGAACGGAGTTGGCTGACGTGACGATGGGTTTTGAAGCGCTGGCTGCGGTGCCGTTGCTGTCTGTGATTTTGAGGCCAGTGAGAACCGAGTTCACCTGAAACGACAGCGTCGACGTGGAAACGACCTGCTTCGCCTGGATCACGGAGACTCGAACGACGTACAACCCTGCTTCAGTGAACTTCAGGGTGTTGTCTTTTGCGGAATTGGAGTTGTTCTTCGCAAATGAGACGGGCTTGCCACTGGAAGTCTCCGCTGTTTCCCAGCTGAATGACAGCGATTTGTCACTTGAGACAATTGAGACACGTACGGAGGTCGTTGAGACATCGTAAGTTGCGCCGACGTTGGCAGGAGCCTTCACGGCGGCGGAGGCAAGAGTTCCTGCGACTGGATTCTTTTCGCTCACAGGCGAATTCGAACCGGCGAATTTCAGAGCGAGGCTCGTCGATGAGTTCAGCAGCCGAGGCTCGAGAGACTCACAAAAAATACCCTGTCGAAGAGTTTTCGCCTGAAACCGACGCGAATTCGACGTCATAAGACCGCGACTCCATGAAACGGAATGCGGTTCTGTCGGTATGCCAAGAGGCGGGGAATCCTCGCTGCGAGGGGCAGCGGCTATGTTTAGCAAGATCTGACAAAACAGCGTTGCTCAAATGGGCTCTCACAAATGGCCCAGTGAGAACCTAGGTTGCGTGAAACAGGAAGCAACCGGTCTTTCGGTAGCATTTCCCTGTAGTTTGGCCGCCGAGTAAGACTTCGGGCAACGAGGCCAGCCTCAGGACGCGGGTCGGAGACTTGTAGCGGAACGGCGCGAGCCGTCCGGTTTTGACCAGTACGCAAGCACTTGACCGGACGGCTCGCGCCCTTCCGCTAACTGACAGTCGCTCTCTGCGTACCTCCTATAGGTTTTTTCGATAGGAACGCCTGAATTTCTGCGCTCACTTTCGACCGTTTTTTGTCGTTCTGTTTCTTATGCCGAAATTTCGCTGTCCTCTCGACAGGTATCCTCTCGGGAAAATCGATATTTCACGGAATTCTGCGAGACAACTTCGGCGGTCGCGCTAGATTCGAAAAACGAAAACGTTCACTGTCGATGTCTGTCTTCGTGGGCAGAGCAGATTGAGAACAAAACTGTGAGGGACGAATGCCAGACAACGCCCCGCTGACCGATGCCGATCTCCAGTCGGCGTCGTGGATCTTCGAACAAATTGCCGTGCGCGAAGGATGGCACGCTGACCGCTCGCGCATTCGGCGGTCGGTCGATGAAGCCGCACAGTTTGTTCAGCATGAAGGCGATCCGTCCTGGCATCGATGGATGCTGGAATGCGGTCACAGTCTTGGTCATGTCTGTCGCGTCATCGACGGAGAGATCCATGAGCTGATTCGGCTGGCTCGCGATGGCGTCGTTGTCATCCTTCGATCCGAAGACGGTCAGGAATGGCGAGCGTTCGTTGTCGAGCGTGGTCGCCGTCTCCGACTTCTGGAACCTCGTGGTCGACGATCTGTCCGATTCATGCGACCACTCCGACTGACTCGACAGTTGAAGTCAGCTGGCTTTTCCGGTGTTCAGCGATGCATCGTCATTGAACCAACAACGGTCGAATCGCACCTTGGGGGGACGACACCCGATTCTGAGCAGACTCCGTTTGCTCGTCTTCGTCGCCTGATGAAGCCGGAACGAACGGACATCTGGATTGTCGTCATCTTCGCACTGGTTTCCGGTCTGCTTGGAATGACGACGCCTCTGGCGGTGGAGGCACTCGTCAACACGGTAGCGTTCGGTCGGTTCCTGCAGCCTGTGGTTGTACTTTCGATCATGCTGCTGGCATTCCTGCTGTTTCAGGCCGCACTCAAGACCATGCAGACGTTCGTCGTCGAGATCATTCAGCGACGGTTGTTTGCTCGACTTGCGGCAGAGCTGTCCTGGCGATTACCTCGCGCGCGAGTCGACGCGTTCGGCGATCATTATCCGCCGGAGATGGTCAACCGGTTCTTCGACGTCGTGACGGTGCAGAAGATTGTCGCCTCACTGCTTCTGGATGGTCTCAGCCTGGCGCTCAGCACGGTCGTCGGGATGGCTGTCCTTGCGTTTTATCACCCATGGCTGCTCGCCTTCGACCTCGTTCTGGTTGCCATGATGGCCATCATCATGTTTGTACTCGGTCGAGGCGCTGTGAAGACGAGCATCAAGGAATCCAAGACGAAGTACGCGATGGCCTCGTGGCTGGAAGATCTGGCTCGATGCCGAACCACATTTCGCTATGACGGAGCTGCCGAGTTCGCGCTGGAGCGAAGTGACCAGCTCATTTACGACTACCTTTCCGCGCGAAAGAAACACTTCTCCGTACTCATGCGGCAGATTCTGGCGATCCTGATGATTCAGGCCCTGGCGAGCACGGCGCTGCTCGCCATCGGAGGCTGGCTGGTGATCTCTGGACAGTTGTCACTGGGGCAGCTGGTCGCGGCAGAACTGATTGTCGCCGTTGTCGTGGGCTCATTCGTCAAGATGGGCAAACACATGGAGAGCTTCTACGACCTGATGGCGTCCGTCGACAAGATCGGGTCTCTGCTGGATCTGCCCGTCGAGCATCAGGATGGTCTGCTGACAGTTCCGGGAACCAGCGGCATTGTCGCGAGGAACCTGACACTGAGCGGCATCAATGGCCATGGTGGACTCGCATCGGTTTCGTTCAATGCTCCACCCGGAACCAAGATGGCCGTTGTTGGTGATAGCGGATCCGGCAAGAGCTTGCTGCTGGATATTCTGTTTGGTTTGCGTGAACCAGAGTCGGGTGTCTTGACGGTGAACGGAGTCGACCCGCGGGACCTGCGACCGGACATTCTTCGACGTCGCGTGGTGATGGTTCGCGACATCGAGATCTTCGACGGGACGATTGCTGAGAACATTCACCTGGAACGGACTGACATCTCCATCGGTGATGTCCGCGAAGCGATCGAGCGAGTCGAATTGACGCCGACCATTCAGAGCCTGCATGAAGGATTCAATACTGTGCTGACTCAGTCGGGCTCTCCGCTGTCAGGCAGTGAGATTCGTCGACTGATGATCGCACGAGCCATCGCGGGGCGACCGGAAGTTGTGATGCTCGACGGAATTCTGGACTCACTACCCGATCAGCAGGCCGAATCGATCCTGTCCCGAATTCTGTCGCTTGGCGATCAGACTACCGTCCTGCTCGTCACCAACCGCCCGACTCTGGCGGGAATGATGAGTCAGCAGTTGTCCCTGTCCCACGATTCTCATGCCAGCAAATGACAGGAGAATGCTATGTCGAGTACATTGAATCAACCACGTTCTGTTCGAGTCAGCTCTGAGGATCCTGCAGTCATGGAAACACCGTCTCCAGCCGGGAAGCCTCAGGCATCGGGATCGGCATCATCGATATCACCGCCGACTCGCCGGCGTTCCATCCTCGCGCCGGTTGCCTTTACCGATGCGCTGATGCCATCGCTGCAGCTGGCTCGATCGTCTCGCTTTGCGAAACGCATGGCGATCATTCTTTTGATCATGCTCGCTGGCACCATCGCGTTGATGGCATTTGCACCGTGGCAGCAGACGGTGACGGGTGCTGGCTTTGTTGTTGCGTATGCTCCACGTGAACGGCAGCAGGTTCTGGAGGCCACGATCGAAGGTCGGATCGTGCAGTGGAATGAACAACTCATGGAGAACGCTCGCGTCTCAAAGGGTGACTTCATTGCAGAGATTCGTGACCTGGACGCAGACTATTCCACACGTCTGCAGGACCAGCTCGACAGCACGAACCTGATTCTGGACGCAGCCAAAAAAGTGGTCGATGCAACTCAGGGGCAGCTTTCCGCGTACGTGCAGGTCAAAGTTCAGGTCGAGGCGGCTCAGAATGCGTATGTGCAGTCAGCTACTGAAAAGGTGAACGCGGCAGAACAGAAACTCTCGCTGGCTCAGGCCGCGATTCCAGCCGTTCAGGCAGCATTCGAACGTGCCCGAGACCTGCATGAACACGGCAACATCGCTCTCGAGAAGTTCCAGGAGACTGAACGCAAGCTGCGTGAATGCGAAGCGAAGGTTCGAGAAGAAGAAGCCAACGTGTCGGCAGCAAAGGCGGACCTGACCGGGAAAAAGAATGACCGGCTGGCGTATATCCAGAAAGCCGAAGCCGACGTCCGTTACTACGAAGGCGCGCTGGATAAGGCCAAGTCTGAAGTTGCAAAGGCGTCGAAAGAGCTGGCCGAAATGAAGTCGAAAGTCGCGAGGCAAAGCACTCAGCTTGTCACCGCTCCGTTCGACGGCTACCTCGTTCAGATCAGCTCGAACATCGGAACTCAGATGGTGAAGAAAGGCGATCCGATCTGCACGATCGTCCCCGACACGAAGGACCGAGCGGTGCAGATCTGGCTGGACGGCAACGACGCGCCACTGGTGGAACCAGGCAGCCACGTGCGACTGCAGTTCGAAGGTTGGCCCGCGGTCCAGTTCGCCGGATGGCCTTCCGTGGCCGTCGGAACCTTCGGCGGCACGGTGGTTTCGGTCGACATGATCGACAACGGCAAAGGCAAATTTCGGTGCCAGATTCTGCCGGATCCCTCGGAAAAAAATAAGTGGCCTGAAGATCGATTCCTTCGCCAGGGAGTTCGAGCCAACGGATGGGTTCTTCTGAAGCAGGTACCGCTCTGGTTTGAAGTCTGGCGAAAACTAAACGGCTTCCCGCCGACCGTCGACGTTGACTCAAAGGCTTCCGCAAAAACCGAAAAGTCCAAATCGGGCGACGATTCGGAGTCTGGAAAGTCACGAATTAGGTGATTTTGCGTTCATGTGTGCCGAGGTGGAACGCCGAGACTTTTCCGATGATTCTGATCAAGCAGGCAGAGTCTTCTGTTCATTTGTGCGCTTGTTTGGGGCCAAAATTCTGATTCGGGATGATGGCCCCCCAAAATTCGCTGCGAGCGCAGTATTGAACATCCGCCATTGTTAAACTGCTCCGCTCATTTTACGGCCTGTGGGGACAGGGCGTGAGGTGATTGATCGTCGTGGCCCTGCACTGGGCGGGGCAGAATCGGAAACCGGAGACTTGTTGGCCGAAGCAGCCAGCGGGGTCGCTGAGTTTCTTTGAAGGGTCAACAGAAATAGGCAAGCCAATGGCCGCAACGAAAGAAGTTGTTATCACCGGTGTCGGACTGGTGACTCCGCTGGGAATTGGGCGGAATGCTTTTTGGGCAAACCTGTCTGAGGGGCGAACGGGCCTGAAAAAGATGCAGCTGCTGTCCTGGAACGCTTGTCCTGGACAGATCTGTGGCGAAGTCAGCGACTTCAACGACGAGACGGCCAAGAAGGAACACCTGAAGAGCCTGAGGAAAAACCTCAAGGTGATGTGCCGTGAAATCCAGACGGGCGTCGCTTCCGCTTTGCAGGCAATGGATGACGCAGGATTGCAGGCTGGCAGTATTCCTTCGGACCGCATTGGTTGTGACTTCGGTGCAAACCTGATGTCGAGTCCTCCGGAGGTCGTTCAGGGTTCTGCGATCAAGTCCATTTCAAATCGCACGGGTGTCCTTGCGTTTGATTACGACATGTGGGGCGAAGTCGGAATGAAGGGGCTGGAGCCTCTGTGGCTTCTCAAGTATCTGCCAAACATGCCAGGCTGCCACATTGGAATCGCCCTGGATGCTCATGGCCCGAATAACTCGATCACTCACGACGAAGCGTCCGGGGGTCTTGTGATTGGAGAAGCCTGCAATGCCATTCGCCGAAACCGAGCGGATGTGATGATTGCCGGCGTGACGGGGACTCGCATTCATCCTGTGAAGGCGGCTCATTCGGCTCATTGGGATGTTCTGGCAGATGGACCGGCCGAAAGTCGCGTTCGACCGTTCGACAACCTTCGAAATGGCGAAGCTCTGGCTGAAGCGGCCTGCAGCCTGATTCTGGAGTCTCGTGAACACGCAGAAGCGCGGGGGGCGAAGATTCTGGGGACGATTCTGTCGTGCGGCGCAAGCTCTGTCTCTTCCAGGGACGGACATCCGGACGAAGCCGCTGCGATTCGCATGGCGTCCGAAGCCGCATTGCAGCGAGCAGGCATCACGGCGGCCGATCTTGGCCACATCAATGCCTGTGCTTCCGGACATCCGCATCGTGACCGCTACGAAGCTCAGGGACTTCGCCAGTTGCTCGGCAGTGCGGCAGACACCGTGCCCGTCACGGCCATCAAGAGCTACACAGGCAGCGCGGGCAGCGGATCTTCCATCGTGGAGCTGGCGGCGTCCCTGCTGGCGCTGCAGCACGGTGTGATTCCCAAGACTCTGAACTACACCCTTCCAGACGCCGAAGCTCCTTTGAATGTTGTTCACGGCGAACACCGTCCGACATCCAACGGACTGTTCCTGAAGACCAGCGTCACACGCATGGGACAGGCGAGTGCCGTTGTGGTCAAAGTTTGAGGGGATTTGATTAAGGCAGCGAAGAATCTCCGAGTCCTCCAGTATCTGACTTTCATCATCATGTGGAATTGCCGGATCGGGAATTCTGCTTCATTAGATTACGTGTCGATTTCTGCTGTTCGAACGACATGGCTAGCGAAATAATGTGCTGCGCGGTGGATCATATCCTCAGTGGTAGATTCGGATGCAATGACGATGGCAACAGTTACGATCACGGTCGCTCAGGCTCAACTGCGGGAATTGATTCAACACCTGAGCATTGGCGATGAACTGATAATTACGGAAAATGACGAACCGGTCGCAAGACTAGCGCGGACCACTCCGAGACAGCAGTGGCCTTGTCGGGCCGGGAGTGCAAAGGGACAGGTCAAAATGGCGGCGGACTTCGATGCGCCCCTCCAGGACTTCGCGGAGTACTTGGAGTGAATCTGCTTCTGGATACGCATACATTTCTTTGGTTTGTAGCCGACGATGCCCAGTTGCCAGGACGGGCAAAGGAACTGATTGAGAATCCTGACAACCGTAAGCTCGTCAGCATTGCCACCTGCTGGGAGATTTCGATCAAAGTTGGCCTTAAGAAGCTGGACCTTGGCGAACCAGCCAGCATATTCCTGCCGCGGCATCTGGCGGCCAATCATTTTGAATTGCTGCCAATCGCCATGTCCCATGCAACTCTTGTGGAAAGACTGCCTCTGCATCACCGCGATCCGTTTGACCGCCTGCTGATTGCTCAGGCTATCGTTGAAGGGCTCGTGATCATCGGAATCGACGTTGCCCTTGATGCATATGGTGTTAAACGTATCTGGAACTGACGTCAACTCGTTCTGCGATCTAAGGGAGGCAGCCCTGAATTGGCTTGTATTCGAAAGCCCGAGTCGCTGTGGACGTATCCATGATTGTCGCCTTGATGATTTCTGAGGCGACATCCAAGCTGCCGTCACCGAATTTCACCAGAACTCACGTGGTAATTCGATGGGTCATGTTACGATGCGTACATGACTGAGCCAGCACCTCCGGACGACACAGAGTTTCAGCTTCTCGGACTACCCATGTCCGATGAAAACGCTGATCTCCGCGCGCGGATTCCGTTTGAGATGCTGGCGAGTCAGTTTGTGGACGACCTTCGTCACGGACGAAAACCGTCGGTGGAGCTTTTTGCTCGACGGTTCCCGCCGCATGCAGCGCAGATCAAGGAAGTGTTCCCGGTCCTGGCGATGCTGGAGAATGCTCGCATTGACCGAGAATCCCGATCGATGCGCCGCAACATGCCGGATCGCTTCCCGCTGACTCGACTTGGCAACTGCGAACTGTTGAATGAAATTGGTCGAGGCGGGATGGGCGTCGTCTTCCACGCGAGAGATCTGGCAACCGACCAGCATGTTGCCGTGAAGATCCTGCCGTGGCGAGTTTCCATTGTGCCTGAGTGGGTCGCACGGTTTGAACGCGAAGCTCAAACCGCCGCGCAGCTGCGGCATAAGAACATCGTCCCGGTTTATCGTTACGGACAGGAAGACGGATACTGTTTCTTCGTGATGCAGCTTGTCCGTGGCATTGGGCTCGATCGCATTATCGAATTCCTCGGGCGATCGGCTGAGGGCCTGCGGGTTGAAGATATTTGCCTGCCTCAAAGCGCTGAAGAAATTCCTTCCACCAGGCAGTCAAAAGACGCCCGCAAGGCGAAGTCGAATGAAGCGACTTCCGGAGGCCGCCTGACTCGAACTTCCTGGCGAGACTTTGCGAAGGTCGCTATCCAGGCGACTCAGGCTCTGCGAGCTGCCCATCGAGCCGGCATCTGTCACAACGACATCAAGCCGGGGAATCTCCTGCTGGATGCCGAAGGTCGTGTCTGGGTGACGGATTTTGGATTGTCGCAGCCAGTCAGCCCCTCGGAGCTCGTCCAGCAGCCAGCGGAGAAAGATGGCAGGATTCTGAGCCCGCTGCAGCGACGTGTTGAGCAGAAAAAACGAACCGGTCATACATCAAGTACATCGGTGGGAGGCACACTGCGATACATGGCGCCGGAACGTTTTCTGGGGAAACAATCTGTCGCATCGGATCTGTATTCCCTTGGCGCAACGCTGTATGAACTGTGCCTTCAAAGCCCTCCGTTCGATCACGAAAATCGCGATGCTCTGGTTGCTCAAATCCTTGAACAGCGTCCTGTGACCCCAAGAACAATCTGCCAGGAAATTCCCAGGTCTCTGGAGACAATCATCTTGAACTGCCTCGAGAAGCATCCTTCGGATCGATATCCGTCCGCCGACGCATTGCTCGCGGATCTCCTGCGGTTCACACGAGGGCAGTCCATTTCAGCAACTCGACGCATGTCGTTCGGCGGGTTCTTTCGCAGGCTGACAAGCCACCTTTCCAAACGCCAGTCGCCCGCAGAAGAGTAGGTCTCGCCTGCCGAGCGAGACTTTCGCCGCCAGGCGAACCTCGTTCTCGCAGCCACATGCTGCCGAAGCCATTCTGTCCAGGGAACAAGCATAGCCGTGATCAATCCACGACCACCTTCAATCCGGTGGAGACCCGTCAGGTCGCTGGTTGCGGCGGGGCCGCAAAGTGCCGCTCGGCAAGCGGCACCTACAGTAGGTCTCGCCTGCCGGGCGAGACTTTCGCCGTCAGGCGAACCTCGTTCTCCCATCCGCTTGTGCCGAAGCCATGCGGCCAAAGGCACAAGCATAGCCGTGATCAATCCACGACGACCTTCAATCCGGTGGAGACCCGTCAGGTCACTGGTTGCGGCGGGGCCGCAAAGTGCCGCTCGGCAAGCGGCACCTACAGAGTACCGCGCGAGTCCGCGATGAACTCGAACTCACACTTCACTGGCAAAATTCTGTCTGTTCGACACAATGCGGTTCGCGCTTCCCTGGTTCGTCTGCATCACTCTGCAGAGAAACAACGTTGACCCATTCATCTGCAACTCGCACCGGTTCCATGCTGCTCGCCGAAGAGTACTTCGAGAGTGGAGATGATCGTTTTGTCGAAGAGTTGCGAGCAGTAACGGACGCCGAGCGGCTTGGAGCGTTTGCGTCGCGATGGATGAACGATCCCAGGTCGATCGCGCGGCAGTTTCTCCGTGACTATCTGTCGCTGCCGCTGAACAGCCCAAGGCACGAAGCACTTGTAAAGCGTCTGTTCAAACTTGCGGAAAAAGACCAGGACGACGAATTGATGGGCCAGTTTTTGCGAGCATTCGATGTCTCGATTCGCAGAAGGAAGCGGACTCGCCAGATCTTCAACATGGTAACACGCCAGTATTGGACATCAGAGACAATCCTGGCTCCGCAAAGCGGCATGCCAAGGCATGTTGCACGGTATACGGCGTCTCATCGGAAATTGCGGCTGTTCTCCGTTCCGACTCGCCGGTATCTCACCCGACGCTCCTGGCGATACTTCCGCCAATTGGGTGCAAAGGATCCGGCTCGCTATGTCGAGGCAGTGACGAGGGCACTACTGAACTACACGGACGCTGATACTCCGGATGGCCTGGCCCTGATCGACAACTGGGGACTGATGCACATTCTGTTTCACCACACAGACGTGCTGACTTCCAAACCGTCGGGGTGGCAGCTTCCCATGAAGGAGTCGCTCGCCAATCTGACTCCAACGCCAGCGTTTCCGGACGCCTGGAAATCGGCCCCGAATCAGCTGTGGCTGCTGGTCAGAAAGGCATCGGCCCGAGCCGTCCAGCAATGGGCTCTTCGTCTGCTGAATCAGGATCACAAGGACTTTCTGAATCAGCAACCCATAGCGGACTTTGTCGCATTGACGTCTCACAAAGACGATAGCCTGGCACGCTTCGCTGCCGAACTGCTTTCACGGTCTACGCAGCTTAGCTCACTCACGAACGAGCAGTGGTTTCTGATGCTCGAACAGTGCAATCCGGCCGCATTGGAGACTTTGTGTCAGGTCCTTTCGAACGAATTGAATCCGCAATCGATCAGTCTGACACAGCATATTACTCTGGCGTGCAGTCGACCGGAATCCGTGGCCGAGATCGGACTCAAATGGCTTCGAGCATCATCGATCTCCAGCCCCAATGACTATCTCGAACTTGGCCGACTGGCCAGGGCTGAGTGCGAAGCGCTTCGGCCGCAGTTGCTGGAGTGGCTGAAGTCTGCCTTTGCACCAGGCAAAGCCGAACAGGCGTTGATCTCACAGAATGGCGGCGGGCCTGCAATCATCGCTTCGACAATCATGGACCTTCTGGACAGCCGCTTCCCGGATGTTCGGCAGTTCGCATGGGCCTGGTTTGAATCAACTCCGGCCGCGTGTCAGGACGTGCGAATCTGGCAGAAGCTGCTTGAGTCACCGTATGACGACATTCGGTTCGGCATCGTCAGAATGCTCGAACAGCAACCTGCACCGGATCGGCTCGACGCCAGCAGTCGCGGTCAGCTCAGCAAAGAACTAGTACGTTCCCTGTGGGCGACCGTCCTGCTGAATGTCCGGAGGGGAGCGAAGCAAAAGCCCATCGTTCTTCAGCAGATCTCCGATCGAATTCAAGAGCATCCGGACGAGGCATCTCAGCTGCTGCCTCTGCTGGCTGTCGCTCTTCGTTCGATCCGGGGAACGGAATGGAAGAAGGCACTCGCTTTGTTGGTACAGCTTGCGGAAGTTCCGGACCTGCATCAGCAGGTGGTGCAGGCGTTTCCGGATGTCGGTTGGAATTTGGTTGGAGGGACACGATGATCTTATCACCCGCGAGTTTTCTCCGGGCGGTCAGTGAGTCGTTTCCGTGGCCAGGCTCTTTTGCGAATGTGACTGGAGCAAAGAGTCTCACACTTAGGCGTGGAGAACAGAACATTTACCGAGACTAATATGCTGCGGTGTTCCGCCGTGGTTGAGTTTGGCTCCTCATTGCTTCCCCAGGAACGTTGTTCTTTCGGCCCGAGGTCATCTGACCCGCGCAGCTGAGTCAACGTGGTTCACGCAGGCCAGATGACCTCGGGCCTTTGTGAACGCTCCCGGTCGACGCTTCGAAGTCGGTGAGTTTGTTCTGTTCCGTGTTTGAGTGTGAGACTTTTTGCTCCTGCCTGAGAATTCGCTCGATACGTTATGGATCTAAAAACCAGCTATTATCGACGCAGTGGAATCCGAGAAGGAGCGTTTGGTCTGGCCATCGCGCTGGAACCAAATCTGCGCCGGGATCGCGTGAGTTATCGGGGCCAGCTGAAGTCACCTCTTCGCTTCCGGGAAGCCATCAGCGCACTTCATGAAGTGGTCGTCAGCGATCTGAAGTTTCATCCACGCGACAAGTCGGCTTACGAAGCCTGGAAGCGTGAAGAGCAGGCTCAGGAACAGTCGATTCGCAAAGCGGCCACGGATGCGAAGAAAACAGAGCTGCATTCGCAGGCCCGCCCGGCAATTCGCCCGGGACTGGAAGAAGATTATGCGAGGCTGCGAAAGGAGTATTGGGAAGCCAGACTGAAGTACTCCCGATTCCTTCAACGGACAGATCCGGAAATCTGGCGGAAGCTTGTGCCATGTGATCCCGTCATTACGGTGGCTCCTGATTGCCTGTTCTTCGAATGCTTCAGCTCAGATGAGAGCAGCTATGGTTGCCTGACCGTGAACCGTGATGCCTTCGAAAACGAGCGTGACGTGAGCCTCGGTACGACCAATGTCGATTACACCTGGGACCTTTACGAGCATTTTCAGACCCTTCGCAGTTATCGACAGACAACGTTCGAAATTGATCCTGGTGGCTTTGAAGTTCAAACGGAGTCCGCTGGACAGCACCGCGAGGAGAAGATCGATCTGCCGAATTCGTGGCTGCGAGGATTCCTGCAGCTCCAGTCGGCGATGACACTTCCCATGCGAACCGTGTCGATCGGTAAAGAGGGGCTGTACAACCTGCTTGCGTACCTCAAACGCCATCGCGCGGCGAAGAGTCCGCGAGCTATTCGGTTCGAACTGAATGGAGGACAGGCTCCACAGGTTTTCCTGGAACCATGGAACCAGAAAGTGCCATGCGACTCGCGGCCGTGGCCCGGCAACCGTAACGAGAGTATCCGGGTTTGGGGACGTGATCGCCTGCAGGTGCTCAGTCGCCTTTTGCCTCTTGCCGATGACGTTCATGTCGGACTGTTGGGAACGGGCTTGCCGAGTTTCTGGATGGTCACCATGGGGGAAATGCGGTTTGTTCTGGGACTGTCAGGATGGACTGCCAACGACTGGACCTCATCGGGGGCACTCGACCAGCTGATGCCTCCTGTTGAAGTGCGAGAAGCGACGCTGGCACAGATTGCCGTTGCTTTTCAAGCGAGCCCGTTGCAGACGTTTGCATCAATCGTTTCACAGACTCAGTTGCCGGAGTCCACAGTCGCTGCTGGACTCAACCGACTCGCGCTACTTGGGCAGGTGATCCACGATCTGCCAGCACGCCAGTATCGCTGGCGTCAGGTGATGCCAACACCACTGACATCCCAGCAGGTGGGAGAAGACCATCCGGAGACGCTTGCTGCTCGATCCTTGCTGTCATCGAATCAGGTCCAGCTGACTCGCAATGAAGCGACACCCAACGGAATGCGACTGCTGGAAGGTCGAGCGGGTGGCAGTCAGGCGGAACTCCTGATTGACGGAGACGGACGCATCGTTCGAGGACGCTGCAAGTGTTCTCACCACTTTAAGAATGGACTTCGAAAAGGGCCGTGTCGTCATCTTCAGGCGTTACGTCAGTCGGCGTCAGCAATCACGCGGCCCGACAACCTTGATTCATGGTATGCGAGTTTCGGGAACTCATGAGCACTCAGGATTCCAGGGGCTTTTTCGGCTGGCTACGACGGCTGTTGTTTGGTGATCCGATACCGGCGCCAAAGCAAGCAGCCGCTTCTGCAGCAACGTCGACTCATGGCACTGCAAAGCCAGTGACGACCGCACAGAATCCGGCCCAGCAGCAGAACGCACCCTCCTTGAAGGCAGGTCTCGATGCTTCATCGTTCCTGCCAATCACGCGTGACGAGATCATCAGTTCCACGCGCACTCGCTGGTTATGGTCCGGGGCGTTTTGGGGACGTCGCGACCTGATTCCTCCGGTGAGCGACACTCGCACGAAGCTGATCGACCGTGGCATGCTGACTCAGGGGATGCTGACCGCTGAGCAGCTTGCGGAGATTCACCGAGTCGGACTGGAGATGGATGCTGTTCGCCCATCGATGACCCTGATTCGAAGTGAGGCCGAAAAAGCCGGCGCGGAAGCGGTTGTCGCCAGCCGGGAAGAACGCAAGAAAATCAAAGCTCAGAAGAAGGAAGAGGCAGCCCGGCGAAAAGAGCAGCGAGCCAGGGACATCGCAGCAAGATTTGCCACGGACATCACTTACCTCGGCCGGCGTGTTTCCGGACGGCTGAATGATCGAACAAGCGATGTCGCCAAACTGGAAGCCGCAGCACTGCCGGTCCTGCAAACTCCCGCTGATGTGGCCGGGGCCCTCGGACTGACGATTCCCCAGCTTCGAGGACTCGCGTTTCACAGCGAAGTCACAAGCCGTTCGCATTACATTCAGTTTTCTATTCCAAAGAAGTCCGGTGGCGTGCGACTTCTCAGCGCGCCTCACAGACGACTTGCAAACTGTCAGAGATGGATTCACACACAGATCCTGAGCAAGCTGGAAGTGGCAGCTCAGGCACACGGATTTGTCGTGGCGCGGAGTACCGTGACGAATGCAACGCCTCACTGCGGAAAGGCGGTCGTCTTCAACACGGATCTTGAAGGTTTCTTTCCCTCCATCACGTTTCCTCGTGTAAGGAAGGTGTTTCAGAGACTTGGGTATTCGCCGGCGGTTGCAACCATCCTGGCTTTGTTGTGTACGGAATGTCCGCGACGAACTGTAGAGTTCGGCGGACAGACGTTATTCGTCGCCACAGGCCCGCGCGCGCTGCCTCAGGGCGCATGCACGAGTCCGGCACTTTCGAATCAGGCGGCGCTGCGACTGGACCGCCGCTTTCAGGGCCTCGCGACTCGAATGGGGCTGACTTACACTCGGTACGCCGATGACATCACCTTCTCAGGCAACGAGGAACTCAAGTCACGAACCGGATACCTGATGGCCCGCATTCGTCATGTGGTTCAGGATGAAGGATTCCGTGTGAACGAAGCGAAGACGCGTGTGCAGCGGCAAAGCACCGCGCAGTCTGTCACCGGCCTGATCGTGAACGAACGACCCGGAGTTCTTCGCTCCAAAGTGCGACGTTTGCGAGCGATTTTGCATCAGGCGAAAAGTTCGGGCCTTGAAGCGCAGAATCGTGATAAGCACCCGAACTTCCGAGCGTGGGTTGAGGGCATGATCGCTTACATCGCGATGTCGCGCCCCGACACAGCGGAAGTGCTTCGTCAGCAATATGCTCAGATCCGCGAGACTTAAATGTCCAGCGAATCGACGTACGACAGTCCCGCGTTGCCATTGTTTCCTCTTGCGGTCACGGCCTTTGAGGAGTTCATGCTGCGGGACGATCGGGCCTCATTGCCAATGTCGTTCTTTATCGAGATCGGCCTGACGGGTGCGCTGAATCGGCCACAGCTGGAACTCGCATTCCACCGCGCGCTGCAACGACACCCAATGCTCAGCGCTCGAATACGCTCGGGGTGGCTCCACGATGTTTGGGTCGAGGGAACAGCTGATGCCCGAATCAGCTGGCTGAACACTTCAGATCAGTTACCCGGCCCGAGTGACCGCTGGATTGATCTGAAAAAAAATGGCGGGCTTCGATGCTGGATCATTTCGGCGGACCAGTCTCATCGTGTGATCTTCCAGTTCCATCATGCCTCGACAGACGGAATTGGGGCACTCCGTTTTATCGGCGATTTGCTCGCACTGTACGGACTCGCAACAGCGACTGGTGACCAGGAGCATCCCGTCCTTGAACCGATCGACCACCATCTTCTGCCACGACGAGGTGACTACTGGCAAAGTGGCCGACCATCGAACTTCTGGCCTCGTCTCTGGTTTCGACTCAGAGAAGTCCTTGGACAGTTTCCCTGTCCGCTTGCCCGTCCGCGCGGCGCGAAGAAGTCCGCTGATCCCGAAACGCAAACGGCGTCTCCATCACAACGTCTGTTTATTACGCGAGTCCTGGAGAACCGTGAACTTCGACGTTTAAACAAAGCCGCTTCTGACCGAGCAATCACGCCGAATGACATTCTGACGTGGGCGATGTTCCAAACGCTGCAGCATTGGAACGAACTCCACGGCGCCGCGAAGCCTGGCACCGTGTATCGCATCATTTTGCCCACATCGGTTCGAACGCCCGACTATGACAACTGTTCCGCATCGAACATCCTGGCGTATTCCGTCATGACGAAATGCGGGCGAGAGATTTCCGACTCGAAGCTTCTTTCAGTCATCGCCCAGGAATCGGCAGTCTCCGTCAGCGGCCAGGAGGCCGGGATGGTTCTGATGTGCCTGAATGCCGGACGCAGAGTCCCAGGCTTGCTGGCCGGTTTCACAGCCTTACCCCTGTGTCTTTCGACTGCTGTGCTGGCGAATGTCGGCGATGTGCGACGACAACTTTGCAATCAGTTTCCGTTGAAGCAGGGAAAGATCGTCGCGGGCACAGTGACAATGGAGTACCTTCTGGGCGTGGCTCCGATTCGTCCGAAAACGAATCTGGCAATCTCTCTGGGAAAATACGCAGGAAAACTATTCATCAATCTGAACCTCAATCCAGAATCCTACAGTGACGCAGAGGCGGAAGTACTGGCGGATCTGTTTGTCGAACAGATCCGAAAGATTCAGCCTGCTCAGGATGATGAACCGACGGCCTAATGATCGTCAAAGTTCGACGACGGTAGAGTGCATCGCATGACCAGTGCCCAGTCAGAACATTCCACGAATCTCGCTGAGGGACGCAGCGACATCTGGCTGCGCTTTCTGATGTTCCCGGGCCTGGCGTTTTCGCTCTATCCCTTCTTCATTGCAGGCGCAGGTGGCGACGGGATTATTGTGCGATCACTTTGGGTGACGTTTCTGTCGTACTGCTGGTTTTGTGTGGGCGGAGCTTTCCACGAAGCGGCTCATGAAACCCTGTTTGCAAACCGGAACGCAAATCGATTCGTTGGCATGATCATAGGATCGATTGTCTTTATCCCTCTCAATGCGTACCGGGAAACCCACCGGCTGCATCATGCCTATTTGAACTCGTCGAGAGACTATGAGATGTGGCCATACTGCGATCCGAAAGCGTCGCTGTGGTTTCGAAGACTGTTTGTGGTTTTCGACATCGTCCTGGGAGTTGCCTCGGCACCGCTGATTTACGGTCGAATTTGGCTTCTTCGAAACTCGCCACTGGCACCCGCCGTTCGACGTACGATTTCGATGGAGTATCTGATCTGCCTGGTTTTCTGGGGTACCGCAATCACAACGCTCCTCGTGAGCTTCAAAATGACGGGGCGAACGTGGGCTGATTTTCGGATCGAATGGATCCTGCCGCTGGTCCTTTCTTCATCGGCCAACAGCATTCGCAAACTGGTTGAGCACCTTGGAATGCCGAGCACCGATCCGATCCTGGGAACTCGAACGATCGCTGGTGGCAACGCTTACTCCCGGCTCTGTCGGTATTTCAACTTCAATATCTCGGTCCACGGCCCCCATCATCGATTTCCGCGACTTTCGTATGCAGAGCTTTCGCCGAAGCTGCAGCAGTACAGGAGCCAGCATCCGGAACTGCAAGTCCCCGTGTTCGCCTCTTACCTTGCGGCCTTCGTAAACATGCTTCCAAGCCTGCGAAACCCAGCAAGTGGCGACGGACTAAATGGTGAATCAAGCGGCCCGCCGGCACTCTCGAACTCGCCTGATGATCCAAACATCTGGTGATCCATCGAGCTACAGGCGAAGAAAAACAGTCGCGCCGCCATCCGTATTCGACCGTCTTCGGGTGAATAGTCACAAGCCAAGAAATGCCAGGCCGTGCAGGGCGAGGCTGTCGACATACAGGCTATTCGGCAAATGGTCGGCAAGCTGTCGTCCGCCTCCGCCGGTGATGAACAGCTGCGGTGCCTGAGACTCATTGAAGTTCTTCTGTGCCGCAATTGCCAATCGCTCTGAGATTTCACGCACGGCCCCGAGCTGACCGACAAACAATCCCGCCAACATCGCGGCTTCGGTGTTTCGGCCCGGCAGTGAGGGCAGGGCCGTCAGCGTTTCGTCGACATCCAATAGCGGCAATCGGGCCGTATAGTCATGCATGGCATGAGCCGACAGTCGCAGTCCCGGAAGAATACTGCCTCCTCGAAATGTGCCGTCGGACGTCACGAGGTCAACGGTGGTCGCAGTCCCGGAATCCACAACGATGGCAGGGCGACCGGCATCTTTCAACCGTGCAACAGCAAGTGCGTTCAGGAGTCGGTCGATCCCAACGCGCGATGGAAAGTCGACATCCACCTGAACCGGAATCTGCTGAAAACTGCTGACGACAACGGGAGCATGCTGTTTCAGCGGCCAGCGACGAATCAGCTCATCTCGCAGATCTGGATCACTTCCGGCCACGACGACTCTGGACACAGCTGACGCGTCCAGGCTGTTCCACCATCGAAGAAAGTCGATCGACAGGTCATTCGTCTGGCTCAGAACTCGCGCGACAATCACCTTCGGATCAACGAAGCCGTTTGCATTCGGCTGAAAGATCCCAAACTTCGCGCGAGTATTCCCGATATCGATGGCGACAACAGCAGGCATCATGGTAGCGATTCGTGTTACTTCTTTTCTTTTTCTTTGTCACGCTGAGCCGCCAGGGCAATCCACTTCTCCGGATCTTCGTCAAAAGCCGCGCGGCATCCGCTGCAGCAGACCCAGTAGGATCGTCCTTTATAGGTAACTTCCGTCGTCCCAAGACCTTCGGAAATGATACAGGTCTTTTCTGCATAGTCCGAATCGCTGGCAGCCAGACTCGTTCCTTCACGCTGAGTCGACACGGTATCGAAACGATTGAATGCCGCCGCCTGTCCTCGACGCCTGCCGACTTCCAGCAGGTAGCGATTGTTTTCCTGCTGCGCAATCGCGAGCTGCCACAGTTCGCCATCGGCGCCAGCTTTGTCCTGATCAAAGAGAATTGTGAAGACCTTGTGGAGTTTGTCGTCACTTCCGACAACCTCATGCACAGGCTCGGAGTAATCGCCGGTGAAATTGCGAGTCACGCCTCCAGCATCGGTCGTCGTTAGCTGAAACTTCTGAGTTGCCGTATCCCATGTCAGACGGCCAGACTTCACATAAGGACTTTTGTCACTGTTGATCACCAGTGCCGGCTGATCCGGCTTGGTGCGAAGATCCCAGACCCATTCATGCTGGTCGACGGCTTTGAAGTTCTCGTATTCTCGCCGAGTCGTCCCGCGCCACTGCCCAAGCAGGATCTGCAGCGGCTGAAGATGACTGATCACCGACTGAATCTGCTCAGTCGGAGAGAGTTTCTTCGCGGCGGTGTCTGAACTACCACCACCTTTTCCTTTCAGTCCACTGAGGCTGAGCGGTTTGAATTCCACATGTTCGTCATCCGAGCCACCAGCCTTCTCCGAACTGTCGTCGGTTGCTGATGCTCCTTTTGGAGCATCCGAGCCAGCCACCACCGGAGCATCACCCGGAGTTGCCGCCGGAGCGTCGCCTTCTCCGTCACCGCAGCCACCGACCGCCAACGCAAGCGATGCCGTTAGAGCCGTGGCCATCAGTTTCTGGATCAAAGAAACACCGGTCGAAGCCGATGGACGGCGATTTTCACCAGAGCACATCAGCTGAAACAGATTCAAAGCGGTCATGAGGAATTCTCGCACAGTGAACAAATACGGTCGGTTGCACGATCACGGCGTGTCTGTACACGTCTCAAGCTGACAAAATCATCGCTGATAAATCGGCAAATACCCTTTATCCAGCTGAAGCATGATGCAGTTCAGGGCAGTCACATAAACTGTACCGACCTGTGGATCCGCCCAGCCGCCGCCCGACTGCATTTCTCGCAACAGTTTCTCATTCAGCTCTTCGCGATACTTGTTCCACTCATCGCCACCGGTTCGATAAACCACCTGAGCGAAGTAGAAGTGCATGTAGTGCCAGAAGCCATTACTGGAAGTGACTGGTTTGTCGGGCCAGACATTGATGCGACAGAAGTTGCGCATTCGCTGAGTCAACTCGGTGTCGTATTCGCCGGAGTTGTACATCGCCGCGAGTGCCGCCGCAGTAATTGGAGCCCGCGCCCCTCCTCCTCGAATGCTGTACTGCACTCCGCCTTCAACGGTTGTACAGTCATCGATGTACTTTTTCGCTCGTTCAATGATCTCTTTGGAAACCGGGATCCCGGCGTTGCGGCAGGCTCGCAAACCCTGCACCTGAGTAATGCAGGTGGAGCCTTCGTCGAAGTCACTGCCTTCCTTCGCCGAAACATATCCCCAGCCGCCGCGACTTGTCTGAGCATCCGCGCAGAACTGAACCGCACGGGTCAGCACGTCACGCAGTTCTTCCCGACGCTGAATGTCCTCTTCTTCGCCGTAGACCTGGCTGAGAAAGACCATCGAGTAACCATGGCCATAGGTGTAGTGATAGTCTTCACGATAACCGATCAGCCCATTGGGACGACTCATTGAGAGCAGATAATCGACGGCCAGGCGAATGGACTTGGCGTAGCGTCCGGTCGTCGTCGTCGAACCTTCCGCCAGCATGGCCGTTCCAGCCAGAGCAGTCATCGCGACGCGATACTGTCCCTGATTCGCTTCCCAGTATCCCTGTCGCTTCTGGAGACTCACAAGGTAATCGAGAGACTGCTGCACTGACGTCTCAAGATCCTCAACGCCGCGAGCAATCGACGGGGCCACAACGACCGATAGAAGCAGGCTCAAAATCGGAAGCATTCGCCTTCGCGACAAGATGCGAAAAGAGGATCGGGGTGCGAATTGGAATGCAGTTGAATCAGTCATGCGGACAGTGTCCCGAGATCGACAGAACCACGTCGTGCAAACTACCATGAGTTCACACTGAATATCGGTGGGTTCGCAGTTTCTCAGCAGTCTTCTTCCAGAGCAAGCCCTGAACGGCGACGCCAGCATTCGGTCCGGGAATTAGATTCCGTCTGCTGAATGCACAAGACGCGTCAAAAACGGCCTATCGACCGACGATCTCGATGATTCCAGCACAACCTCGGGAATGACACACATGGCGACTCAGCAGTCGGTTGCAGAGAAAATGGTGGCCTGCTTTGAGGACGCGGGCGACATCACGATTCGGAAGATGTTTGGTGA